>CAIPHQ010000066.1 GCA_903864895.1 uncultured Rhodospirillales bacterium
AGTTTCGCCGCCCGCCGCGTGGGCTGACGGCGGGTGAGCGGCGCGGCGCGCGAGGTTCGGCAACTCACCGGGCTGCGCGGCCTTGCGGCACTGGACGTGATGCTGTCGCATTACGGGCTGTGGAAAATACCGGCGTTGCAGCCGCTGGTGTTCAACAACGCCGCCGTGGACCTGTTTTTCTGCCTGAGCAGTTTTACGCTGTGTCTGGTGTACGGTGCCGGGCAGACGGCGCGGCTGGATTTGCGCGGATATTACGCGGCGCGGGCGGGGCGGATTTATCCGCTGTATTTGGCCGCAACGGTGTTCACGCTGGCCATCGGACTGATCTGGCGGGAACACGCCTTTGCCGGGGCCGATGCCGTGCTGCTGGCGCGGCAGTTCGCGCAGCAGGCCTCGATGCTGGGCGCATGGCCGATTCCGGCGCTGAGCGGGTTCTGGAACCCGCCCGCGTGGTCGATTTCGGCGGAAGTGTTTTGCTACGTGCTGGTGTTTCCGGTGCTGTACGCCGCCGCGCGCCGGGGCCGGACGCTGCCGCCGGGCTGGCTGGTGGCCGGGCTGGCGCTAGCCCCGCTGGCGAGCGTGGCGATGTATTTGCGGCATTACGACTCGACGGTGAACGAAATCGGCTTTCCGCCGCCCGCCGATGCGTGGGCGTACTGGACCGCGCTGACCCGCGCGGTGACGATGGCGGTGGCCGGGTGGTGCGCGTATCTGCTGTGGCGGCAGAACGGCGCGGTGGCACGGCTGGCGGGGCGGTTTGCCAGCCTGATTGCGCTGGCGTTCGCACTGGTGGTGGCGCTGGCCCCGTTTGGCGGCTGGAACAGCCAATGCTGCGTGGTGCTGGCGCCGGTGCTGATTCTGGGGCTGATGGCGCCCGGCACATGGGTGGCACGGTTGCTGGCATGGCGGCCGGTGCATGGGCTCGGCGCCATCTCCTACGCCATATATCTGCTGCACTGGCCGGTGCGCGATTTCGCGCGGCATGTGTTGGGCTTCGCCATGCACGACGACGCGCTGCGGATTCTGGTGCCGATGATACTGACACTGCTGGCGGCCTATGCCTCGACGCGCTGGTTTGAACATCCGGCCCGGATTGCCATACGGCGCATGTTCGGCGTGCGGCGGCGCCCGGCGGTGGGCTGAGGCAAGATTTTGTTAAGCCGGACGGGCGAGGCTGAGGCATTGCCGCCCCCCTCGCCAAAAAGGCCAGCCGCGCCGCATGGACCAGTCCTATTCCGGGCATCTGTTTCCTGCCCTGCCCAGCCAGTCCCTTGCTGATCCGGCGCGGATGCTGGTGGCCGAGCATCTGGACGCGGCGTTCTACCTGCACCGCTACGGCGATGTGCGCGACGCGGGCGCGGACCCGGCGGGGCATTATTGCGACACCGGCTGGCGGGAGGGGCGTGACCCCGCCGACTGGTTCGACACCGGCTATTACCTGCGCGCCAACCCGGACATTCGCGACGCCGGGCTGAACCCGTTCTGGCATTATCTGGCGCAGGGCCGCCGCGAGGGCCGCGCGCCGCAACCGCCAGGTGCGCGGCTACGGCGGGAACTGGCGCAGGTGCTGCCGGCAGCCGATCCGGTGGAATTGCCGCCGGCTGGCCTGCCCGTGCTGGACAGCGCCGGCCTGCGGCACAGCCTGCTGCACGCCTGCGCCGGGGCGCGTGGTGTGGCGGTGGCGCTGAGCCATGACCGCTACATCAAGGTGCCCGGCGGCACGCAACTGCTGATCGCCGATGAACAGCGCAAGTTCAACGGTGATGGCGTGGCGTATCTGCATCTGTCGCCCGCAGCACCACGCCTTGGGTTGGCCGCGCCGGGCAGTGCGCCGCTGTGGCTGGCGGTGATTCTGGATGGCGCGGTGCTGGGAGTGGTGCTGGCTGACGGCGCCGTCGCGGCGCTGATGGCCGAAGATCTGCCCGAAGCGCGATTGCTGGTGGTGCATAATCTGCACGGCCACCGCCCCGAGGACGTGGCGGCGCTGGCCGGTGCGCTGCGCCCGGCGCGGGCGCTGTTCTGGGCGCATGATTATGGCGCGGGCTGCGGCAGCCCACGGCTGCTGCGCAACGACATCGCGTTCTGCGCCGCCCCGCCGCCGGACAGCATGGCCTGCCGCATCTGTGCCCACGGCGCTGAGCGGGCGGCGCATCTGGGGCGGATGCGGGCGCTGTTCGAGTCCGTGCCATTCACACTGGTGGCCCCATCAGACGTGGCGCAGACATGGTGGCTGCGTGCCACCGGCCTGACACCCGCCGGCATGGTGGTGCACCCGCATGTGGAACTGGCCCCCGCCGCCCCTGCCGAGCGCATGGCCGCGCCGGATATGGGGCCGGTGCGGGTAGCGTTCATTGGCCATGCCGCGTTCC
>CAIPHQ010000067.1 GCA_903864895.1 uncultured Rhodospirillales bacterium
GCTGGCGCTGCCGCCCTCGGTGGCCACCGGGTCGAAGCTGGCGGCGCGCACGGTGATGATTTTCTTGGCATCGCTGCTGCGCACGGTGGCCAGCGCGTTGCCCGCGTAGATCGGGCGCACGAACGTGTCGGCGTCGATCACGCCTGCGATGTCGCTGATCGGCTGGGCATCCAGCAGGGCGGCGGCGCGCGGCATTACGTTCTTGCCGGAGGCCGTGGCGGCGGCCAGCAGATGCGTGTAGCCGGGGGCCAGCGCCACCAGCAGGGCGGCCATCGGCTCGGCGAGGCCGTGCGCGAAGGCGTCGTTGTCGGCGTAGATCACCTTGGATACACCGGGCAGGCGGGCCGCGGCTTCGGCGGCGGCGCGGGCACCGTGGCCGGCCACCAGCGCGTGCACTTCACCCAGCTTGGAGGCGGCGGCGACGGCGGAGCGGGCGGGCTGCTTGATGCTGCTGCCGTCGTGGTCGAGCAGGACGAGAGCGGTCATCAGATCACCTTCGCTTCGGTACGGAGCTTTTGCACGAGTTCGGCCACCGACCCCACTTTCGCGCCAGCCTTGCGCTTGGCCGGTTCCACCACGGACACCACGGTCAGGCGCGGGGCCGGGTCCACGCCCAGATCGGCGGGCTTGAGGGTTTCAATCGGCTTTTTGCGCGCCTTCATGATGTTGGGCAGGCTCGCATAGCGCGGCTCATTCAGCCGCAGATCGGTGGTCACGATCGCGGGCAGGCTCAGCGCCACCGTTTCCAGCCCGCCATCGACTTCGCGGGTCACGGTCAGGCCGTCATTTTCGAACACAAGCTTGCTGGCAAACGTGCCCTGCGGCCAGCCCAGCAGGGCCGCCAGCATCTGGCCAGTGGCCGACATGTCGTCGTCGATGGCCTGCTTGCCGAGGATCATCAGGCCGGGCTGCTCGCGCTCGGCCAGCGCCTTCAACAGCTTGGCCACCGCCAGCGGCTGCAGGTCGACGTCGGTTTCCACCAGGATGCCACGGTCGGCGCCCATGGCGAGCGCCGTGCGGATGGTTTCCGCGCAGGCGGCGGTGCCAAGGGAGACGGCCACGATCTCGGTGGCGATGCCCTTTTCCTTCAGCCGCACGGCTTCCTCGACGGCGATCTCGTCGAACGGGTTCATGGACATTTTCACACCGGCCGTCTCGACGCCGGTGCCGTCCGACTTCACGCGGACCTTGACGTTGTAATCGACGACCCGCTTGACGGGGACGAGGATCTTCATGGAGTTGGATGCCGTTCCTGGAGGATGCAAAAGCGTTGCCCATGCACCGCTGCGGCCAGCGCCAGACGACAGTGGCGCGGCCGTTCGCAGGTGCAATAGACGCGGCGGAAATTAGGTCGCGGCCTGTGCGGCTGTCAAACGCCGCGCGCGGAACGCAGCAATGTCAGCAGCAGCAAGAACAGCAGCAAGGCTGCGGCTTGCAGCACGATGCGCCAGCGCATGAGCTTGTTGGACCGGGCGGGATTGCCGCCGCCGTTGACAAGGCCGAACATGCCCGCGAACAGCACGCCCAGCGTGGCCAGCATGACAAGGGCGACGAGAATGGTAAGAAACGTGATCATGCGGCAGATTAGGTGGTAATGCCGCGTTTGCCATCACCTGATGTGCGGTGCTGGCTGCCTGGCGTGCGGCGCTGGGCTGCGGTGGCGCTGGCGGTGCTGCCGTTGCTCGGCCCGGCGGCCGGTGCATGGGGCGGCGCTGCGCCACCCGCCGCCGTTCCTCCCGCTACGGTGCCACCCGCCACCGAACAACCCGTAGCACCGCCGCCCGCGACAGCCCCGGTGGTCTCCGCCCCGGCAGCCACCGCCCAGCCCAGCCCGCCGATGACGGCGGAGCAGGCGCGGGTGGTGCTGGATGTGCTGCGCGATGACGCCAGGCGCACGCAGTTTCTGACTGTCCTGGAAGGCCTTGCGAAAGCCCTGCCGGCCGCCGCGCCCGCCCCATCGGCATCTCCGGGGGCGGCGCCATTGTCCGCGCCGCCATTGTCCGCGCCGCCGGTGGCCGCCGCGCCTGTGCCTGCGCAGTTGCAGGTGCAGGTGCCCGCAGCGGCGGGCGGGGCTGCGCAGGTGCTGGTGCCGGTGATTGTCCCGGTTCAGGCCACTACCCCGCTGGCCGCCACCACGCCACCCGCCGCCAAGCCCGCTGCCCCTCCGGCGGTGCAACTGCCGATTCCGCTGCAGCCGGACAGTCTGGGCGCCGATCTGCTGGTCAGTGCGTCGGACCGGTTGTCCTCGCTGTCGGCGCAACTGGCGGACACCACGCGCGCGGTGACGGATTTCCCGCTATTTTCGCGCTGGGTGATCCATATCGCGTCCGACCCTGATGCACGGCAGGAGGTGCTGGACACGGCGTGGAAGCTGTTTGTGGTGCTGCTGGCGTCGCTGGCCGCCGAGCGGGTGGCGGTGCGCTTGCTCGCCCGGCCGCTGGCCCGGCTGGCGGCCAGCGCGCCGGAGGCGGACGGGATTCCGCCGGACCATGAGGCGATTGCCGAAGCCGAGGCCGGGCAGACCGAAAACCATCGCCGCCGCCCGGCCGCGATGCTGCTGTTGCGCCGCTCACCGTTCGTGGCGGGCCGCTTTCTGCTGAGTTTGCTGCCCATTCTGGCCTTTGCCGCTGCCGGCTACGCGCTGCTTGGCACCCGGCTCGGCGGGGTGAGCACCACGCGGCTGGTGATTCTGGCGGTGGTCCACGCCTATATTCTCGGCCGTCTGGTGGTCACGTTCACCCGCGCCGTGGTCTCACCCGACCTGCCAAGGCTGCGCCTGCTGCACATGCAGGACGGCATGGCGCAGTACGTGGTCCGCTGGGTGCAGCGCATCGCGGTCACCGGCATTTGCGGCTACGCGATGGCCGAGGTCGGCCTGCTGTTCGGCTTGTACCGCGTGGCGCACGACGCCATGCTGAAACTGGTCGTGCTGGCGGTGCTGGCCATGCTGACGGTGGTGGTGCTGCAACAGCGCCGCCCGGTGTCTGATTTTCTGCGCGGCCGCGCAGGCGGCACCGGGGTGGTGGCGCGCATGCGCAGCCGTGCGGCGGCGGTTTGGCATATCGTCGCGATCTTCTACCTCGCTGCGCTGTGGCTGGTGTGGGCGTTCAACGTGCCGGACGGGTTTGCCCGTCTGGTATGGATATTCGTGGTCACGGCCGTGATTCTGGTGTCGGCGCGGCTGGCCAATGTGGCGGCGATGTCGGCGCTGGACCGGGTGTTCAGCCTCGATGCCGGTCTCAGCGCCCGTTACCCGTCGCTGGAGGGCCGCAGCCGCCGCTATCACCCGCTGCTGCGTGCCGTCGTGTCGGCCACCATCATTGCGATGGCGGTGGTGATCCTGTTTCAGGCCTGGGGGCTGGACAGCCTGGCCTGGTTTGCCAGCGGCGCGTTGGGCGAACGGCTGGTCTCGGCGCTCATCACCATCGGTGTGACGGTGCTGATGTCGCTGCTGGCCTGGGAAGGGGCCAACGCGGCGGCGCAGCACCATCTGGAAGTGCTGTCACGCGACGATCAGGCCGCGCGCGCGGCCCGCCTGCGCACGCTGCTGCCGATGTTCCGCACGACGCTGATGGTCTCCATCGCGCTGATCGCCGGGCTGACGGTGCTGAGCGAAATCGGCGTCAACATCGCACCGCTGCTGGCCGGTGCCGGTGTGCTGGGTATCGCCATCGGCTTCGGCTCGCAGAAACTGGTGCAGGACATCATCACCGGTCTGTTCCTGCTGCTGGAAAACACCATGCAGGTGGGCGACGTGGTCACACTGGCCGGGCTGACCGGCTCGGTGGAGAACCTGTCGATCCGCACCATCCGGCTGCGGGCGCTGGATGGCTCGGTGCATATCGTGCCGTTCAGCGCCGTGACCACCGTGACCAACATGACGCGGGATTTCGGTTATGCGGTGATCGACATCGCCGTGGGCCTGAACGAGGAGCCGGAGCGGATCGGCGGCATCATTCGCGAGATCACCGATCGGATGCGGGGCGAGCCGGGTTGGGCCTCCGCCATCCGCGACGATATCGAGATCATGGGCATCGAGAAATTCGTCGATTTCGCCTACATCCTGCGCGCCCGCGTGATGACGCTGCCCGGCCAGCGCTGGGCGGTGGTGCGGGAGTTGCACCAGCGCATCAAGCACCGATTCGACGAACTGGGCATCGAGAGCCCGATCACCAGCACCCGCGTGCTGCGGATGCCGACGATCCTGACGCCGCTGATCCGGCGGGATATGGCGGAGGGGTAGGCCGCTACGCCCCCACCTTCGCCTCGATCACCTCGATGATCTGCGTGGCCAGATCGACGCCGTCGAAGCGGGCGACTTCCTGCAAGCCGGTGGGCGAGGTGACGTTGATTTCGGTCAGCCAGTCGCCGATCACGTCGATGCCGACGAAGATCAGCCCCTGTTCCTTCAGCAATGGGCCGATGGCGGCACAGATTTCCTTGTCGCGTGCGGTCAGGTCACTGCGCTCGGGCCGCCCGCCGACATGCATGTTGCTGCGCGCCTCGCCCGCCGCCGGCACGCGGTTGATGGCGCCGGCCGGTTCGCCGTCGATCAGGATAATGCGCTTGTCGCCCTGCCGCACCGCCGGTTCGAAGCGCTGGATCATCAGCGGCTCGCGCGAGCGGGCGAAGTGCATTTCCAGCAGCGCGTTCAGGTTCGGATCGTCGTGGCGGATCAGGAATACGCCCGCCCCGCCGTTGCCGAACAGCGGCTTGACCACGATGTCCTTGTGGGTGGCGCGGAAGCCCTTGATGGCGTCCACATCCCAGGTGACCAGCGTGGGCGGCATCAGTTCGGGGAAATGCGTCACCAGCAGCTTTTCCGGCGCGTTGCGCACGCTGGCCGGGTTGTTGACCACCAGCGGCCCGCCGCGCCCATCGGGGCGGTGGATATGTTCCAGCATGTGGGTGGCGGTGATGTAGCCCATGTCGAACGGCGGATCCTGCCGCATCAGGATCGAGTCCATGGTGCCAAGGTCGAGGATCGCCGCCTCACCGAACGTGTAGTGATGGCCGCGCACCCGCTGCACCGAGACCGGGCGGGCCACCGCGCGCAGGCGCTGCTCCCGCTTGGCGCCTTCCTTGGACACCCCTTCGCTGAGTGTCAGGTGCCGCACCTCGTAGTGCCACACCTTGTGGCCGCGCGCCTGGGCGGCCAGCATCAGGGCGAAGCTGGAATCACCATCGATGTTGATGGTCTCGATCGGGTCCATCTGGACTGCGATATTCAGCGCGCGCGGCATTCGTGGCTCCGGGTTCGATGCGGTGGCTTTCGCCGATCTGCGGGCGATCAGCAAGGGCGGTTCAGGCGGCGTCCTGTTCGATCAGACTGGTATCGGGCTGGCCCGTCTGGGCCGCGTCAAACCGCGCCCGGGCGGCCTCGATATCCGGGAAATGCCGGTCCGCCCAGCCAACGAGGGCCGATAGCGGTTCCAGCACGGACTGACCCAGCGGTGACAGGCGGTATTCCACGCCGGGCGGCTTGGTGGGGAACACGTGCCGTGTGACCAGCCCATCCCGCTCCAGATCGCGCAGCGTCTGCGTCAGCATCCGCTTGGAGATATCGGGCATGACGCGGAACAGTTCGCCGAACCGGCGGTGCCGGGCAGCCAGCGCCGTCAGCATCAGCATCGACCATTTGTCGCCGATCCGGTCGAGCACGTTGCGCACCGGGCAGCGCGCCGGGTCGAACCCGGCGGCTTGCCAGGCGGCGAAATCCAGCCCGGGGCGGGCGGGCGCGGGCGGGTGTTCGGGCATCGTGGTTCCTTCGCGGTGACCAGGGTACTGCAAAATGCCTACTTTTCAAATATGCAAATGGTCTCCATCTAAGACCAAGTCTCATTTTGAGACTTTATAGCGGAGAAGTTCCAATGACCCAACCCCGTCCCCGCCTGCTGGTTACCGGTGCCAGCGGCCAACTTGGGCAGCTTGCCGTCGCCGCCCTGCTGCGCCGTGTACCGGCCGGCGAGATTGCCGTCGCGGTACGTTCCCAGGAAGCTGCTGCCGCATTCAGCGCGCAGGGGGTGCAGGCGCGGATGGCCGACTATGACCAGCCGGAGAGTTTTACCGCGGCGCTGGCGGGCATTGAGCGGGTGCTGCTGATTTCCTCCAACGCCATCGGCCGCCGCTTTGCCCAGCACCAGTCGGTGATCGCGGCCGCACAACAGGCAGGCGTGGCGTTGCTCGCCTACACCAGCATTCTGCACGCCAGCACGTCCACGCTCGGCCTTGCGGCGGAACACCGGCAGACGGAGGACGCCATCCGCGCCACCGGCCTGCCATTCGTGCTGCTGCGCAATGGCTGGTACACCGAA
>CAIPHQ010000068.1 GCA_903864895.1 uncultured Rhodospirillales bacterium
ACCGGGCGGTGGTTTTCGGCGGGCATCGTGCTGGTGTTTGCCGCCCTGATGAGCTGGAGCTGGGTGCTGCCCCCGGGCAAGACATCCGCCCGCCCGAACGCCGGCCCGCGCCGCCCGGCGCCGGGGCGGGGCACCATGTCGCGGGAGGAAGCCTATGCCGTGCTCGGGTTGCAGCCGGGCGCCGATGCCGAGGCGGTGCGGGCGGCGCATCTGCGGCTGATGCGCAAGGCGCATCCGGACAGCGGCGGGTCTGACTGGCTGGCGTCGCGCATCAATCAGGCGCGCGACGTGTTGCTGGGCTGAGCGGCGCTTGCCTGTATCGGGCCACCGTGCGACCAATCTGGGCATAATCCAGCCGCAATGCGTGGCTACGTGAACGCATCGCACGGCCGGTAGAGGGAACGCGCATCCGTGATCAAGCCGCTTCGCAAGGCCGTACTGCCGGTTGCCGGTCTCGGCACAAGGTTTCTGCCCGCCACCAAGGCGATGGCCAAGGAAATGCTGCCGGTGGTGGACAAGCCGCTGATTCAGTACGCCATCGAGGAAGCCCGCGCCGCCGGGATCGAGCAGTTCTGCATGGTCACCGGGCGCGGCAAGACCGCTTTGGTGGAACATTTCGATATCGCCTACGAACTGGAAGCCACGCTGAAAGAGCGCGGCAAGACCGATGCGCTGCGCGAACTGCGCTCCAACCACCTGCCGCCGGGGTCCATCACCACCGTGCGCCAGCAGGAGCCGCTGGGGCTGGGCCATGCCATCTGGTGCGCGCGGGCCTTCATCGGGGATGACCCGTTTGCCATTCTGCTGCCGGACGATCTGGTGCTGTCCGACACGCCCTGCACCAAGCAACTGGCCGATGCCTATTACGAAACCGGCGGCTGCGTGGTGGCCGTGACGGAAGTGCCGCGCGAGCAGACCAACCGCTACGGTATTCTGGACATCGGTCACGATGACGGCCGTCTGGTGGAGGTGCGTGGCCTGGTGGAGAAGCCCAAGCCGGAAGATGCGCCGTCCAACCTGTCCATCATCGGGCGCTATGTGCTGATGCCGCAGGTGATCGAGTTCCTCTCACGGATGGAGCGCGGGGCGGGCAATGAGGTGCAACTGACCGACGCGATGGCCAAGCTGATCGGTTTGGTGCCGTTCCACGGCCTGCGCTACGAGGGCCGCCGCTTCGACTGCGGCGACAAGGTGGGTTTCCTGGAAGCGCAGATTGCCTTTGCCCTGAAGCGGCCCGATCTGGCCCCGGCGGTGCGCGCCTTCCTGCGCACCTATGCCGGCGAAATGGCGGGCTGACCCCGGCATGGCCTTTACGCACAGCTTCCACCCGAGCGTGCTGCGCGAATACGACATCCGCGGCATCGTTGGGCGCACGCTGCACCCGGCGGATGCCTATGCCATCGGGCGCGGCTTTGCCACGATGGTGGCCGAGGATGGCGGGCGCACCGTCGCGGTGGGCTATGACGGCCGCCTGTCCTCGCCGGATCTGGAGCCGCAACTGGTGGCGGGCCTGATTGCGGGTGGCATGGAGGTGCTGCGCGTGGGGCGCGGGCCGACGCCGATGCTGTATTACGCCTCCTGCCTGCATGAGACCGATGGCGCGGTGATGGTGACCGGCAGCCACAATCCGCCGGACCATAACGGCTTCAAGTTCATGCTGCACCGCAAGCCGTTCTACGGCACGCAAATCCAGCGCATCGGGCAGCTTGTGGGCAGCGGCGAAGTTTCCGAGGGCGGGGGGTTTGCGCGTGACGTGGATGTGGCCGCCGATTACGTGGCGCGGATGCTGCAAGACTGGGACGGCGGCGGCCGCGCCTTGAACGTGGTGTGGGACAACGGCAACGGGGCCGCCGGTGAGGTGTTGCAGCGTCTGGTGGCCGGGCTGCCGGGCACCCACACGCTGCTGTATCCCGAGATCGACGGGCGCTTCCCGAACCATCACCCCGACCCCACGGTGCCGAAGAACCTGATTGATCTGATTGCGGAAGTGCGCCGCAGCGGGGCTGATCTGGGCGTGGCGTTTGACGGTGATGCCGACCGGCTGGGCGTGGTGGACGATACCGGCGAGATCCTGTTCGGTGACCAGATGCTGGTGCTGCTGGCGCGTGATGTGCTGCACACCCATCCGGGAGCCACCATCATCGCCGACGTGAAGGCCAGCCAGGTGCTGTTTGACGAGGTGGCGCGCGCGGGCGGGGTGCCGCTGATGTGGAAGACCGGGCACAGTCTGGTGAAGGCCAAGATGGCGGAGGTTGGCTGCCCGCTGGCCGGTGAGATGTCTGGCCACATCTTCTTTGCCGACCACTGGTTCGGCTTTGACGACGGCCTGTATGCCGCCGTGCGCCTGCTGGGCGTGGTGGCGCGGATGGCGGGCCGCCTGTCGGCGTTCCGCGCCGCGCTGCCGGTGGCGATCAACACGCCGGAACTGCGCTTTCCCTGCGATGACGTGCGCAAGTTTGCCGTGATGACCGAAGTGGCCGCCCGCCTGCGCGAAGCCGGGGCGGATGTGTCGGACGTGGATGGGGTGCGGGTGCGCACGGCGGATGGGTGGTGGCTGCTGCGGGCGTCGAACACGCAGGCGGTGCTGGTGGCGCGCTGCGAATCGGACAGTGCGGACGGGCTGGAGCGGCTGAAGGCGGCGCTGGCCGTGCAACTGGAAGCATCAGGGCTGGCGGCACCGGACTTTTCCGGGGCGGCGGAGGGGCACTGACAGCCCTACCCATGCAGCGGCACCACGTAGGGGCCCTCGGGGATGATCGCCACATCGCCACTGCCATGCCGGGCCACCGCGGCCGCGATGGCGGCGTCCACCGAGTCGATGATCTCCACACCGGTGATGCGGCGTTCCTCGGCATCGAGCCCGGTGGTGTAGAGTTGCACGCGGCCGAGGCGCATGGGTTTGAGTTGCATTTCGGTCTGCCACTCATCCACCTCGGCCAGTGATTTGGCGGTCAGCGTGGCGAGGAATTTCTCCGGGCCGAGGTCCACCAGCCGTGTCTGCGCCTCCCGGAATTCCGGTGAGCCGAAGCCTTCGGAGATTTCGGACGCGACGATCAGCGTGCCGCCGGGTTCCAGAATGTCCAGCGGTGTGACCATGCCTTTCACGGTCTGATAATAGGTCTTGTCGAGCGGGTAGCCCGCCGATGAGGTGACGATGGTGTGGAAGCGCCGCCCGATGGGCACCGCCGTGGCGGCCTCCACAAACCTGACCGCCTGATAATGGCTTTCGACGATCTCGCCGAAATTGACGAAGGACAGGTCGCGCTGTTCGTCGATGACGGTGTTCAGCGCATAGACTTCGCCCAGCATGCCGATGATCTCAAGCTGTTCCTCGTGCAGCGGGTTGCCCACCAGATTGCACTGCACCGCCAGCGGATCTTCCATGAAGCGGGCCGAGTGGAAGGTGCGGATGGTGGTGTGGTGCGCCACCCCGGGGGCCACCACTTTGCGCCCGCCCGACCACCCGGCCATGAAATGCGGCTCCACCAGCCCGGTGGCGATGCGCAAATCGGCCTCGACCAGCCGCCGGTCCAGCCCCACGGGCACGTTGCGGCCGGTGGTGTTGCCGAGCATGACGTGGGCGGCGTCGTCGCGGGCAAAATGGTTTTCGACTTTCACGGTGGCGAGCACCCAGGGGTCGCCCACCAGTTCGGCGAGCTCCGCGCCCTCATTGGGGCGGTGCAGGCCGGTGGCGACCAGCACGGTGATGTTTTCTGCCGGGATGCCCGCTTGCAGACAGTCTTCGATCATCGGGCGCAGGAACAAATGGTTGGGCACCGGGCGGGTGATGTCGCAGATCAGGATGCAGGCGCTGCGTTTGCCGCGCGCAAGCGTGCGCAGCGGCGCGGCATTCACCGGCGCATCGAGCGCGGCGCGCACGGCGGCGCGGCCGTCGCTGATCTTCGGCAACGGGCGTTTGCGGATGATGGTGGGTGTCGCGCCCGGCGGCAGCGTGATGGGCAGGTGGGTGCGGCCGAAGGCGATGGGAATGCTGGACATGGGACTCTCCGTGGCGGGGGAGAGTGGCATCGCGGCTTGCCTGATGCCAGCCTCGCGGGCCGCCGGGCGGGGCGTGGTGGCGGCCTTTGGGGGCTGCCCGGCAGGATGGCGGCTGCGCCGCCCGGCCCGCCGGGCGGGGTGGGGGCCTGCTGTGGCAATGTGACCCCGAGCATCCGGCATAGCGGGCGCAACCGGCGGCGCAATTGCGGGGCGGCTTGCAGCAGGGCCGGCATGTCCGGGTGTGCGAGCACGGCTTGCAGGTGCGCCGCACTGGCTGCCGTCTCGGGGATCAGCGTGATCAGCCAAGCTTTTGTGCCGGGCAGTCCACTGCGCACCGGACGGCGGCGGGGCGTGACACCTGGGCTTGGCGTGCGGCGGGTGGGGTAGCGTTGCAGCCGCCCGTCCTGCAGGCGGGCGAGCAACGCATCGGCCTGCGCGGCGGCGGTGCGCACGCGCTGCCAGATCAGGATTAGAAACGGCCCGGCCAGACGCCGCAGATGCCCGTGGCGCGCGATCAGGCCGCACAGGATGTCTGTGAGGGTGGCGAAGCGCGGGACGGGGTGGGCGGCGGACATGTTAGAATTGATAACATGTGGTGGGTGGGGTAGGCAAGCGGTAAGGAAGGCAGGGGGATGGGGCAGGTGTTGGTGTTGATAACGGTGAGGCGTAGCCACGCTGAAGTAGGCTGAATGCAATCCGCCATCGCAGCAAGGTGGAGCGGCTAACTTTCAAAGCGGTACGGCGGAAGTTTGAGGCAGCGGATTGCGGCAGCGCTAAGTGAACTTACTTCCTATGAATATCGAAATTGTTTAAAATTAAAGAGCCGCTTTCATCATTAAAGATGAATGTTGCCCGCTCAGAAAAAGAGTCTCCGTACTCCCATATCGTGCAAGACCAAGGTTTACCCACCAAAGCTCCACACATTTGCTGGCTGATATTTTTGGTGCTCCAAAAAATTCCAATATTTCATTGGATTCCATGCCACTATGAATTTTTACAATTTTTTCCGAAGTGAATTTGCTCATTGGGCTGACGGATGCTACGGCTGTCCCCTTGCTTTTCGGTTTGTCTGGCTTTGCTCCCCCACTATTTGTAGCGGGTAGTGCCGTTTGTCGGGTCGGACTGTCATTGCCGATCGGATTGGGAGAGCTGGGCGAGCCTTGCAGCGAAGCGAGGTGTCGATTCAGGCACGCGCCGTAGGCGACGGGCCCTTTCACCTTTTCCGAGATACACGCGAGCCCAATTGATTGTTGCGTTTTCGGGTCGTGGCCATTCAGGCTGGGGATGCCCGGGGAGCTTTGTAGAGAAGCAATCTGCCGGTTCAGGCACGCGCCGTAGGCGACGGGCCCTTTCACCTTTTCCGAGATACACGCGAGCCCAATTGATTGTTGCGTTTCCGGGTCATAGCCATTCAGACTGGGGATGCCCGGGGAGCTTTGTAGAGAAGCAATCTGCCGGTTCAGGCACGCGCCGTAGGTCGCGCGTCCTTTCATTTTTTCCGAGATGCACGCAAGCTCTATCGATTGTTGCGTCTGGCTGTCGAAGCCGCTCAGATTGGGGATCGTTTTGGGTAAGTCCTGCTGCGTCTGCGCGGTCACCGCCGTATTGAATACGGTTGAAACTGCGCCGAATGCAAGCAATGTGAGGAGCACTAGTCTGACGATGCGTAGCTGCAGCATTGGCAGCACTAAATCCCAAATGTGCACTGGCAACCGCTCTAGCGGCGTTGTGGCAATCAGGTGGCCTGTTCGCCCATACCTATCAGCATTCGTGCGCCTCAAACCGACATTCCCCTTTTGGTAAGCCCATTTGCTGTTAAGTAGGCACAGCCCGCGTAGGGCAGAAGCAATCCGCCGCCGCAAGCTTCGGTCACTCCGAAGTCAACCTCGGACTCTGTAGCACGCTGCGCTGGCGGATTGCATCCGCCCTACATTAATTCGTTATCGAACGTTTTTGCCTCGTCCGGAGCTTGCGCCGCTTCCAGTGCTGCGATGTCGGCCTCGGCGAAATCGTCCAATGTCAGCACCTGCCGCGCCCGCCGTTGCAGGCGGCGGTAGGCTTCGGCGGACAGCATCACCATATGATCGCGCCCATTCGGGTGATGGCGACAGGTTCCGACAGGGCCATGGTCTGGTAATGGCCCGCAGGGCGTTTGAACTCGGCGGCGGCGATCTTGATCATGTTTTCAGGCTCGCTGGCGGCTTGCATCGAAATATAGCGGTGCGGCCCCGGCGCCGCTACCCCACCGCCTCCCGCCCCGCCAGCGTCCGCACCATCCTGCGCACGCCCGCCGCCTGCTGCACCGCGTAACTGCCGGTGGCCAGTGCCTCCTCCGCCTCCGGGTCGCCGGTGGGCACGTAGTCGCGCGAAAAATCGGCGGTGCGGAACAGCATGTCCCACCACGGCAGCAGCGCGCCGTAGTTGCAACTGCGTTGCCCGGCGGCGAGGATGCCGTGATGGGCGCGGTGGAAGCGTGGCGAAATCAGCAGGCGTTCGCCGAGCCAGCCGAAGCGCAGGCGGGTGTTGGCGTGGCTCAGGCTTTCCAGCAGGCGCAGCAGCAGCACCAGCAACGGGAATTGCAGCGGCGGGATGCCGATGAGCAGCGCGACGGCGGTGAACCACACGAAGCCGATGATATCGTCGAGCAGGTGGTTGCGGTCGTCTGACCAGAAGGTCATTTGACGTTGCGCGTGGTGCAGCGCGTGCAAATCGTACCACCAGGCGAAGCGGTGGCTGAGGCGGTGGCGCCAGTAGTCGGCGAAATCGAGGATGACGACGTACAGGAAGAACGTGAGCGCCTGCTGGCCGAGCAGGGCGGGGAACAGACGCTCGAGTGTGGGCGGCACATAACCGTTATCGGTTAGCATCCCGTTGAGCCAGACTTGCAACTGGTAGAACAGAACAAACGTGAACAGCGGCAGCAGGCCGATGCGGGAAATCAGCGTGTAGATGATATCGACGGTGACGGCCTTCTGGTCCGGCCAGCGTTCCACCGGGCGCCAGCGTTCCAGCGGCAGGCACACGGCATACATCAGCGCCACCTGGGCCACGCCGTACACCGCGAACAGCGCCCAGCCGTAGCCCACGTCTTCCCATTGCATCAGCCCGAGCCAGTACAGCGCCGGCAGAACGGCGTGTTCCTGCAGCCAGCCGGCGGCGGTGTCGAACGGGACGGTGGGGTCCATGATATCCCGGGGCGTTACGGCGTTGCTTCGGCGGTGGGGTTGATGATCAGCCCATGTGGGGAGCGGCCGACGGGAATGGAGTCCACCGCGCCGGTGGCAGGGTCGAGCGTGGCAAGGCCGTGGGCGAAGCGCTGGGTGATCCACAGCTTGCCGTCCGGCGCGAAGTCGATGTCATCCGGGCCGCCGGGCACGGGGTAGACGCGCAGCGTGGTCAGGTCGGACGCATTCAGCGCCACGGTGGTGCTGGCCACGCGGTTGTTGACATACAGGATGCGTTTGTCGGGCGAGAGGAACAACTGGTGCGCGCCGTCGCCGGTTTGCACGATGCGCTCCACGCGGCCGGTGGCCGGGTCCACCACGGCGACACCGTTGTCACCCATCAGGGCGACGAGCACGCGGCCGTTCAGCCACAGCACCCCGGCGGGGACCTTGCCCACCGTGACCTCATACAGCACCTTCATCTCGCGCAGGTCGAGGGCGGCGAGGCGGTTGGTGCCTTGCAGCGTGATGAACACGCGCGTGCCGTCGGGTGAGAAGGCCATGTGGCTGGGCATGGTTTTCAACGGGAAGCGCTTGACCAGTTTCATGCTGGCGGCGTCGAGAATATCCACCTGCGCGCGGGCGAGGCCGTTGATGACCAGCAGCTTGCCGTCCGGGCTGAAGCCGAGCTGATACGGGTCGGCCACCGGGATGCGGCGGCGCAGCGCGTAGGTGTCGGGGTCGAGGTCGAGCAACTCGTTACCCACGGTGTCGCCCACCAGCAGGTCGCGGCGGTCCGGGGTGAGCATGACGTGGTGCGGTTCGCGCAGCACCGGGATGCGGCGGATTTCCTTGCGGGTGGTCATGTCCACCACGCTGAGCGAGGCGGCGCCGGAGTTGACCACCAGCACCGTGCCGCGCGCGAACGCCGGGTGCGCCAGCAGGCCGAGCAGGCTGCCCAGCAACAAAATACCGAAACAACGGCACATTCTGGCCTCACGCATCTGGCGGTTGCGCGGCCGCGCCGTGGAATTTCAGCGCGGTCGCTGACGATCTTCTACAACCATCTTGGCTGGGCTGGGCAGTGCTGCAACGCAGCGGCAGACAGGCGCAGGCCGTATGCGTCAATTTTGGGCAAAATTGGCCGATCGTGAGTTGGTTTTGGGCAAATGTTGGCCATGTGCCCGGTCCGGTTCGCCAAAAACGGTGGCACACGCCGTGCATGACCGATTTGCGGGCAGCTATGGCTGTCGCCCGATGACTGCTTCACACGAAACCGCAAGGACGATTTCATGGCTTCACTCCCCTCATGGCTGCGGGGCGCCGCTCTCGGCGCTGCCGTCCTCTCGGCCACCATGCTCTCGGGCGCGGCCCGCGCCGAAGACACCATCAAGGTCGGCATCCTGCACTCGCTGTCCGGCACCATGGCGATCAGCGAGACCACGCTGAAACACGTCATGCTGATGCTGATCGATGAGCAGAACAAGAAGGGCGGTCTGCT
>CAIPHQ010000069.1 GCA_903864895.1 uncultured Rhodospirillales bacterium
CGCAACGTGGGCTACCCGGTGGTGGCCGTGGTGAAGGCACTCACCCGCGCGGCGGGGCCGGAAGCCGGGCGCTGGACGCATTGGGGGGCTACCACACAGGACATTCTGGACACCGCACTGGCCCTGCAGATCCGCGATGCGCTGACGCTGCTGCGCGCTGACCTGCTCGGCACCGTCTCGGCCTTGGCACGCCTGGCCGAGACGCACCGGGACAGCGTGATGGCCGGGCGGACGCATCTGCAACACGCGCTGCCCATCACCTTCGGGCTGAAATGCGCGGTCTGGCTGCTGCCGCTGGCGCAGCATGTGGAACGGCTGGACCAGTTGCGGCCCCGCGTCGAACTCGTCCAGTTCGGCGGCGCGGTGGGCACGCTGGCCTCGTTGGGCACCAATGGGCTGGCCGTCATGCAAGGCTTGGCCGCCGAACTCGGTCTGGGATGCCCGCCGCTGCCATGGCACGTGGCGCGCGATGGCGTGGCCGAGGCGGTGGGGTTTCTGGGCCTGCTATGCGGCAGCCTGAGCAAATTCGCCGCCGACGTGATCCTGCTGGCACAGACCGAGGTGGCCGAGGTGGCCGAACCGCACGCGCCGGGGCGCGGCGGGTCTTCCACCATGCCGCAAAAGCGCAACCCGATTGCCAGCGAATACATCCTCGCCGCCGGGCGCGGCGTGCAGGCCATGGTGCCGCTGATGCAGAACGCGATGGCGCAGGACCATGAGCGCGGCACCGGCCCGTGGCAGGCCGAGGCGCTGGCGCTGCCACAAGCCTTTGTTCTCGCACATGGTGCGTTGTGCCACGCGCGCTGGCTCGCCGAGGGTCTGGTGGCCGATCCGGCGCGGATGCGGCGCAATCTGGACGCCACCGGCGGGCTGATCATGTCCGAGGCGGTGATGATGGGCCTTGCCCCGCATCTGGGGCGCGGCGTGGCGCATGATGTGGTGCATCATGCCTGTGACGTCGCCTTGCAGCAGGGCATCCCGCTGGCCGGGGCGCTGGGGCGCGAACCGGCGGTGGCTGCGCGTCTGGATGCACAGGCCATCGCCCGGCTGACCGACCCGGCAAGCTATCTGGGGGCCACGCAAGAGTTTATTGGCAGGGCGCTTGCGGTTGCGGCAAGGATGCTGGTCTAGACAAATGTCACACGCGATCGGTAGGAATTAGTTCATGACCATCGCACGGCAGCATCTTGTACGGCGGATCGATCAGGCGACCGGGCAGGCCGGGCCGTTCCTGCAACTCGGCTTCCCCGAATTGCCGGTGATCCTGCGCCTGACGATCACCGGCATGGGGCTGGAGCACGTGGACCAATTCGCAGTGCTGGCAGCCTGACCTGATGCCGGTGATTCCCGATCTGCTGGAGCATTTCGAAAGCCTTGGGCCGGATGGCGAATTCGCCATGCTGCAAAGCATCACGGGCCTGACCCCGGTGGGACTGTTCGCGCGCAGCACCGTGCCAGTGGCGGACCTGCTGCAGGCGCTGGAGCAGGATTTCGCGGGCATCGACGATGCGGCCCGCCATGCGCTGAGCGTGGCGGCGGATGGCGAATATGTGCTGGGGATTTCAGATACCTGCTTCGCCTGCCGCACCGGCAAGTTCGAACACGAGATCGACGCGGACCGCGTGCTGGCGCAGATGAAAATCCTCACCGGATTTCTGGTCCGCAAGCTGCGCGCGGACCTCGCGGCGGGGGCGAAGCTGTTCGTGCGGCTGGGCGGCAGCCGCGACGACGCCGGAAAACTGGCCGCCGCGCTGCGCCTTGCCGGGCCGAACACCCTGCTTTGGGTGACGCAGGCGATGCCGAAAGACCCGCTCGGGGCGGTGACCGTGCTGGAGGACGGCCTGTTGCGCGGCACGCTCGACCGTTTCGCGCCGCGCGGCGACCCGCGCGCGGTGTCGGCGCTATGGTACGAACTCTGCGTCAATGCCTATGCCGCGTGGCGCGCCGCGTGCTTGCCCGGCACCGTGGTGGTCCGCCCGGCGGGCGCTGCCTCGCACAACCTGATCCCGCGCCGCGACAGCTACGACGCACCGGAATGGACCAGCGGCGCGCTGGCCGACACCGAATCGAGCGACGCCGAACCGCCGGTGAAGGGTGACGACCAGGTGATGCGGCACATGCTGCACAGCGGCACCGGCGATTCCGTGGAGACACTGCGCGCGGTGCATGTGGATGGCGCAATGACGCCCGGCGAAATCCATTGCGGGTCGATGTATGTCTGGGTCGGGCCGGAATTCACCGGTGACGTCGTCGCCCCGGTGTTTTTAGGCTGCCCGTCGGTCTCGCTGCAGGGCGCCGACCTCGCGGCCCGCGGCAAGTGGCAGCGCATTTTCGTCACCACGCGCATCCCGGCCGGCTATCGCAACGCCGAACTGGCCCTGCAACTGCGGGGCCCTGCGGGCAGCATGGTGTATTCCACCGCGTGGCAAGTCGAACGCGGCGGGCGGCCGGGCGGGTATGTGCGCGGGGGATGACCGGGGCAGCGGTGACCGGGGGAGAGCTTACCCGGGCAGGTTGTCCAGATCGGCAATCTGCACTTTGGTCCCCATCGCCGCCATCAGGCGCAGGAAATCCGGCAGGTTGAAGCCGACGCTGGCGGTGTTGACCAGCGGGTGACACACGATGTGCTCGGCCTCGGCCAGGGCGCGATCCAGCCAGAAACTCACCCGGCCCGGCGTGTCGTTGATCATCGCCAGTGGTGTCACAGAGCCCGGCGTGACCCCCAGCGCATCGAACAGCCGTTCGGCACTGCCGAAACTCAGGCGCCTGGAGCCGATCACGGCGGGCAGCGACTTCATGTCCACCCTGCGGTCGGCGCGCACGGTGACCAGAAACAACTGGTCCTTGGCGTCCTTCAGGAACAGGTTCTTGGTGTCCAGCCCCGGCAGGCCGTGCGGATGCGCCTCGGCTTCCTCGACGGTGAACACCGCCTCGTGGGACACTTCCGGCATGGTGATGCCAAGCTCGGCCACCAGCGCATAGAGTCTGGCGCGGCCGGGGGAGATCTCGGTGGTATCGCCGGGCACGGGGGATCCTTCTCGTCAAACGGCACTTCCATGCCCGCCCCGGCCTGTGCGAGCAAGATGGCGCGTGGGCATGGGCGGGGAGAGTGGCGGTGCTGATCGGGATCGACTGGGGCGGCACCAAGATCGAGGGCGTGGCGATGCGCCCGGACGGGGTGGAGTTGCTGCGCCTGCGCCGCGACACCCCGCGGGAGGATTACGCGGCCTGCATCACGGCCGTCGCTCAGGTGATCGCCGATCTGGAAGCGCAGACCGGCCAGCGCGGCCAGGTCGGCATCGGCATTCCCGGCTCCCTGGCCCCGAAAACCCGGCTGGCCAAGGGCGCGAGTGCGACATGGATTCTGGGCAAGCCGGTGGAGGCCGATCTGCGCGCCGCCATCGGGCGCGCGATCATTGTAGAGAACGACGCTGACTGCCTCGCAGCCTCCGAAGCGCATGACGGCGCGGGCGCGGGCTACAACGTGGTGTTTGCGGTGATCCTTGGTACCGGCGCGGGCGGCGGTGTGGCCACCGGCGGCAAGGCGCATCACGGGCCGAACAACACGCCGGGCGAATGGGGCCACTCGCCCTTGCCGTGGCCGGATGTGACCGAGATTCCCGGCCAGCCCTGCTATTGCGGGCGGCATGGCTGCATGGAGACCTGGGTGTCCGGCACCGGGTTCCAGAACGAATTCTTCCGCCACACCGGCCAGAGCCTGCGCGCCGCCGAGATCATCGGCCTGATGCGGGCAGGCGACAGGCTGGCCGGGATGTTGTGGCAACGCTACGTGGACCGGGTGGCGCGCGGCCTGTCGATGGTGGTGAACATTCTCGACCCGGACATCTTTGTCATGGGTGGCGGCATGTCCAACGTCGAGGAACTCTATACCGAACTGCCCGCCGCACTGGCCGGCTACACGTTCAGCCCGGTGTTCGACACGCCGATTGTCAAAGCCAGGCACGGCGACGCCAGCGGCGTGCGCGGGGCGGCGTGGCTGTGGAAGGATCAATCGTGACCGATCAAGAGCTTACCCAGCGATTCGCCTTTGCGCAGGATCTGATGGTGCGCGCGGGCGCGCTGGCGCTGGGCTATTTCCAGAACCTGTCAGCGCTGACCATCAAGAGCAAGGGCGTGCAGGACATGGCCAGCGAGGCCGACCTGCAAACCGAATTGCTGATCCAGACCAGCCTGAAGCAACGCTTCCCCGAGGACGCCTTCTTCGGCGAGGAAACCGGCCCGACCGCGCTGGAAGGCGCACGCGGCGTGTGGGTGGTGGACCCGATTGACGGCACCCAGCCGTTTCTGTGCGGCATGGCGGCATGGTGCATCTCCATCGCCTTCGTCGCCGATGGCGTGACCGAACTCGGTCTGGTGTTCGCCCCTGCGTCCGGAGAGTTGTTTCTGGCCCGGCGCGGTCACGGGGCCACCCTGAACGGCACGCCGATCCGCGCCACCGAAGCCACCACGCTGCGCGAGGGCATCACCAGCATGGGCTATTCGGTGCGCGTCGGCCCGAAGCAGTTGATTCCGGCCATGACCCGCCTGCTGGAAGCGGGCGGCATGTTCCACCGCAACGGGTCGGGCGCGATCAGCCTGTGCTACGTCGCCGCCGGGCGTCTGCTGGGCTACGTGGAAGCGCACATCAATTCATGGGACTGTCTGGCTGGCCTGCTGATGATCGAGGAGGCGGGCGGCACGGTGTGCGACTTTCTGGCCGGAGACGGGCTTTCGCTGGGCAATGCGCTGGTGGCGGGGGGGCGCGGGGTCTATCCGGCGCTGCTGGACGTGCTGGGGGATACGGGGCTGCGGGCGGCCTGGCGGGACGGGGTGTGAGCCGCGCCTGAGGGCGGGGTGATCTGATTCCTCTGGTTTCGGCGGTCGCAGAGTTATACGCTTTCCCGCATGTCAGCGTATAATTCCTCGCCAAAACCGCTGCCGCTGGTGTTGCAGACCGCCTATGCGGATCTGCTGGACAAGTTGCAGGATGAGGCGGTGGCGGCGCACGCCCGCACCGGCGGCACATTCGTGCGCAAGACGGTCAAGGACCGCCTGTACTGGTACCTGCAACAGCGCGGCGGCGACGGCAAAACCCGCCAGACCTATGTCGGCCCCGAGACGCCTGACCTGCTGGCGCGGATTACCCAGCAGCGCGATGCGGCGGAGGGTGAGCGGGCGCGGCGCGATATCGTGCGTGCCCTGGTGCGCGGTGGCGCGGCACCGGGTGTGCCCGCGCCGGTTGGCCGCGTGCTGGCGGCGCTGGCGGACAGCGGCGCGTTCCGCCTGCGGGCGGTACTGGTGGGCACTGCGGCGTTCCTGTCCTACGGCCCGATGCTGGGCGTGCGGCTGAGCGGTGCGGCCGCAATGACCGAGGATATCGACGTCGCACAATTCCGCTCGATTTCATTGGCGGTGGAAGATCAGGCCCCGCCGGTGCTGGAGACGTTGCAGCGCGTGGACCCGTCGTTCCGCGCCGTCGCCCGCCCGCTGCACACTTTGCCGGACAGTTACGTGACAGGCGGCGCGGCACGGTTGAAGGTGGAGTTCCTGACCCCGATGCGTGGCCCGGATGAGGATGCACCCGCGCCGCTTCCCGCGCTGCAGACCGGATCGCAGCCGCTGCGGTTTCTGGATTACCTGATCTATCAGGAGCGCCCCGCCGCCGTGCTGCACGGCGCAGGCGTGCTGGTGAACGTGCCCGATCCGGCGCGGTTTGCATGGCACAAGCTGATGGTCAGCCAACTGCGCCGCCAGCCGGAAAAAGTGCCGAAGGACGTGTTGCAGGCGCAGTTGCTGCTGGGAGCGTTGCTGCAACAGGCCCCGGCGGACATCGGCGACATGTTCGAGGATCTGGCCAGTCCGGGGCGCAAACGCTGGCAGGATATCGCGCTGCGCGGGCTGGACCGCACGCCGCAAGCGCTGCGCGATGCGGTGGGCGCGCTGATCGGGCGGCCGAAGGCGCTGCCCGCTAGCTGATCCCCTCCCGCCGCAACACCCCGCGCGCGATGATCTGCGCCTGAATCTCCGCCGTGCCCTCAAACACGCTCAGAATGCGCGCGTCGCACAGCACCCGGCTGATGGGATATTCCTCGGCGTAGCCGTTGCCGCCGTGGATTTGCAGCGCGGCATCGGCGTTGCTCCACGCCACGCGGGCGGCGAGCAGTTTGGCCATTCCGGCTTCGGTGTCGCTGCGCCCGCCTGCATCCTTGCGGCGGGCGGCGAACAGCGTGAGTTGCCGGGCCGCCATGGTCTCGGCGGCCATCCAGGCAAGCTTGGCCGAGATGCGCGGGAATTCCAGCAGGCGTTTGCCAAACTGCACCCGCTCGCGGGCATAATTCAGCCCGAGTTCCAGCGCGTTCTGCGCCACACCGACAGCCCGCGCGGCGGTCTGGATGCGAGCACCCTCGAAGGTCGCCATCAATTGGCGGAACCCCTCGCCCTCCACGCCGCCCAGCAAATTGGCGGCGGGCACTTCCAGGCCGTCGAAGGCCAGTTCGTATTCCTTCATGCCGCGATAGCCCAGCACGCGGATTTCGCTGCCGGTCAGGCCCGCGATGGGGAACGGATCGGCCTCGGTGCCGCGCGGCTTTTCCACCAGAAACATCGACAGGCCGCGAAACCCGTCCTCCGGCTTGCCGGTGCGGGCCAGCAGCGTGAAGAAATCCGCCCGCGCCGCATGGGTGATCCATGTCTTGGCTCCGGTGATCCGGTACACGTCACCATCGCGCACCGCGCGCGTGCGCAGGCTGCCGAGGTCGGAGCCGGTGTTGGGTTCGGTGAACGCGGCGGCGGGCAGCAGGCGGCCGGTGACGATGCCGGGCAGGAAACGCTCGCGCTGGTCCGGCGTGCCGGATTTCTCGATCAGTTCGGCGGCGATTTCCGAGCGGGTGCCCAGCGAGCCCACGCCGATATAGCCGCGCGAAAGTTCCTCGGTCATCGCCGCCATGGCCAGCTTGCCCAAGCCGAGCCCGCCCCAGTGTTCATCCACCGTCAGTCCGAACGCGCCCATGTCGCCCAGCGCTTCCAGCACGGACAGCGGGATCAGTTCGTCGCGCTGGTGCCAGCCCTGCGCGTGCGGCTGCACCTCGGCCTCGGCGAAGCGGCGGAACGTGCCGCGGATCGGGTCCAGCATGTTGTCGGGGGCGGCGAGACGGCCGAAATCGCCCGGCTCGCGCGCCTCGGCAAAGGCCTGCGCCAGCGTGTGCCGCGCCGCAGCACCGGTGCCGGTGCGGATCGTGGCGGCCACGGCGGGATCGGTGGTCAGCGCCGAAGCGGCCGCGTGCAGGTCCAGATCCGCAGGACGGAAAATCTCCACCTGCGACATCGCAATCCCGCCCAGCATCTGCGCCAGATACTCGCCCGCCACCATGTCGCGCAGCGCGAGCTCGGCCCCGGTGGGGTCCGGCAGCGCCGCCGCCCAGGCATGGATTTGCCGCACCGCCTCGGCACAGGTTTCCAGCCACGCCACGCCATGCGCCGCCGTCTGGTGCTGGTCCAGCAGGGCCGCATCCACGCGCCCCGCCGGGGCAACCAGTGTCGCCAGCGCCGCGCGGGCCTGCGCGCAATATTGGTCCATCGCGGCGATGGCGGCGGGCAGATCGGTCATGCGGCAACTCCGGTATCGTGCAGGCGGCTGATGACGTGGTCTGGCAGGCCCAGCACGGCGGCCAGCACCTCATCGGTATGCTGGCCCAGCGATGGCGCGGGGGCGACGGGTTCGCGGGCCACGCCGTCAAACGCAATGGGTGAGCCGGGGGTGAGGTATTCGCCGATGCCGGGCTGCTTCACGTATTGCAGCATCGGGTTGGCCGCCGAGCAGCGTTTGTCGTGCGCCACCATCTCGGCAAAGGTCTGATACGGCCCCCAGCACACGCCTGCCGCATCGAACGCATGGGTGATGTCCTGAAACGTGCGCGCGGCGCACCACGGGCGCAGCAGCAGTGAAATGGCATCGCGCGCCTGAAACCGGTCGCCCTCCCGGTCCAGATCCAGCCCCAGCAGCGCGCCGAGGGCGGCGAATTTTTCCGCAAGCCCCGTGGCCTCGCCCAGCGCGCGCCATTGCCGGGGCGTGAGTGCCACCACCATCAGCCGCCGCCCGTCAGCCGCCGCCATGTCGGTGCCATAGGCGCCGAACAGGTCGTTGCCGTGCCGCGCGCGGGATTCGCCGTTGATCTCGGCTTCGGCGATGTGGCCCAGATTGCCCGCCATGGCGATGGCGACATCGGACAGCGCCACACTCAGTACCCGCCCCTGCCCGTCCAGCGCCCGCTGCTGCGCGGCCACCACAAGACCCAGCGCGCAGGTCATGCCGGTGATGGCGTCCCACGCGGGCAGCACGTGGTTGACCGGCCCGGCCAGCCCCTGCGGCCCGGTGGCCAGCGGGAAACCCACCGCGCAGTTGATGGTATAGTCCACGGCGGGCGAGCCATCGGCGTTGCCCTTCACCTGCGCCACGATCAGGTCGGCGCGGCGCCTGGTCAGCGCCGCCGTGTCCAGCCAGTCGCGCATGGGCTGGTTGGTCAGCAGCAACCCCGCCTGCGGCCCCGGTGCGGTGGCCAGCGCCTGCGCCAGTTCCCGGCCTTCCGGGTGGCGCGTGTCCAGCACCACCGATTTCTTGCCCTTGTTCAGCCCGGCCCAGTACAGGCTGCGGCCGTTGCCATCCACCGGCCAGCGATTGGCGTCCGGGCCGCCGCCGGGCGGGTCGAGCCGGATCACCTCGCAGCCCAGTTGCGCCAGCGTCATGCCCGCCAGCGGGGCGGCGACGAACGCGGCGGCTTCCAGCACCCGCCAGTGGTTGAGCAGCGCATACATCGGGGCGGGTCCGCCTTGGGGTGGGTCTGCGGATTTGTCCCGCGAACCACGCGGCGCGGCAACCCGCACCTTTGCAGGGGCAGCCGCGACCCCATACTGGGAGCATGAAAACCGGCTTCAAGGGCAACAAGCAGGCCCTGCCCAGCAAGCCCTGCGCCGCCTGCGGGCGCACGATGACGTGGCGCAAGGCGTGGGCGAAGAACTGGGAGCAGGTGCGCTATTGCTCGGACGCCTGCCGCAAGCGCAAGCCGGTGCGATGCGCAACCTGATCCTGATCCTCGGCGACCAACTGGACGAGCACGCCGCCGCCTTCGACGGGTTCGACCCGGCGCAGGATGCGGTGTGGATGGCCGAAGTGGCCGAGGAAGCCACCCATGTGCCCGCGGCCAAACAGCGCATCGCGCTGTTCCTCAGCGCCATGCGGCACTTCGCCGCCGGTCTGCGCGAACGCGGAATGGTGGTGCGCTACACCGCGCTGGACGCGCCGGACAATCGCGGCACGCTGGCCGAGGCGTTGCGCGCCGCCATTGCCGCGGCGCGGCCCGAGGCGCTGGTAATGACCGCGCCCGGTGACTGGCGGGTGCTGCAGGCCCTGCGCGGTGCGGCGCACGAGGCGGGGGTGCCGCTCGACATCCGCGACGACCGGCACTTCTTCAGCACCGTGCGCGACTTCGCCGCCCATGCCGCCGGGCGCAAGCAGATCCGGCTGGAATACTGGTACCGCGAGTTGCGCCGCCGCACCGGCGTGCTGATGCACAACGGCGAACCCGCCGGCGGGGCGTGGAATTTTGATGCCGAGAATCGCGGCAGCTTCGGTCCCGCCGGTCCCGGCCGCGTGCCCGCGCCGCCCGCCTTCCCGCCCGATGCCATCACCAGCGCGGTGATCGGCCTGGTGAACCTCCGCTTCGCCGCGCATCCCGGCACGCTGGACAGCTTCAACTGGCCCGTCACCCGCGCGCAGGCGCTGCTGGCGCTGGACGCCTTCATCACACAGCGCCTGCCGCTGTTCGGCCAGTATCAGGATGCGATGTGGCAGGGCGAGCCGTTCCTGTATCACGCGCTGCTGGCATCTTCACTGAACCTGAAACTGCTGTCCGCACACGAGGTGGTGGCCGCAGCCGAGGCCGCCTATCACGCCGGGCATGCGCCCCTGGCCGCCGTGGAGGGCTTCATCCGCCAGATTCTCGGCTGGCGCGAATATGTGCGCGGCATCTACTGGACACAGATGCCCGGCTATCTGGACGGGAACGCCATGCAGGCGGGCGCCGCATTGCCGGAGTTCTACTGGACCGGCGAGACACCGATGGCCTGCCTGCGTGACGCCATTACGCAAACGCTGCGCACCGGCTACGCGCACCACATCCAGCGCCTGATGGTCACCGGCCTGTATGCGCTGCTGCTGGGCGTGTCCCCGCGTGCGGTGCATGAATGGTATCTGGCGGTGTACGTGGATGCGGTGGAGTGGGTGGAACTGCCCAACACGCTGGGCATGAGCCAGTACGCCGATGGCGGCCTGATGGCCAGCAAGCCCTATGTGGCCAGCGGCAAATACATCCAGCGCATGAGCAACTATTGCACCGGCTGCCGGTTCAACCCGGCGCTGGCCACCGGTGAGACCGCCTGCCCGTTCACCACGCTGTACTGGGATTATCTGGCGCGGCATGAAACCGTGCTGCGCGGCAATCAGCGCATGGCGATGCAACTGCGCAATCTGGCGCGCATGTCCGCAACACAGGTTGCCGGCATCCGGGCACAGGCGGCGAAGTTGCGCGGCGCCGCCTAGACGCCTGCGCGCGGCACGCCGCTGAGCGCGCGCAGCATCTCGGCATCATCGCACACGCCTGCAAACCGTCCGCCATCGTGCAGCAGCACCGGATGGCCGCTGGCCTGCCGCAACTGCACCACCATGCGCAGCGGCATCTCGCACGGCACAATTGCGATGCCGGGCGGCGGTGCGCCCTTGGCGGCATCGAAACTGTCCAGCGCCACCACACCGATGTCCGCACGGCCACAGCGCGCACTGACCGGGCGGTGCTGTGCGTCGAGCGTGACGGCGTAGTGCCCCGCCGCATCCAGCAGCAGCGAATCGCCATCGTGATGCAGCGCCTCCGCCCGGCGCATCACGGTGCCGCCCTTCAGCACGTTCAGCGGATTCATGTGCTGCACGAATTCCGCCACATAGGCATCGGACGGGCGCAGCACGATGTCCTCCGGCGTGCCGGTCTGCACGATGCGCCCGCCTTCCATGATCGAGATGCTGTTGCCGAGCTTCAGCGCCTCATCCAGATCGTGGCTGACAAACAGGATGGTTTTCTTCACCGCCGCCTGCAACGCCAGCAATTCGTCTTGCAACTTGGTGCGGATCAGCGGGTCGAGTGCCGAAAACGGCTCATCCATCAGCAGAATATCGGCATCCGTGGCGAACGCGCGCGCCAGCCCCACGCGCTGCTGCATGCCGCCGGACAATTCGCTGGCATAGCGGTCGCCCCACGTGTCCAGCCCGACCAGTTTCAATTTTTCATCCACCACGCGGCGGCGTTCCTCCACCGCCACGCCGCGCAATTCCAGCCCGAAGCCGACATTCTCGCGCACGGTGCGCCATGGCAGCAGCGCGAATTGCTGAAACACCATCGCCACACGCTGCATCCGCACGCGGCGGAGTGTGTTGGCGTCACAACTCGCCACATCCACCTGTGACGCGCCATCACGCACCAGAATCTTGCCGCGCGTGGCCTGATTGAGCCCGTTGGCAGCCCGCAGCAGCGTGGACTTGCCGGAGCCGGACAGGCCCATCAGCACGCAAATCTTGCCGGGTTCCACGGCAAGGTTGGCCCCCGCCACACCCACCACGGCACCGGTGGCCTTGGCAATCTCGGCGCGGGTGCGCCCGGCATCCAGCAGGCGCAGCGCTTCCTCACGCTGCTTGCGCCGCTGCCCGCCGCTGCCGGAGCCGAAGACGATATCGACGTTTTCAAACGCGACGGCGTGACTCATCGCGGCACGTTCCGCTCGGCGGGGCGGCACACACGATCCAGCACGATGGCCACCAGCACGATGGCAAAACCTGCTTCAAACCCCATGCCCACTTTCACCTGATTCAGCGCCCGCACCACCGGCACGCCCAGCCCGCCTGCGCCGACAAGGGCGGCAATCACCACCATCGACAGCGACAGCATGATGCACTGCGTGATGCCCGCGACGATGGTGCTGCGCGCGGCAGGCAATTCCACTTTCCACAGCAACTGGCTTTTGGTGGCGCCGAACGCCTCCCCCGCTTCAATCAGCGGTTTCGGCACGCTGGTAATGCCCAGATGCGTCAACCGCACCGGCGCGGGCAGCGCGAAGATAACGGTGGAAATCAGCCCGGGCACCACGCCCAGCCCGAACAGCACCAGGGTCGGCAGCAGATACACAAACGTCGGCAGCGTCTGCATCAAATCCAGAATCGGCCGCAGCGCCTGAAACAGCCACGGCCGGTGTGCGGCGGCAATGCCCAGCGGCACGCCGATCAGGGCCGAGGCGAGTGTTGCGAACAACACCAGCGTCAGCGTCTCCATCGTTTCGGTCCAGTAGCCCTGATTGAGCACGAACAGCAGCGCGAACGCCACGAACGCCGCCAGCCCCCATGACCGGCGCAGCGCATAGGTGGCCGCCGCCAGTGCCACGATCAGGATGGGTTCGGGCACCCATTCCAGAATGCCGGTAAACCCGTCGATCACCCAGGAAATGCTGGCGCTGACGATGTCGAACAGGCTGAGCGTGTTGTCCTTGATGAACTCGACAATGGCGGCCATCCAGTCGCCCACCGGCACCTTGTTGTCGGTGATGAACGCGACCAGTTGTTCCATTGCCTGTCCCCCAAGCCGTTACCCCCGCCCGTGACCGGGCGGGGGGCACTGCGTACGTATCAGAGCTTGGCCTGCACGGCGGCGAGGCCGGGCTTGCCGTCGAACGTGGTCACGCCGTCCAGCCATTTGGTCAGCGCGCCCTTGTTGGCCTTCAGCCACTGTGCCACGGCTTTGCCGGGGTCCATGTTCTTGTTCAGGATGCTGTCCATCATGGCGTCTTCACTGGCCAGATCGAACTTCAGGTTGGCCAGCAGCTTGCCCACATTGGGGCAGTCCGCCACATAACCGGCGCGCACGTTGGTGTAGACGGTCGCACCGCCGAAATTCGGGCCGAACGTGTCATCACCGCCGGTCAGATACTCCATCTTGAACTTCTTGTTCATCGGGTGCGGCTCCCACCCCAGGAACACGATGGGCTTCTTGCCGCGATAGTCTTTCTCGACCTGCGACAGCATGCCCTGTTCACTGGATTCGACCAGCGAGAACTTCTCGAAGCCCAGTTTCTTGTCCTTGATCAGGTCAAGCACATGGCGGTTGCCGTCGTTGCCGGGTTCGATGCCGTAAATCTTGAAGTTCAGCTCCTTGCCGAACTTCTGAATGTCGGCGAAGTCCTTCAGGCCCTTTTCATACAGATATTCCGGCACCGCGAGCGTGTATTTGGCGCCTTCCAGATTGGCGCCCAGCACGTCGATGGACTTGTCGTCGGTGAACGGCTTGCGGTCGGCTTCCATGCTCGGCATCCAGTTGCCGAGGAACACATCCAGATCCTTGTTCTTCAGCGACTGGTAGGTCACCGGCACCGACAGCACGGTGATCTTGGGCGCGTAGCCCAGATCCTTCAGGATCAGGCTGGTCAGCGCGGTGGTGGCGGTCACGTCGGTCCAGCCGATGTCGGACATGCGCACGGCCTTGCAGGACGCCGGGTCGGCAGCCTGCGCGGTGCCCGCAGCAAGGCCCAGCAGCGCGGCGGCAGCGGCGGCCAGAGTGGAAAGACGCATCGCAATTACTCCCTTCGTCGTAGATCCGCGCCGGGATTTACGCCCGTGTCGCGGCAGATACCTGATGGATGCATATTTGGAACGCGATGAACAGACCACCTGCGCTTGACGCGGCGGGGGCCGCGGGTGTTGCTTCCGCCGCCATGGCAAAACCCTCTGCTCCTGAGTTCGACTACATCATCGTCGGCGCCGGTTCGGCTGGCTGTGTGCTGGCCAACCGGCTGAGTGCCGAGCGGCCGCATCGCGTGCTGCTGCTGGAATTCGGCGGCTCGGACAAATCCGTGCTGATCCAGATGCCCAGCGCGCTGTCGATTCCGATGAACATGCCGAAATACAACTGGCACTATGAAACCGAGCCGGAACCCTATCTCGGCGGCCGCAAGCTGCACACGCCGCGCGGCAAGGTGCTGGGCGGATCGTCATCGATCAATGGCATGGTGTGGGTGCGCGGCAACCCGCTGGACTTTGAAGGCTGGGCCGAACAGGGGGCTGATGGCTGGGGCTACGCCGATGTGCTGCCCTATTTCAAACGGGCCGACGCGCATGGCGAAGGCGATGCCGCATATCGCAATGTTGAAGGCCCGCTGCGCAACCAGTACGGCACGCTGAAAAATCCGCTGCACGCGGCCTGGCTGGAAGCCTCACGCCAGGCGGGCTATCCGGCGACCAGCGATTACAATGGCTTTCAGCAGGAAGGCTTCGGGCGGATGGGCATTTCTGTCCATAACGGCCGCCGCTGGAGCACGGCGAACGCTTATCTGAAACCGGCACTGTCGCGTCCGAATTTGAAAGTTGTCACGCACGCACTGGCAAGCCGCATTCTGTTCGACGGCGGGCGCGCCGTGGGCGTGCAGTACCGTCAGGGCGGCACCGAGCACAGCGCATATGCGGCGCGGGAGGTGATCCTGTCCGGCGGCCCCGTCAACAGCCCGCAACTGCTCAAACTCTCCGGCATCGGCCCGGCGGACGAGTTGCGCGCGCTGGGCATCCCGGTGGTGGCCGAGCGCGCAGGCGTGGGCGAGAATTTGCAGGACCATCTGGAGTTCTATTTTCAGGTGGAATGCAAGGAGCCCATCACGCTGTATTCGGCGATGAATCCGGTCTCGAAGCTGAAGATCGGCGCGGAGTGGATACTGACCAAGGGCGGGCTGGGCGCGACCAATCATTTCGAAAGCTGCGGCTTCATCCGCAGCCGCGCGGGCATTCGCTACCCGGACATCCAGTACCACTTCCTGCCGCTGGCCGTGTCGTATGATGGCGCCTCGCTGGCCAAGGGGCACGGGTTTCAGGCCCATGTCGGCCCGATGCGCAGCAAAAGCCGGGGCTGGGTGCGGCTGGCTTCCGCCAACCCGGCGGACAAGCCGCGCATCCGCTTCAATTACATGAGCCACCCGGACGACTGGGCGGAAATGCGCGCCTGCGTGCGCCTGACCCGCGAGATCTTCGCCCAACCCGCCTTCGCCCGCTACGCCGGGGCCGAACTGCAACCGGGGCCGGACGTGCAGACCGACGCCGAGATTGACGATTTCGTGCGCCAGAAGGTGGAAAGCGCCTATCACCCGTCCTGCACGTGCAAGATTGGCCGCGCCGATGACCCGATGGCGGTGGTGGATGCGCAGTGCCGGGTGATCGGGGTGGAGGGGCTGCGGGTGATCGACAGTTCCATCATGCCCACGGTGACCACCGGCAATCTGAACGCGCCGACCATCATGATCGGCGAAAAAGGGGCCGACCATGTGCTGGGCCGCGCGCCGCTGGCCCCCTCCAACGCGCCCTATTACGTGGCGGCGGACTGGCAGACGGCGCAGCGCTGAGCGGTCCCTGCGCCGTCAGACCAGCCGCTGGCGCAGCCCGCGAAGGCCCATGCCGAGTTTGCGGGTGTCCTTGTTGCCGGGCGACAACTCGCTGGGGGCGGCGACGAAATGCGGGCGGAACAGCAGCGAGAGCATCGGCGCCGCCTGCGCAATCAGCCGCCCCGGCAGAAGCAGCGTGCGCATGGCGCGGTTGTGGTCGTGGGTAAACTCCCAGCTTGCCAGCGTCTCACCCAGGGCAGCCACGTCCACCACCTGCCGTTCCCGGCTGCCGGGCAGGGAGGCCTGCACGTCCATCGTTATCTCCCGGTCAGCGTCCAGCCCGCCCACGTAGCCGAGGCGCAGTTCGTGCTCGGCCCCCACGCCCCACACGCCGCCCCAGTCCTCCGGCTTGCTCCAGCCTGCGCCCAGCAGCGGCAGGAATGAACGCTGCGCCGCGCTGCGCCACGCCTGTGTGACGATGGTGCCGTGTTCGGCACGGCCGTGCGTGGCATCCGCTTGCGTTTCGAACAGAATGCGCATGTCGCTGGCCCAGGAGTCGACCAGCGCCTGTGCCTCGGGCGAAGCATCGCGCAACGCGCCCATCCACTCCGCCATCTTCTCGGCGGTCGCCACCATCAGTCCCGCCGCGCGCTGCATCGGGTCCAGCGGTTGCGTATAGAGCAACGGGCCGCCCAGATAGGCGATCGGGTCATCGACCAGATTGGCCGCCGTCATCTGCTGCCCGGCGTGGTGCAGCGCGCCGCGCAGCCAGTCCACCGGGTCGCGCTTCAGCCGCTCAACGGTTTCGGTGTAGTGAAATGATCGCCCCTGCCGCAATTCGGCCTGCCCGGCCGCCAGCACCCGCAGCCGCCCGGTAAAGGCCTTGTACGCCCAGTGAAACGGCGACCGGTTGGGGTAATGCGCCAGCACCACATCGCGCTGCTGCGGCGGGTCCACGGTGGTGCCATCGAGCGAGATGTTGTGGTTCCCGGCATCCACCACCACGCGGCCTTCGGCAAACCCGCCGCGCACGAAGACTTTCCACACCCCGATGGGGGCGGCCAAGCGGCGGGAAAAGCGCTCTGCCGGGTTAAGGTTGCCGTCCGTTGCTGCCGACGGCGCGTCGTAATTGATCATGTCCACGCCCACGCAAGGCTGCGCGGCCGGCATGCTGGCCAGAAAGTCCCGGAAATTGCCGATGGCCCGCGTGTCGATGAACTCGTCCGCGTCCAGAAACAGCACCCAGTCCGCAAGCTGCCGTGCGGCGGCGAAGTTGTACAGATAGGTGTTGAACTGAACCTCGGAATACACGACGGTTTCATTCTGGATCACGGTCAGCGGAATGCCTTCCGCCGCCAGCGCGCCCAGAATTTCCAGCGTCCGGTCCTCACTGCCATTGTCCAGCAGGATATGGTGATCCACCAGTGCGGCGTGATGGCGCACCATCGCCTCGATAATGTCTTCCTCGTTGAACACGCGCGTGACGGCGACGATCCGCATTCCGGGCTTCCTCTCGCCGCGCGCGCGGCCGGCAAACGCCAAGCGTTGTCTGAAACCGACGCAATGTCGGGTCCGATCAAGACATCGGACGCTTCCATCCTCGCATTGCGGGTGCATCGGGTCCACCGTGCGGGGCCGACTCCGGGTTAAGCCATGCAGAATTTCTCCGCCTTCGCCCTGCTGCAACGCGCCTTCGGCGGCCACGCCTCGTGGCAGCCGCAATGGCGCACGCCAGAGCCGAAACCTGCGTACGACGCCATTATCGTGGGCGCAGGCGGGCATGGGCTGGGCACGGCCTATTACCTGGCCCGCGAGCACGGTCTGCGCAACATCGCGGTGATCGAGCGCGGGTGGCTCGGCGGCGGCAATACCGGGCGCAACACCACCATCATCCGCTCCAACTACCTGTTCGACGAATCGGCGGCGCTGTACGACCACGCGGTGAAGATGTGGGAAACGCTGTCGCAGGAATTGAACTACAACGTCATGTACAGCCCGCGCGGCGTGATGATGCTGGCGCACACCATCCACGACATTCAGGTGTTCAAGCGCCACGTGCACGCCAACCGCGCCAACGGCGTGGACAATGAATGGCTGACGGCGGAGCAGGCGAAGGAATTCTGCCCGCCGCTGAACATCTCCCCCAAGCTGCGCTACCCGGTGCTCGGTGCCGCCCTGCAACGGCGCGGCGGCACGGCGCGGCATGATGCGGTGGCGTGGGGCTACGCGCGCGGCGCCGATGCAATGGGCGTGGACATCATCCAGAACTGCGAGGTCACCGGCATCCGCCGCGGGCCGGATGGCGCGGTAACGGGCGTGGAAACGGCGAAAGGCTTCATCGCCAGCAAGAAGGTTGGCGTGGTCGCCGCAGGCCATACCGGCGTGGTGATGGCCATGGCCGGGCTGCGCATGCCGCTGGAAAGCTTTCCGTTGCAGGCGCTGGTGAGCGAGCCGGTGAAACCGGTGTTTCCCTGCGTGGTGATGTCCAACACGGTGCACGCCTATATCAGCCAGTCCGACAAGGGCGAATTGGTGATCGGCGCCGGCACGGATGCGTTTGTATCCTACAGCCAGCGCGGCGGGCTGCACATTCCGTCGCACACGCTGGACGCGATTTGCGAGTTGTTCCCGATGTTCCGCCGCATGCGCATGCTGCGCAACTGGGGCGGCATTGTGGATACCACGCCGGACCGCTCACCGATCATCGCCAAAACGCCTGTGCCGGGCCTGTACGTGAATTGCGGCTGGGGCACAGGCGGTTTCAAGGCCACCCCCGGCTCGGCGCATGTGTTCGCCCACACCATCGCGCGCGACGAACCGCACCCGATCAACGCGCCGTTCACGATGGAGCGGTTCCGCGACGGCGTGATGATCGACGAAGCGGCGGCTGCCGCCGTGGCGCATTGAGGAGCCTGCCATGCTGCTGATCGACTGCCCCTATTGCGGCAAGCGCCCGGAAATCGAATTCGCCTATGGCGGCGAAGCGCATATCGCCCGCCCGCTCGACCCCTCGGCGCTGAGCGACGAGGAATGGGCCGAATTCCTGTATCTGCGTACCAACCCGAAGGGCCTCCACGCCGAACGCTGGCGGCATCGCGCCGGGTGCGGGCGGTTCTTCAACGCGGTGCGTGATACGGTCAGCGATTTCTTTGTTACCACCTACAAGTCCGGCGAACCGCGCCCGGATGCAGCCAGGAAGGCCAGCGCATGACCGCGCCGTTCCGCACCGCCGCAGGTGGCCGCATCGACCGCAGCAAGCCGCTGCAATTCTCGTTCGACGGTGTGGCCTATCAGGGCGTGCAGGGCGACACGCTGGCCTCGGCGCTGATTGCCAACGGCGTGCACCTGATGGGCCGTTCGTTCAAATACCACCGCCCGCGCGGCGTGCTGGGGGCAGGCTCCGATGAGCCGAATGCGCTGGTATCGGTGGCGCGCGATGCCGCGCGCGTCACGCCCAACCTGCGCGCACCCTGCGTGGAACTGTATCAGGATCTGAAAGCCGAAAGTCAGAATCGCTGGCCCAGCCTGCACTGGGACATCGGCATCCTGAACGACATGCTCTCACCGTTCCTGCCCGCCGGGTTCTACTACAAGACCTTCAAATGGCCTGCGTGGGCGTGGGCGAAAATTTACGAACCGGCCATCCGCGCCGCCGCCGGTCTGGGCAAGTCGCCCACACTGCCGGACCCGGACCGCTACAGCAACCGCTGGGGCCATTGCGATGTGCTGGTGGTGGGCGCAGGCCCCGCCGGCATCGCCGCCGCCCAAGTGGCCGCCGAGAGCAGCGCGCGGGTGATCCTGTGCGACGAGCAGGCGGAAATGGGTGGCTCGCTGCTCAGCGAATTGCACGCCACCATTGGCGGCAAACCGGCGCAGGCGTGGCTGGAAGATGCGCTGGCCGCACTTGCCAAACACCCGCGCGTGCAAGTGCTGCCGCGCACCACGGCCTTCGGCTATTTCGCACACAACATGGTGGGGCTGAGCGAGCGCCTGACCGACCATCTCGCCGCCCCCGCCAACGGCTTGCCGCGCGAGCGGTTGTGGCAGGTGCGCGCCAAAGAAGTTGTATTGGCGGCGGGCGCACTGGAACGCCCGCTGGTGTTTCCGCACAATGACCGCCCGGGCGTCATGCTGGCCGATGCCGCGCGCACCTATGTGAACCGCTACGGCGCGTTGCCGGGCCGCACCGCAGTCGTCGCCACCGCGCATGACAGCGGCTATCGCGCCGCGCTTGATCTGCACGCGGCCGGTGTCGCAATCGCCGCCATTGCCGATCTGCGCGCCGACCCCGATGGCGAATTGGTGCAGGCCGCCCGCGCGGCGGGTTTGCCGGTCCGCACGTCCACCTCGGTTGTCGCCAGCGGCGGCGGCACGCGCGTGGCGTGGGCGTCCTTGCGCAGCGAAGGCCGCAGCGCCGAACCGGTGACCTGCGACACGTTGCTGATGTGCGGCGGCTGGACCCCCAGCGTGCATCTGTTCAGCCAGTCACGCGGCAAGCTGCG
>CAIPHQ010000070.1 GCA_903864895.1 uncultured Rhodospirillales bacterium
CAGCGTTACTTCCAGCGGTGCGACATTGTCGGTGCTGGGGTCGCTGACGCTGGGCAGCACGCTGAGTGTGCAGTCGGGGCTTGTGGCGGTGGGCGGCGTATTGTCCGGCGGCACCGCCACGGTCTCGGGCGGTACGCTGGAGGTCGCATCGGGTGGCGTCATCAGCAGCGCGATTTCGCTGTCCAGCGGCACGGTATGGGTGAACGCCTCGGAAACACTCGGGGCGGCGCTGACGATGTCCGGCGGGACACTGCAGTTGTTTGGCAGCGTGACGCTGAACGGCGCGACGCTGGACGGAACGGTGACCAGCTATTTGTTCGGCCACCTGACCACGACTGGCACCACGACAATCACCGATCACAGTGGCAACCCCACAATAAACATTCCATGGACCAACAGCGGCGTGATTGAAGACAACGCGATAGCCATGTCCGACTCGTTCACATTGACCAATCAGGCGGGTGCCACGTTCGACATGGCGAGCCGCGCTTATATTGTTAATATTAATGACATCGAAAACTACGGCCTGCTGAAAATGAGCAGTCCGGGATTGGTAAGATTCAGTTCATATCTGGATAATTCCGGATCGGTTGACATTGACAGCGGCACCCTCGATATGTTGGGCGGCGCAGGATATTTTCAGGGCACATTCACAGTCGCCCCGAGCGCCTCGTTTGATTTCGTCAGTGGAAATTATTATCTTGATTCACCAGACTCCTACAAGAATGGTGCGACTGCCGTGGTGAACGGCGCGGTCACGCTGGACGGGGGCATGTTTGCTTTGCGGGCGCAGCCTAACACGCTGACAATCACGGGTAACATGCTGTGGAACAGTGGCGGATTTGCACTCAATGACGCCGGCGGCGTTCTGAACACCAACGGCACAGTCACGATCAACAGTCCTTCGGCGGCAATCGGCAGTGATATTTGGAACGATGCGGGGGGCATCGTGCTGAATGCCGCCAGCGCGCTGTCGTTATCGGGTCCGAGCCTATGGACTCAAGGCACTGTGCTGAACCTGATCGGGAATGCGGGAGTCACCGTCGCGGCCGGGGCCAGTTTCACCAATGCGGGCAATATCTGGCGGACGTATTTTGGCGGCAGCGGAGCCGGCCTCAGCACCATCACCGGGAACTTCAGTAACACCGGCAAAATCACCGTGAACATCGGCACGCTGCGCCTCACTGGCAGCGTAAGCGGTGCCGGGTGGATGCTCATCGGCGGAAGTGCCACACTGGAACTGGCCGGTGGCGCGCAGGCAGGGTCCAATTCCATCCAATTCCTGGGTGCAGCGCAGGGCACCACACTGAAACTGGACAGCAATACCGCCATCCAGTCCACAGTGTCCGGGCTTGCCCCGGGGGTGCGTATCGACCTTGCGGCTGCCAGCGCCGCAACCGCCGTGGTGAACGGCAGCACGCTCAGCATCACGCCGCAGGGTGGCAGCGCGCTGGATTTCGTCTCGTCCACGCCGCTGGCCGGACTCATTCCCGAAGCCGCCAGTGATGGCAGCGGCGGCAGCATGGTGACGCTGTACGGACAGGCACTTCCGTCCAGCTTCGGCGGGGTGGCCTTCGGCAACCACCATACAGGCGACGTGGTCAGCACGACGCTGCCGCTGACGAACACCGCATTTCCCGTGTATTCGGAAAATCTGAATGCCGCCGTGTCCACCGCCGCGCTCGGTATCATTGCCACCGGCAGCATCACCGGCCTTGCGCCGGGGGCAACCAACAGCACCGCGCTGGTGGTGGGGCTGAACACTGCCACCACGGGGGCCATTTCCGGCAGCGCCACCATCACCCTCACGTCCGACGGCACCGGCATCGACAGCGAAGGGCTGACACCGCTGACGGCGCAGACCATCAACGTGTCCGGCGCTGTGTATGCCTTTGCCACCGCCAGCCTTGGTGGCGTGACCAGTCTGGACTTCGGCGATCTGCACACCGGCCAGACCGTGAGCCAGAGTGTCACACTGACCAACGCGGCGCTGGCCGGATTTGCCGAAAAGCTTGATGCGGCATGGAGCGTTTCCAGTGGCGGCATCTCCGGCCTCGGCAGTGCCAGCGGTATCTTGCCGGGCGGCAGTGCCGTGTTGCAGGTGCAGGCGGCCACATCATTGGCCGGCGCAGTCTCCGGCACGGTGGTCCTGGCTCCGGTGTCCGACGGCTTCGCCGTGGACTGGCTGGGCAACACCGCGCTGCCGGGCCAGACACTGAGCGCAACCGGCACGGTGTACAACTACGCCACCGCAGCACTGGCCAGCAGCATCGTCGATTTCGGCGTGGTGCATATTGGGGGCAAGGCGGCGCAACTGCTGTCCCTGTCCAACGCCGCCGCCATCGGCGGCTTCAGTGAGGCTCTGGACGCCACGCTCAGCGGCGGCGGCGGGGCCATCGCCGTCTCGGGCAGCGTCAGCCTGCTGGCGGCAGGCAGCAGCGACGGCGCTGACTTTTCGGCCATGCTAAACACCGCCGCCGCCGGCGTGTTCACCGCCACGGCCACGCTGGCGGTGACCTCGGACGGCACCGGCATCGACACTCTGGGCACCACGGCGCTGGCCGGGCAGACCATCACCCTGACTGGCACAGTGAACAATTACGCCACGGCCGAGTGGCAGAGTTCGGCGGGCACGCTGTCTGGCACTGGCGCGAACGTGACGCTGGATCTGGGCCTGGTGTATGCGGGCGGGCCAGTGGCACAAGTGAGCCTTGGCGTGCTGAACAGTGGCGCGGGCGTGGCCGACCTGCTGTCCAGCCAATTCAGCCTGACCGGCGGCGGCGGCGCGTTCACCAATGCCGGGTTTGCCGATTTCAGCGGTGTGGCCGCAGGCCAGCAGGACAGCGCGCCATCCATTGCGCTCAGTGCCAGCACAGCCGGGGTGTACAGCGAAACCATCGTACTGACCGCCACCGGCAGCAACGCCAGCGGCTACAGCGGCGCGCTGGCGGCGCAGACACTGACTGTGACGGGCACGGTGGCGGCCCCGGGCACGTTCACCCTCACCTCGCTGACCGACAACATCACCGCCACGCTGCCCAACAACCTGTTCTTCACCACCGCAACGGCGCTGAACACCGGTGACCGCATTGTGGGTGGCAGCGGGTTCAACAGCCTGACCCTGCAAGGCCCCGGCCGCTTCCGCCTGGGCAGCCCCGCCAAACTGTCCAGGATCCAGTCCGTGCAGGCGCAGGAAGGCCAGGTTGGCGGAAGCGGGCAGCAGACCGTGCGGTTGCGCGCGGGGCTGGATGTGACGGTGCAGGTGGCATCTGCCACGCCAGATCCGGCGAACCCGGCGGTGCCGGGCATCACCATCATCGGGGCCAACGACCATTCGGTGATCAATCTCGGCACCGGGCACGACATCGTCTACGCCGGGAGCGCGTTCGAGACCATCAACGGTGGCGGGGCTGCGGCGCAGATTTATGTCACCGCTGCCACGGCGGGCGTGGCCATTGCCGCCAACGGCGCGGCGTTGAGCGTCCGCGGCGGCGGCACTGTGAGCATGGGGGCGAACCAGACCGGGCTGGCATCGGTGCATCTGCTGGGCGGCACGGCGGGTGCGCCGGGCACTGTGTTCACCGCCAATGCCACGCCGGGGCTGCGCGTGCTGGGCAGCAACGGCAACGACAGCATCGCGCCGGGCGATGCCAGCCAGGCCATCGACACGTTCGGACAGTCGGTGACGATTCCGATGACCCCCGAGACTGCCGGCGCGCTGGTAACGGTGCACAGCGGCAGCGCCACGCTGGAGATCAGCGGCAGCGCCGGGCAGACGGCAACGCTGAACGATCTGGACAGCCACGGCATCGTGGCGCGGCTGGACAGTGCCAACCTGTCACTGAACCTTGGCGGTGCCAGCCTGATCACCGGCATTGCGGCGGCCACCGGCGACAGCCTGACGGCCGGGCACGCCAACCAGACGCTGATCAGTCTGGCGGGCGGGGCCACGCTGACCGGGATGGACGGGCAGACCACGCATTTTCAAGGCACTGCCCTTGGGCTGGATGGCGACAGCATCGGCCATTTCGGCACCGCCGCCGATCTGGACATCACCGATCTGAACCCGGCTTCGCTGGTGTGGAGCTTCCTCGGCACCGGCTCGGACGGCGTGTTGAGCGTGAGTGACGGCAGCCATGCCGCCAGCATCACCTTCCTCGGCGACCTGACCGGCCACGCGTTTCACGCCAAGGCGGACGGCGCGGGCGGCACGCTGTTCAAATGGCATTGACCGGGACGGCAGCGGTCAGCCGCCCGTGCCGTCATCCACCAGAACGGCCATCAGCAGCGCATCCTGCGTGCCGCGATTGACCCACGCATGGTTGGTGCCGCGCTGCACCACCACGTCGAACGGTTTCAGCGTGCGTTCTTCCTTGTCCAGCACCAGCGTGATCTCACCGGACAGCAGGATGATGTAGTCGGTGGTGCTGGACTGGTGCATCGCCGGGTGGCGGCTGGTATCGGGCTGCAAATGGCCGCCGTTCATGCCCGCGAACCAGTCCCGCGCCAGTTGCTCGCGCTCGGCCAACGGCAGATGCGCGGTGGCGGATTCGGGGGCGATCTGGAAATAGCGGAACAGCGTGCCGCCCTTGGGCGGTTCCAGTTGGGTGGACAGTGCACCGTGGTCGATGCCGTCGGTGTGGTTCACCCGGCCTGCGCCGGTGATCCACAATTCGGTGAGCACGGTGATGATGTTGTCCGCCGCCGCGTCGATCATTACGCCGGATTTGCCGTTGGCGTCGTTGGTGGTCACGATCCGGCGTACCTGGTGCAGCATGGCTGGCTCCTTCTCCCGCCGCCAAGCGAACGGCGGTTGCATGGGGCTGTCCATCGCCAAACCTGCATGGCTCCGGCCCTTTCGCCGCCCGGGCGGCGATGCTACGGACTTTTCGCAACGCAAATCGCTGGGCAGGGACGGAAACCATGGCAGGCAGGCTGGCCGGCAAGACGGCATTTTGCACCGCTGCGGCACAGGGCATCGGGCGGGCGACGGCGCTGGCGTTTGCCGCCGAAGGCGCGAGCGTGATCGCCACCGACCTGAACGGCGCCAAGGTGGCCGAAATCGCCGGACCGAACATCCGCACCTTCGCGCTGAACGTGCTCGACCTCGACGCGGTGAACGCGGCGGCGGTGAATGCCGGGCCGGTGGACATTCTGTTCAACTGCGCGGGCTTCGTGCATCAGGGCAGCGTGCTGGACGCCACCGAAGAAGAGTGGGAGTTCGCGTTCAACCTGAACGCGCGGTCGCATTTCCGCACCATCCGCGCCTTCCTGCCCGGCATGATCGCCAAGGGCGGCGGGTCCATCGTGAATATCGCCTCGGTGGCCGGGTCGATCAAAGGCATCCCGAACCGCGCGGTGTATGGCGCGTCCAAGGCCGCGGTGATCGGCCTGACCAAGGCGGTGGCCGCCGATACCGTGAAGCAGGGCGTGCGCTGCAACTGCATCTGCCCCGGCACGGTGCAGTCCCCGAGCCTGGATGACCGTATCGCCGCCAATGCCGCCGTGGCCGGATCGGTGGAAGCCGCCCGCGCCGCGTTCATCGCGCGGCAGGCCATGGGCCGTCTGGGCACGGCGGAGGAGATCGCCATGATGGCGGTGTATCTGGCCAGTGATGAGGCGGTGTTCGTGACCGGGCAGGCCATGATCATCGACGGTGGAATTTCCATCTGATGCGGCGCTGGATCGAAAGCGGGTCCACATTCGAGCGCGACATCGGCTATGCGCGCGCCGTGGTGGACGGGCCGTGGGTGTTCGTGTCCGGCACCACCGGGTTTGATTACGCCAGCATGAGCATCAGCGATGACG
>CAIPHQ010000071.1 GCA_903864895.1 uncultured Rhodospirillales bacterium
ATTACGAAGCCGCACTCCCCGCCATTACCGGGCGCGACGTGGCCGTGGTGTGGCGCGGCAACCAGCATACGCGGGATTTTCTGGCGCTGGCCCCGCCGGCGTTCGACTTCATCCCGCAGAGCGAGCCGGATGCGCCGCTGCTGCCGGGCGCGGTGGTGGTGCCCGAAGCGGCGATCCGCGAACATTTTGCCGCGAGCCTGCCGGGGCTGGACGGGTTTCTGGGCGTGGCGCGGCAATTGGGTGCGCGGCGGTTGTTCGTGCTGGGCACCGCGCCGCCGCTGGCGGACAACCAGACCATCCGGCGCTGGGCGCTGGCGCATCGCGTGCTGGTGCAGGCCGCCGCCGCGCGCGGGCTGGATCTGGCCACCGCACCCATCACGCCCGCGCCGGTGCGGCGCAAGCTGTGGCGTGTGTTGCAGGACATGATGGCGGACATTGCCGCCCGGCAGGGTGCCGCGTTCATTGCCGCCCCCGCCGGCGCGCTGGACGAGACGGGCTGTCTGCGCCCGGCGCTGTCGGCGGGGGATGCCACGCACGCCAACGCCGAGTACGGCGCAATGCTGCTGGCCGCGCTGGCGCGGCAGATGCAAGCGGCAGATGCAACAGGGATAGCGCCATGACCGGCACCCCGTATGACACCGCCCCGGATACCGCCTTCTGGTCACGCGCGGTCGCACGCGGCTTCCGGGCGGCAGACATGCTGCCGCAGGGCACAGTGCTGCTGCGCGCCGATGACCGGGTGATGAGCGCCGGCAGTTGTTTTGCCGCCAATCTGGTGCCGCATCTGGAAGCGTCCGGCTTCACCTATGTCCGCACCGAGCGCCGCCACCCGGCGCTGAAAGTGCCGCCGGAAAACCTCGGCTACGACAATTTCAGCGCGGCCTACGGCAACATCTACACCGCACGCCAGTTGCTGCAATTGCTGCACCGCGCCACCGGCGTGTTCGAACCGCAGGAGCGGGTGTGGCGCGATGCGGAAGGCAGCTATGTCGATCCGTATCGCCCCGGCCTGCGTTACCGCGCCCGGTCGTCGCGCGAATACGGGCTGCTGACCCGCCAGCATCTGGACTTTGTGCGCCGCGCGTTCAGTGAGGCCACGGTGTTCGTGTTCACGCTGGGGCTGACCGAGGCATGGGTGTCGCAGGAGGACGGTGCGGTGTTCCCCGCCTGCCCCGGCACGGTGGCGGGCAGTTTCGATGCGGCACGCCACGCGTTCCACAATTTCAGCGCCGCCGAGGTGACTGCCGACCTGCTGGCGTTCCTGCGCGATGTGCGGGCGCTGAACCCGGGCTTGCGGGTAGTGCTGTCGGTTTCTCCGGTGCCGCTGGTGGCCACGGCAACGGGCGGACATGTGCTGGAGGCCACCACCTACAGCAAGGCCGTGCTGCGCGTGGCGGCCGGGGATGTGGCGCGGGCGGCGGAGGGGGTGACGTATTTCCCCGCCTACGAAATCGTCACCGGCCCGCAGGCGGCCTACGAGGCCTTCGCGCCGGACCGCCGCAGCGTCAGCGCCGCGGCGGTGGCCGAGGTGATGGGCTGTTTCTTCGCCCATTGCGAAGGCGGCGCGGCCCCGCCGGGAGCGGTGGCTGCCGCGCCGGACTGGCAGGCGCTGTCCCGCGCCATTGCCGAGGCCGAGTGCGAGGAAGTGCTGGCCGACCCCGCGCTACGGCCATCGCGTTAGGAGCGTGCCAGCATCGGGCCGAGGCTGCGCCCGCCGAACAGATGTACGTGAAAATGCGGCACTTCTTGCCCGGCGTGGTCGCCCATATTGGCCAGAATCCGGTAGCCCGGCGCTTCCAGCCCCAAATCCTGCGCCACCTTGCCCACCGCGCGGACGAAGCCCGCAATCTCGGCATCGCTGGCGCTGGCCGCGAAATCCGCCACCGACACGTAGCGGCCCTTCGGGATCACCAGAACATGGGTGGGAGCCTGCGGGTTGATGTCGTGGAACGCCAGCGCCCACAAATCCTCATACACCCGCTTGCACGGGATTTCGCCGCGCAGGATGCGGGCGAAGATGTTGCTGTCGTCGTAGGGGCCAAGGCCGGGTACGGGCATGTGGGGTCTCGCTGGAAGCTGCGGCGGCGAGTATAGCCGCACCGATCCAATCGCGGATACGAGGCCGCCATGTCCGCCCCCGCCAAGCTGGTGATTCTGCTGCACGGCGTCGGCAGCAACGGTGCCGGCCTCGCCCCGCTCACGGGCGTGCTGCGCCCGGCGATTCCGGCGGCCAATTTCGTCTCACCGGATGCGCCGTTGCCGTTCGACCACGGGCCGGGGCGGCAATGGTTCAGCGTGACCGGCATCACCGAGGGCAACCGCAGCGCCCGCATCGCCGCCGCGCGGGCGGGGTTTGACGCCACGCTTGCCGCCATCATCGACGCTCACGGCCTGACCGGGCGGCTGGACAGCGTGGCGCTGCTGGGGTTCTCGCAAGGCTCGATCATGGCGCTGGACGCGGTGGCCACCGGGCGCTGGCAGGTGGCGGCGGTGGCCGCGTTCTCGGGCCGTCTCGCCTCACCGCCGCCGCTGGCCCCATTGCTGGGGACCAAAGTGTTGCTGGTGCATGGCGCGGCGGACCCGGTGATTCCGGCATCCGACTCAACCCGTGCCGCCGGGACGCTGCGCGGCTTGGGCATGGATGTGGCACTGCACATCCAGCCGGGCCTCGGCCACACCATCTCGGCGGATGGTGCGGCGCTGGCGGCGCGGTTTCTGGGCGAGGCGCTGGGCTAGACCAACGCCTTCGATGCCTTTTCGAACGTGCCCCGGCTGAGCTTGGGGGACGCCAGAATCCGCTCAAGCTCCGCGCGCATCAGGCTCTGCCGCGCCGGGTTCTGCCGCCGCCACGCGCCCAGCGGGTTGGTCATGCGCGCTGCCGTCTGGCTGTTGGAGGGGTCGAGCGCGATGATCGCGTCGGCCAGAAACCGGTAGCCCGCGCCGGACGCATCGTGGAAGCGCACCTGATTGCCCGCCGAGAACGCGCCCACCAGGGAGCGGAAGCGATTGGGGTTGCGCATGTCGAAATCCGGGTGCGTCCACAACGCCTGCACCTCGGCCAGCGTGGTGGCGCGCGGCGACATCGCCTGAATGGAGAACCATTTGTCGAGCACAAGGTCGTCACCGCGCCATTTGGCGTGGAACGCGGCCAGTGCCGCCGTCCGCTCCGGCGTATCGGTGGCGGCGAGCACATCCAGTGCCGCCAGCACGTCGGTCATGTTGGCCTGGGCGGCGAATTGGGCTGCGGCCAGCTGCACCCCGGCCTCACCCGCTGCGGCCAGATAGGACAGGCAGGCGTTGCGCAGCGCCCGGCGGCCGATGGAGGCCCCGTCCGGGCGGTACGGCCCGGTATCGGCCAGCCGCAGATAGGTGGCGCGCAGCGTGCCGCCGAGGGCTGCACCAATCTGCGCGCGCATCGCCCGGCGCACGGCATGGATGCCATCCGGATCGGCCACCGCCATCTGGTCCGCCACATAGGCTTCCGATGGCAGCGCCAGCGCCTCGGCCGCAAAGGCCGGGTCGGCATCGGCCTGTGCGAGTGTCGCGGCCAGCGCATCCAGCAACCCGGTATCCAGCCTTGCGGCACCGCCCGCCGCCACCTGCTCCAGAATCAGGCCGGTGGCGTAGCTTTGCAGCGAATCCCAGCGCACGAACGGATCGTTGTCGTGGGCGGCGAGGAATTTCAGCCGCGCGGGCGACATGCCGGACAGTTTCACCGGGGCGGAATAGCCGCGC
>CAIPHQ010000072.1 GCA_903864895.1 uncultured Rhodospirillales bacterium
CGTAATCCTCCCAGCCCAGCCGCCCGTCCCAATAGCCGCCTGCGGCACTCCATGCCGCGACCGAGACCAGCGCCATCGCGTCGATATACGGCACGCCCACCAGACGCTGCGGGGCGTAGGGCAGGCTGCCCATCAGCTTGCCGCTGTCGCCGAATTCGCGGATCAGCGGATAGACGAACGCCGCCCCGCTGCGCTGTGCGGCTGCCAGCAGCCGTTCACAGCAGGCAGGGCGCAGCCGGTTGTCGGCATCGAGCGGCAGCACATAGGCCGTCTCGGCGGCATCGAAGCCCGCGTTGCGCGTGGGCCCCAGCCCGGCATTGGCGGTGTTGCGCAGCACCGCGATGCGCCCGAAGCGGCTGGCGTTGCGCTTGGCCCAGCCCAGCGCCACGGACAGTGACTGGTCGGTGGAGCAATCATCCACGATCACCAGATGCAGGGCCGCGAGCGTCTGCGCCGCCACCGAGTCCAGCGCCTCGATGACATGATGTTCGTAGTTGTAGAGCGGGACAATCACCGTCACCTCGGCGTGGCCGAAACTGTCCTGCTCGAAGACGATCTCGCCCGGCGGCACCAGCGGGTCGCGGCGCTGCATGGCGGCGCGGGCGGTTTCCAGCGCGAAGGCGCGCGCCATCGCGGGGCCGCCCTGAATCTGGTCCAGAATGGCGGCCATCTGTTCGGCCTGACGTTCTGGGCCGAAGCGCCACAGCACATCGCGCCGGGCGGCGCGGGCCATGCGGCGCAGCAGCGCCGGTTCGTCGATGGCGCGGCGCAGCGCATCGAACCACGCCGCTTCGCTGTCAGCCAGAAACCCGGTGCGGCCCGGCGTGATGACGCGGCGGAACGGGCCGGTGGGGGAGGCGATGGTGACCACATCGGCCAAGGCGGCCTCGAAATACTTCAGTTCGCTCTTGGCCTCGCAGAACGGGTTGCCGGTTTGCAGCGGGGCGAGGCTGACGTCGAACCGCGCCATCTCGCCGGGCAGGTCTTCCAGCGGCACCAGCACGCGCCATTCGATCTGCGCTTCCAGCCCGGCGAATTCGGGGAACTCGGCAATGTCCACCACCGGCAATCCGTCCACCGGACTGGTGAACAGCACCAGACGCGCGTGCGGACTGGCTTGCAGCGTGCGGGCCACGGCCGGGGCGGCGGCGGCGAAATCCTGCTGGTGGGTGCGCGAACCTGCGGCATAGCCGATGCGGAACAGACCGTCGCCCGGCGTGTGCCGCCGCCGCCGTGCGGCCAGGCGGGCGCGGTGCAGCACGGCGGTGTCAAACCCGTTGGGCAGCACGAACGTGGTCTTGGCGTGGCCGCGCATGTACCACGCGAGTTCATCGGTGGAGGCGATGCAGAAATCGCAGTTCGCCATGGTGTCGCGCACGCGGGCGTAATGCCCGCGCACGGCGGATTCCGGGATGAACTGGGTGCGGATGCCGTCAATCAGATGAATGCTGGCCAGATCGGGCTCGACCATCAGGTCGTCCACGTCGAACACGAGTTTGGCCCCGGATTGGCGGGCGGCGTCGATGATGCCCACCACCTCGGCGCACCATGCCGCGCGCCAGATGACCACGATATCGGCGGCGACGATGGCATCGCGCCTGTCGGGCGCTTCGGCGAGCGGGTAGGTTTCCACCCACGCGCCATGCCGCCGCGCGGCGGCGGCGGGGCGGGCGACGCGATAGGCGCTGCCCGGCGTGCCGGGTTCGCCCTCGAAATACACCACCCGCAGCGGGGCGAGTTGCAGCGGCAGCGGCAGCGGGTTGATGTCCGCATCGGGAACCGGGTCCGGGCCTTCCAGCAGCGGTTCGCGCAGTTCGGGGCGGGGCGGCAGCGGGCGCGGTTCGGGCGGCGGTGCGGCGGCTTGTAGCGGCGGGCCGGCCACTGGCAGGATCGCGCGGCCTTCGGCAGCGCCATGTTGCAGATAATGCACCAGCGGGTTCAGCCCCGCCGCCGCGATGTCGGGGTTGGCGGCGCGGTAGGCCGCCCCGTCGAACAGCGGCCCCGGATTGCGCGCTTCCCTGCCGCCGTGGCGCAGGTAATGCACCAACGGGTCGAGCCCGGCCACCGCGATGTCGGGGTATTGCTCGAGATACCAGCGCCCGTCGAACAGATGGCTGCTGGCCAGCAATTCCAGTTCGCGGCGCTGGCGCGCGCGCATCGCGAGTGCCCTGGGCAGGCGCAGGCTGACTGTCCACCACACGAAGCGCAGGCCAAGGCCGAGCGTGTGGCGCAAGCGCCGCAGCGGGGAGACGCGCGGCGGCGGGACGCGGCGCTGGAG
>CAIPHQ010000073.1 GCA_903864895.1 uncultured Rhodospirillales bacterium
GGCCAGATCACCCTGATCCAGCCGCACGTCGCTGACGCTGTTGCGCACGCCGCGGCTGGCCTGCTCGCCGAGTTGCTCGGCGAAGTAGCTGACCATCTCGGGCGACGCCACCGCGCGCAACGCATTGATGTCGTGGTTGGACCACGCTTGCTGCACGCCCTTCAGCAGCATCTCGAACGCCTGATAGTCCGAAGGGCCGATCTGGATGGCACGGCCCACCGGCGCGCCGCCCATCGGCATGATCTGCGGTGAAGCGGCCGGCGGCATCCCCATCCGGCTGAAGATGCCGGGGCCAGCCGTCACCGGGCCGGAGAAGAAGCGGCGGAACACCCAGCGCACCAGCCAGCCGATCAGAACAATCTGGATCAGCAGGCCAAAGATGCTGCCAAAGCCGCCGATGCCGCCGAACAGGCCGTGGCCGAACAGCAGGCCGCCGATGCCAGCACCCAGAAACCCGCCCATCAAGCCGGTCATGAACGGCGAGCGATTGCCGTAGCCGCCATAGCCCGGATTGGCGTAGCCGGGATTGCCGTAGGTGGGGGCCTGCGGCTGGGTCAGGCTGCGCTGCATGGGTGACGCGCCATAGGGCGTGGTGTTGGTGCTGGGCGGCAGCGAATAGGTGCGCGTGCCCCGGCTGCCGAACGAGCCGCCGTCACCGGCGCGGGCCAGCGCCAGCCCGGGCGCAAGCGCGAGGGCAAGGGCCAGAAAAGCAGCAGCGAGAATGGCGGGGCGGCGCATTGTCAGGGTCTCATTCGTGCCAGAACGAACCCTAGATAGGTGCGCGCCCCGCGGATTTTTAGCGCCCCCGGTCAGGCGCCCGCGATGGTCAGCCCCTCGACGCGAATCGTCGGCGCATCGGTGCCACGCCGGAAGCGCAGATCGTTGGCCGGGAGCAGATGCAGGAACATCTCCGGCAGGCTGCCCGCGATGGTGATCTCTGCCACCGGTTCGGCCAGCACGCCGTTGCGGATCATGAACCCGGCGGCCCCGCGGCTGTAGTCGCCGGTGATGCCGTTCACGCCCATGCCGATCAACTCGGTGATGTAGATGCCTTCCCTGATGTCGGCCATCAGTTCGGCGGGGCTGAGCGCCCCCGGCCGCATGAACAGGTTGGTGACCGACGGCGACGGCGGCGATGAGGTGCCGCGCGCCGCGTGGCCGGTGGTGCGCAGCCCGAGTTGGCGGGCACTGCGCGTGTCCAGCAGCCACGTGGTCAGCACGCCGTCTTCGATCAATGTATGCAGTGAGGTCGGCACGCCCTCACCGTCGAACGGGCGGGAGCGCAGGCCGCGATGGCGGCGGGGGTCATCGACGATGTCGATGCCGCTGGGGAAAATCCGCTGGCCCAGCTTGTCCTTCAGGAACGTGGTGCCGCGCGCCACCGACGCGCCGTTGATGGCGCCGGTCAGGTGGCCGAGCAGCGAGGAGGACACGCGCGGGTCGTACACCACCGGCATCTTGCCGGTTTTCGGCCGGGTGGGGTTCAGCCGCGACACGGCGCGTTCGCCCGCCGAATGGCCAATGGCGGCCGCATCTTCAAGGTCGGCCAGATGCACGGCGCTGGTGTAGTCGTAATCGCGCTGCATCTCTGTCCCGCTGCCCGCCACCACGCTGGCCGACACCGAGTGGCTGGAGCGGCGATAGGTGGCGGCAAACCCGGCGGAGGTGACGAGCACGATCTCGGTGCGGCCAAACCCGGCCTCCCCGCCCTCGCTGTTGGTCACGCCGGGCACCGCGCGCGCGGCATCCTCGGCGGCCTGCGCGCGGGCGATCAGCGATTCAGCCTCGGGTTCGGCAGGGTCGTCCAGGTCCAGCGGCCCGGCATCCTCGGCATGGGCTTCCTCGGCCAGACCGGCGTACGGGTCTTCCGGCACCACCTTCGCCATCGCCACGGCGCGGGCGGCCAGATCGGCGAACCCGGCGGGGTCCAGCGCCGAGGACGAGACGATGGCCGAGCGTTTGCCCACGAACACCCGCAGGCCAAGGTCGCGGCCTTCCGAGCGTTCCAGATGCTCCGTCTCACCCAGACGGCGGGACACCGACAGCGAGGTGCCGGAGACCAGCACCGCGTCGGCGGCATCGGCCCCGGCGCTGCGGGCGCGGGCGATCAGATCGGCGACGAGATTGAGGTAGGACATTTTTTATGCCGCCAGACGTTCTGCGATGTCAGCCAGACCCGGTACCATCCCCGCCGGGCCGAGGGCGGCCAGCGTCGGCGTGGCGCGGAACAGGCGGGCGGCGGCGGACTGCACGCTGTCGATGGTGACCGCGTTCAGCCGCGCCACCGTCTCGGCGGTCGGGATCACCCGGCCAAACACCTGAATCTGCCGCGCGATCTGCTCGCAGCGGCTGCCGGTGCTTTCCAGCGACATCAGCAGGCTGGCCTTGACCTGCGCGCGGGCGCGGGCGAGTTCGGCCTCGGTGACGTCGTGCTGCACGCGGCGCAGTTCTTCCAGCGTGACCGGCATCAACTCGGCGGCCTCGCTTTCGCCGGTGCCGGCATAGATGCCGAACAGGCCGCCATCCATGGCGGGCGCGGTGAAGGAATACACCGAATACACCAGCCCCCGCTTTTCGCGGACTTCCTGAAACAGGCGCGACGACATGCCGCCGCCCAGCAGGGTCGAGAGCAGCATGGTCGGGTAGAATTCCGGGTCGGCGTAGCTGACCGACGGGAAGCCCAGCACGATATGCACCTGATCCAGATCGCGGCTCTCGCGGAACTCCCCGCCGGTGTACACACCCGGTTCCGGCTGCGGAATCGATTGGCTCGGCAGGTCGGCGAAGTGGCGCTGCACCAGATCCAGCACCTGTTCGTGGTGCAGATTGCCCGCTGCCGCGATGACCGTGTTGGCCGTGGTGTAGTGGCGGCCCATGTAGCCCACCAGCGCCTCACGCGGCAGCGCGCGGATGATCGCCTCGGTGCCCAGCACCGGTCGGCCCATCGGCTGGCCGGGATATGCGGTTTCCTGAAAATGGTCGAAAATGATGTCGTCCGGCGTGTCGTTGGCCTGCCCGATTTCCTGCAGGATCACGCCGCGCTCCCGCTCCAGCTCATCGCGCTCGAAGGTGGAATGGGTCAGGATATCGCCGATGATGTCGGCGCCCAGCGCCGTGTCTTCCTTCAGCACCTTCACGTAATACGCGGTCTGCTCACGCGCGGTGTAGGCGTTGATGTGCCCGCCCACGGCCTCGATTTCCTCGGCAATCTGGGCGGCGCTGCGGCGCGCGGTGCCCTTGAAGGCCATGTGTTCGAGGAAATGCGACACCCCGTTTTCCGCCTCGGTCTCGTTGCGGGTGCCGGTGGCGACATAGGCGCCGAACGAGACGGTCTCGACGCGGTCCATGCGCTCGGTGACCACGGTCAGGCCGGACGGCAGACGGGTGACGCGAATCGCCTCCGGGGCGGTGGAGGCGGGGGCATTGGTCATGCGGCATTCCTCAGAACGGTGGCGCGGACGAGCGTCTCGACGGCGGCCAGATCATTCGGCGCGCGGCTGAAGCGTTCAATCCGCTCATATAGGTCGCCGAGGCGCGCTGGCAGAAGGGGTCGTGTGCCGGTGGCCTGTTCCATCGCATCCGGGAACTTCGCCGGGTGCGCGGTGGCCATGGCTACCATCGGCACGCCATGCCCCGCCGGGTGCGCGGCACCGCCCGCAATGCCGATCATGGAATGCGGCTCGGCCACATAACCGGTGGCGGCGCGCAGGCGGCGGATTTCGGCCAGCGTCTGCGTGTCGTCCAACCGGAAGCCGTGGAACAGCGTGCGGGCGCGGTGCCATGCGGCATCGGGCACTGCCATGCGCCCGCTCTGACGGAAATCGGTCATGGTGCGCGCAGTGGCCGCGGTGTCGCGGTCCAGCAGTTCGAACAGCAGGCGTTCGAAATTCGAGCTGACCTGAATGTCCATACTGGGCGACAGGCTCGGCTCGACCCCCTGAATCGACATGTCGTTGCCGTCGAGGAAGCGGGCCAGAATGTCGTTGCGGTTCGAGCCCACCACAAGGCGCGCGACCGGCAGGCCGATGCGCCGCGCCACCCATGCCGCCAGCACATTGCCGAAATTGCCGGTGGGCACGCTGAACGCCACCTCGCGCTCCGGCGCGCCCAGCGCCAGCGCCGCGTAGATGTAATAGGGCACCTGGGCGGCGATGCGGCCCCAGTTGATGGAATTGACCGCCGACAAATGCAGTTCCTGCCGGAACGGCACATCGGCGAACATGGCCTTCACCAGATCCTGGCAATCATCGAACGTGCCCGCCAGCGCGATATTGCCCACGTTCGGCGCATGCACCGTGGTCATCTGCCGCCGCTGCACCGCGCTGGTGCGGCCTTCCGGGTGCAGGATGACGATGTTCACCCGGTCCCGCCCGGCAAACGCCTCGATGGCCGCCGACCCGGTATCGCCGGAGGTGGCGCCGACGATGGTGACATGCGCCCCCTGCTCGGCCAGCACATGCTCGAACAACCGCCCAAGCAGTTGCATCGCCATGTCCTTGAACGCCAGTGTCGGGCCGTGGAACAACTCCTGCACCCACAAGCCGCTGTCCAGTTGCACCAGCGGGGCCACGGCGCTGTGGCCGAACCCGGCATAGGCTTCCCGGCACAGGCGCTGCAGCGTGGCGAACGGAACGGACGTGCCGGTGAACAGGTGCATCACCCGTGCGGCCACCTCGGCATAGGGCAGGCCGCGCATGGCGCGCAGATCCTCCCGCGACAGGCTGGGGAAGGTTTCGGGCACGTACAGCCCGCCATCCTCGGCAAGCCCGGCCAGCAGCACGCCGGAAAAGTCGCGCGCGGGGGCTTGTCCGCGGGTGGAGATGTAGCGCATGGCGGCCGGGTCCGGTTGTTCGTCTGGCCGCGATAGATGCGTCAGGCGCGCGGCAGGATCAATGCACCGCCACGCGCCCGGGTGCAGCGGCTAGGGCATGTCGGCTTCGGCGGCGGCGGACACGGGACTGGTAACACCGAACTGATCGACACTGTAGGCACGATACAAATGCGGGCCACTTGGCGGTTTGTCGACGCACTGGATGCCCTTTGTCGTGCAGCCCGGCAGTTCCACGCCATCGCGGGTGATGTGATAGGTGAATATTTCAGTGCTGTTGGCGAAGATAAGCCGGTTCCAATTCAGGGTCACGGTTGGCATCGAGCATGTCGTGCTCAAGACCGTATTGCACGTCGCCACAAGGTTCGTGGGGATATGGGTGGACAGCACGAGGGGCGGCAGCGGCTTTTGCGTGAAATCGAACTCGTTCATCAGGTTGCCAATCGGCGCTGTCGTGCCGTTGGGAAACGTCACCGAGGTCAGCGCGTCGCGGATATCGGGCCGGTTGTCAGGCACGCCGAGCGCGTTCGGGTCGAGCCGCGCGCCACCCATGAACAGATCCTCGATGAAGGTGTTGTAGCTGTCGTGGCTGAGCACGGCATGATCAATCATGCCCTTCCTTGCGTACGGGCTGATGGTGATGCCGGGGACACGCAGCCCAAACCCCTCGATGGCATATTGTCCGGCCCGGCGATCCACATTCGGCGGCGGCACATGATCGTAGAACCCGCCCCAGTCGTCCCAACTGACGAAAATGACGCTGCTGTTCCAGTATTGTGACTGCATCACGGCATTGACCAGCGAGGTCACGTATTCCATGCCGCGTGTAATGCCGTTCGCCGGATGTTCACTGTTCGGGCCCGTCGGCACGATCCAGGAAACCTGCGGCAGGGTGCCGTTTTTCACGTCCAGGATGAACTGGTCAAGGCTCGGGTTGTGCTGGGCGATATACGCAGCCCCGCCGGCCTGGACGGACGCAAAATAGGGAGCCGGATTCCAGATTGATGGCACGCCCGCCTTCTGAACAGACGGGGCACAGGTCATCTGGCCGTCGCTGCAATCTGGCTCGTCGCCATTTTCCAGATACCATTTCCAGGTCACATTGTGCCTGTCCATGAGCAAGAACAGATTTGCCCACGGATATCTTGTAGCAGGCGTGGGACCAACCTGTATGCGTGCGGTCACACAGGTTGATGCGACGCTGTAGTTTGAACAGCTTGCCACCCATTCGCTGGCCATTTCGATATGTTCAGGCCAGGACCATGAGCGGACAGCCTGAAACAAATGATCCTGCAACACGAAGTTGCTGGCATAGGCCCAGTAGTTGGGAATTTCTTCGGCAGTGTGGTAGCCCATTGCATCGTTGATAGCGATGCCGGGTGTGTAGAGCGTACACAGACCGCCGGTCTCACCGGCGGCGCAGCCTGTCTGACTGGCGCCGGCAATCTGTTGCTGCACGAAACCGTCCATCTTGGCGGTGGCAACGCCGTCGTCGAGGTCAGCCGTAGCGTCCGGATCGACATGAGGGCCGCCGGCATTCAGATCATGAACGTCGTGAAACGGCTTGACACACTGCGCAGAACCGGCACGGACCGGCACGCAGGTGTTCAGGTTCAATCCCTCCGCCCCGGGGAACGTTCCGAAATAATGATCGAAACTCCGGTTCTCCTGCATGATGATGATGACATGCTGGATCGGATTGGGTGGTGTCCCCGCCGCCAGCACGGTGTGTGACGCCGCCAGGGTGCCAAGCGCCGCAGCACTCAAAACCGCCAAGAATCGGACCATCATACCCTCAGATTGCCACATTTCTTGACAAAGTAACGACCTACAAGGCTTTGTTCAAGCCCGGAAAATGCAGCCCGCCGTTCGGGTGGCCTGGGTATGGTGTCGCAAAACGGGGCAAACACCCGCCTGCTGGCCTCGGCGGAAGCAGACTGCTTTCATCGATGACGGTAGCGCAAAGCTGTGCTATTGGGTTATGGTTAAGGTTCTGGAATTACTATCCATGGAGACAGGGAATGCCGGGGTTCCGCAGGCTCACGGTGACGATACTGGCGGGATTCGCGCTATCAGCCGCGCCGGCCTGCGCGGCGCCCCGCTATACCGGCCTTTATTGTTTCGGTGACAGTCTGACCGACGTTGGCAATATCTACACGCTTTCGCATCGCACCCAGCCGGTTTCGCCGCCCTATTCGAGCGGCCGTTTCAGCAATGGACCGGTCTGGGTGCAATATATGGCGGCCTCGCTCGGGCTGCCGGTTCCGTTACCAAACCTGAACGGCGGCACAGATTATGCGTTTGGCGGCGCAGAGACGGGCACCACCATCATCCACACGGCTGCCGCGACCGATTTGCCGAATCAGATTCAGCAATTTGTTACCGACACGAAGGGCGTTGCCCCCGCCGGAGCGCTGTATGTGGTGGCCAGTGGTGCCAACGACCTGCTCGACACCAAATCCGCGACACTGACCGCGCCGCAGCTTGCGCAGCTGGCCAAACAATCCGCCATCAATGTCAGCAACCAGGTCTCCCGGCTGGCCAGCATGGGTGCGCGACACATTTTGGTGATGAACGTGCCCGATCTGGCGCATGTTCCGCAGATCAAGATCTATGCCCCCATCTATCAGCAGGCAGGCACCGCCATCGCGCAGCAGTTCAACACGCAACTGGCCAGTTCACTCAGCCCGGTGGCAGCCAGCAGCGGGGCCACAATCAATATCGTGGATATCTTTACGCTGTTTGACACAGTGATCGCGAACGGTGCCGCCAACGGGTTTATTGATACGGTCAATCCGTGCTGGACCGGTAACTATCAATCGGCAAGTTCGGGCACGCTGTGTGCCACGACCACGGCGGCGCAGGACCAGTTTCTGTTCTGGGACAACCTTCACGTGACCGAGCACGGGCACCAGATGGTGGCTGCACAGGCAATGACAATCTTGCCATAAGCTTAACCGCGTGCAATCGGGCTTTACAATCATTGCCCGGGGGCCGTAATTATGCGCTACCATCTCCCTATATGGGCTCCAAAATGTCCTTCACCCTGCGCCGTACCGGCCTGAGCCTCGGCGTCGCACTGTTCGGGCTGTTCACGGCGTGGCAGGCGGCGGCACAGGTGCCGTCCTATAGCGCCGAATATGTGTTCGGCGACAGTCTGACGGATGTCGGTAACGTCTATAACGTGGCAGCCTTTGCCCTGCCGGTCAGCCCGCCCTATATGCCGGGACGGTTTTCCAACGGTCCTGTATGGGCCGAGGACGTGGCAAGCGCGCTCGCGCTGTCAGCCTCGACGCCGAGTATTCTGGGTGGCACCAACTACTCGTATGGTGGAGCCAATACGACCAGCCAGATTCATTCGCCAACCTACTATCCGATTGGCACACAGGGGCAATACTATTTTTTCTCGCAGAACATGAAGAACAAGGCGCCATCAACCGCCCTGTATCTAATGTGGGCTGGCGGCGTGGACATGAAGAATGCGGCAAGCTCCATTTACGCTACCACAGACTCGCTACTCTTGACAGCGAACAGCACTGCGGCCAGTATCGGCAGCACTCTACGTAACCTGATCGGTATTGGCGCACGCCATATTGCGGTACTGAATCTGCCGGACATGTCCACCATCCCGGCATCCGCAACGCTGGCAGCCAACCTGAAGCAAAACCGGCAGTATGCCTCACTTGCGTTCAACCAGGCCATCGCGCAGCAGGTCGCAGCGTTGAACGGTCTGAACGGCGCGCATGTGGTGCTGGTTGACACATATACGCTGTTTCAGCAGATGGAAGCCTCGCCTGCCGCTTACGGCTTCACGAACGCGAGCGCCGCCTGCTGGCCGTCTGGGGATCAGGCGACCAAGCCGGGCTGGATGTGCAGCACCAACTACAATCTGCAAAACCAGTATCTGTTCTGGGACACGGTGCACCCGACCGCTTCGGGCCATCAGTTCATCGCCAATCTGGTGCTGTCGCAGTTGCCTTAGGTTGGATCAAGCCTGATCGGAGCGCTGGGAACGGCTTGTGCAGGCTCACGCCGGACGGAATTCGCCTGTTTCCGCCAGCATCTCCAGCACGCCAAAGCGGATGTCGAACGAGGCGCCGTGCAGCCGCAACTGCCCGCTGGCCTCGCGTGCTGCAATCCACGGGAAAGTGCGCAGGTTTTCCAGCGACAGTTTCACCGCCTCATGCTCGCAGGCGGTCTGCGCCTGTTCCACCGGGGTGCAGGCCAATACGCGGTCGCGCGCCGCCCGCGCGATGGACATCCAGGGTGCGACGAAATCGGGCGGGGCCAGTGAGGGGTCGAGCAACGCGCGGATGCCGCCGCACATGCCGTGGCCGAGCACGATCAGGTCGGCCACCTCCAGCACCGTGACGCCAAATTCCAGCGCCGCACTGGTACCGTGATAGGACGAATCGGGCGCATAGGGCGGTACCAGATTGGCCACGTTGCGCACCACGAACAGCTCACCAGGGCCGACGCCGAAAATCATCGCCGGGTCCACCCGGCTGTCTGAGCAGGCAATCACCATCGCACGCGGGCGCTGGCCGCGCGCGGCCAGATCCTCGAAGCGCGCGCGCCGGTCCGGCCAGACGTTTTCGCGAAAGTCGCGGTAGCCTTCCAGCAGATGCTCCATGCCGGATCAGACCAGATAACGCGCGGTCAGATGCGCCTCGAAATCCGCGGGATCGAGCGGTTTGCCGGTGGCGGCGCGCAGCAGGTCGTTGAAACCCAGCAGGCTGCCCTGGCCATGCACCTTCACGCGCAGCCAGCCGATCAGTGGTGACAGATCGCCCTGTGCCAGCCCGGCATCCAGCCCCGCGACATCGCGCCGTGCGGCGGCCATCAACTGGGCTGCGGCCATGGCCCCCAGCGTGTAGCTGGGGAAATAGCCGATGGCCCCGTCGTACCAGTGAATGTCCTGCAGGCAGCCGCGCGCGTCGTCGGGCGGGACGATGCCCAGCAGGTCGCGCAGGCCATCGTTCCACGCGCCCGGCAGGCCGGACACCGCCAGGTCGCCCGCCACCAGCGCCTGTTCCAGCCGGAAGCGCAGGATGACATGCGCCGGATAGGTCATCTCATCGGCATCGACGCGGATGAACCCGCGCTCGACCCGCCGCCACAACCGGCCGAGATTTTCCGCCGCATAGTCCGTCGCGTCGCCGCCAAACGCCGCCAGCAGTTTCGGGCCAAGCCACGACAGATAGGCATCCGACCGGCAGGCCTGCATTTCCACGATCAGCGACTGGCTTTCATGCGCGCCCATCCCGGCGGCCTCACCCACAGGCTGGCGGGCATAGGCCACCGGCAGGCCGCGCTCGTACAGCGCGTGCCCGGTTTCGTGCATCACGCCCATCAGGCTTTGCGAAAAATCGTCCTCGTTGTAGCGGGTGGTGATCCGCACATCGGTGGCGGTACCGCCACAGAACGGGTGGGTAGAGCGGTCGAGCCGCGAATGCGTGGGCTCCAGCCCGGCGGCTTCGGACAGCGCGCGGCACAGCGCCTCCTGCGCCGCCGCCGGGAACGGGCCTTGCGGGCGGCGCGGCGCGGGCTTGGCGGACTGGATGGCTTCGGCCAGCGGCAATGCCGTGTGCAGAAACTGGCCGTAGGCGGCGAACACCGGGGCCACATCCGCCGCCCCGATGCCGCGTTGATAGCCGTCCATCAGCGCATCGTACTCGGACAGGCCCAGCGCCGGGGCCAGCGCCTGCGCCTGCTGGCGCACCAGCGACACCACCTCGGCCAGATGGGGTGCCACGGCGGCGAAATCGGCGTTGCGCCGTGCCTCCCGCCAGATTTTCTCGCAGGCCGAATTGGCGCGTACCTGGGCTTCCACCAGATCGGCGGGCACCGCCGTGGCGCGGGTGTGCGCGTGGCGCATCAGCGCCAGATTGGCGTGTTGCCATGCATCCTCCCCCGCATAGGCGGCGGCAAGGTCGTCGGCGGTGGCGGGTTCGGTCAGCAGGCCATGCGCCAGACCGGCCAGCACCGCCAACTGGTCGCCGCGCGCCGCGCCGCCGCCGGAGGGCATCATTGCCGCGGCATCCCATGAGAGCATGCTGGCGGCTTCGTTGATGGTGGCGATGCGGGCGAAGCGGGCGGTCAGCCGGTCATAAGCGGTCATGGGCGGGGCCTGCCGAGATAGAGTGTGAACACCGCCAGCAGCACGGCGGCCAGCGAGAACCAGGTGATGGCGTATTGCAGATGGTTGTTCGCCACGTCCGGCAAGTGCCGCGCCGGATCGGGCGCGCCCGGCGGGGCCGAATCGCCCAGCACAACCAGCGCGTAGGGCTCGACGGCCACGCCCAGCGCCGCGCCGATGGCGGGCGGGTCGAACGTATAAAACGCGCGGCGGGCGATGTTGTCGGTGGCGGCAAACCAGCCGGGGTGCTCGCCGGGGCGGATATAGCCGGTCAGCGTCACCTCGCCCGGCGGCAGCACGGCGCGGGCGGGGTCGGCCACCCAGCCCAGATCGGCCAGCAGCGCGGGTGCCCCCGCGCGTTCCAGCGGCACCAGCAATTGCGTGCCCAGCGCGTTGCCGCGCACTTCGGCCCCGTACCCGGCGGCCAGATCGGCGCGCAGATGGCCGGTGACACTGACCTTGGAAAACGGCGGCAGCCCGGTGGCCAGCGGCACCGGCGGGTTGTGTTCGGCGGCAGCCATCGCGTCCAGCAATCCGCGCTTCCACTCCCGCCGCTGCACCTGCCACGCCCCCAGGGTCAGCAGGATAGCCACCATCACGGCGGTGGACAGGGCGGGGACCAGCAGCCGTTTGCGTGCCGTCAAAGCTCCATCTCGCTGGCGCGGTGCTGGAATTGCAGGGCGATCATGGTGGCCTTGCCGGGGCGCATCAACACCAGCGCCAAGGGCAGCGTGACGATGGGCCAGATCACCGCGTGGACCCAGAGCGGCGGCATGAAGGTGAATTCCACCCAGAACACCAAGGCCACCACAATGGTGGCCAGCACGAAGAACACGAGTACCGCCGGCCCGTCACCACTGTCATGCGCGCGAAGATTCAGGCCGCACACGGCGCATTGCTCACGCACTGACAGAATCCCGTCATACAGCGGCCCAGCCCCGCAGCGCGGGCAGCGGCACAACAGCCCCGCACGCCAAAACGGGACCGGAGTTGCCCCCGGTCCCGTTGCATTCATTGGCTCAGTCACGCGGGGCGATCACTCGCCGACGATGGTGCCGGCGCCCCACCAATAGACGGCCACGAACAGGAACAGCCACACCACGTCCACGAAGTGCCAGTACCAGGCCGCCGCCTCGAAGCCGAAATGCTTCTCCGGCGTGAACTGGCCCGCATTGGCGCGGAACAGGCAGACGGCGAGGAAGATGGTGCCGACAATCACATGGAAGCCGTGGAAGCCGGTGGCCAGAAAGAACACCGACGAGTAGATGCCGCCGCCCGAGAACTTGAACGGGGCGTCGGAATACTCGATGGCCTGGCAGGTGGTGAACGACAGGCCCAGCAGCACCGTCAGCGCCAGACCAATGATCAGGCCACGGCGGTTGCCCTCGATCAGCGAGTGGTGCGCCCACGTGACGGTGCAGCCCGACAGCAGCAGCAGCATCGTGTTCAGGAACGGCAGGTGGAACGGGTCGAAGGTCAGCGTGCCTGCGGGCGGCCACATCGGCGTGGCGGTGCCCAGCACATGCTCGGGGAACAGCGAGAAGTGGAAATAGGCCCAGAAGAAGGCCACGAAGAACATCACTTCGCTGGCGATGAACAGCATCATGCCGTAGCGCAGGCCAAGGCGCACAACCGGGGAATGCACACCCGCCGCGCGGCTTTCCTTCAGCACGTCCCGCCACCACAGGAACGCGGTGAACAGCACGACCAGCAGGCCGAGATACAGAATGGAATAATGGCCGTAGTGGGAGGCGCGGATGATGCCCGCCACCGTCAACCCGCCGCCCAGCGAGCCGACCAGCGGCCACGGGCTCGGGTCCACCAAGTGATACGGCTGCTTCAGCCCCGAACTGACCGGGAGTGCGGTGGCGCCGTGGGTGTCGCTGCTCATGCCATGCCCATTCCTGAAAGTGGCCGCATCATCCCCATAACGCCGGGCGCATCAAGGGGAAACGGGCGGTTGTACATTATTGCGTGGAACTGCCCACGTGCTCACCCGCCCGGGCCAGCGCGCCGCTATGGGCGGCGTCGTCGAGCGAGCGGAAGAACGTGTAGGACAGGGTGATGGTGGTCACGTCCGCCGTGTTCGGGTCATCGGCGATCGCCGGATCAACCCAGTAACTCACGGGGAACTGCATGGTCTGCCCGGCGGCCAGCGTTTGCTGGTTGAAGCAGAAGCACGCGGTCTTGTGGAAGTAGTGCGCCGCCTTTTCAGGCGTCACGTTGTACAGCGCGATGCCGGTCACAGGCTCGCTGGCCTCGTTGCGGGCGGCGTAGAACGCCACCTGTTCCTCACCCAGCGCCAGCGTGACTTGCCGCTGTTCGGGGGTGAACTGCCACGGCAGGCCGGGATTGGTGTCGGCATTGAAACGCACGGTGATGGTGCGCGCCACTGCGCCCGCGCTGTGCAACGGGCCGATCTGCGGCGTGCCGCCATAGCCGGTGGCCGCACAGAACATGCGGTACAGCGGCACTGCGGCAAACGACAGCCCCACCATGCCCACAATCACGGCGCTCAGTGCAGCGGCAGTAGCAGTACGGGCGCGGCGGGACGGCATCGTGCCCGCCTCAGGCCCAACGCAGGCGGGTCACGGCATTACGCCCGTCTTGGACATCTTCACCATCGCAATGGCGTAGAACAGCAGCGACAGGCACAGCAGTGCGGCCAGCATGGCGATGTTGCGGCCCCGGCGGCGGCGGATCAGGACCGCGGCTTCCTCGGGCGTCAACGGCGTGGGGAAGGTCTCAACCAACGAACGCGTCCACGATGAAGGCGGTGAACAGGATTGCCAGATGATACAGCGAGTAGCGGAACAGTTTCTTGGCGGGCGCGTCCTTGGTCAGGCTGACCCCCGCGCTGTCCTGCTGGTCGCGCAGCACCCGCCACGCATCCCAGATGAACCATGCGCCGGCCAGCGCCGCGGGCACGCCGTAAATCCGGCTGCTCATCCCCAGCGCCCACGGTGCCACCGTGACCGGCACCAGCAGCAGGGTATAGACCATGATGTGCCAGCGGGTGCTGCGCGCCCCGGCCGAAACCGGCAGCATCGGCACGCCCGCCTTTTCGTAGTCGCCGTGCGTCCACAGCGACAGCGCCCAGAAATGCGGCGGCGTCCACATGAACACGATGGCGAACATCAGCACCGGCAGCCAGTCGATGCCGCCGGTCACCGCCGCCCAGCCGATCAGCGGCGGAAACGCGCCGGCCGCGCCACCGATGACGATGTTCTGCGGCGTGCGGCGCTTCAGCCACATCGTGTAGATGACCACGTAAAAGCCGATGGAGATGGCCAGAATCAGCGCGGCAACCACATTGGTGGCCAGCCACATCAGCAGCACCGACGCGGCGGCCAGCGCGATGCCGAAGCCCAGCGCCTCGCCTGCGCCGATCCGGCCCGACGGAATCGGGCGGCGCGCGGTGCGGCGCATCACCGCGTCGATATCGCGGTCGTACCACATGTTGATGGCACCGCACGCCCCGGCACCGACGGCGATGCACAGCACCGCAGTGAACGCCAGCACCGGATGCAGATGCCCCGGCGCGGCCAGCAATCCGGCCCAGCCGGTGAAGACCACCAGCACCACCACACGCGGTTTGAGCAGCGCGAGCCAGTCACCCGCGGTGGATTCAGACACGCCGCCAGACAGGCCGAGGGAAGACATTCCGTCTCCCCCCGCTTGCCCAGCCGCCACGGACACGGTGCGGTCCATCATGGGTCCCAGTCAGTCTAATCAGGCGATCAGCGAATGCGCGGCAGTTCTTCGAAGGTGTGGAACGGCGGCGGGGAGGACACGGTCCACTCCAGCGTCGTCGCACCCTCGCCCCAGTAGTTATCGGCCACTGCGGCGCGCGAGGTGAAGGTGCGGAACACCACCACGAAGAACACCAGCAGTCCGGCGCCGCTGACCAGCGAGCCGATGGTGGCCACTTCGTTCCAGCCACGGAAAGCGTCCGGATAGTCCAGGTAGCGGCGCGGCATGCCGGCCAGACCCAGGAAGTGCATCGGGAAGAAGGTCAGGTTCACGCCGATGAAGGTCAGCCAGAAGTGCAGCTTGGCGAGGCCTTCCGGATACTGGCGGCCGCTCATCTTGCCGATCCAGTAGTAGAACCCGGCGAAGAAGCCGAACACCGCACCCAGGCTGAGCACGTAGTGGAAATGCGCCACCACTTAGTAGGTGTTGTGCAGCACAACGTCGATGCTGGCATTGGACAGCTTCACCCCGGTCACGCCACCCAAGGTGAACAGGAAGATGAAGCCGATGGCCCACATCATCGGCACCGTCATCTCGATCGAGCCCCCCCACATGGTGGCGATCCACGAGAAGATCTTGATGCCGGTGGGCACGGCGATGATCATTGTCGCGGCCATGAAGTAGGCGCGGGTGTCAACATCCATGCCCGAGATGAACATGTGGTGCGCCCACACCACAAAGCCCACCACGCCGATGGCCACCATCGCGTAGGCCATGCCCAGGTAGCCGAAGATCGGCTTCTTGGAGAAGGTGGAGATGATGTGGCTGACGATGCCAAAGCCCGGCAGGATCATGATGTACACTTCGGGGTGGCCGAAGAACCAGAACAGATGCTGGAACAGCACCGGGTCGCCGCCGCCGGCCGGATCGAAAAACGCGGTGCCGAAGTTGCGGTCGGTGATCAGCATGGTGATGGCACCGGCCAGCACCGGAACCGACAGCAGCAGCAGGAACGCGGTGACCAGCATCGACCACACGAACAGCGGCATCTTGTGCAGGGTCATGCCCGGCGCGCGCATGTTGAAGATGGTGGTGATGAAGTTCACGGCGCCGAGCAGCGAGGAAATGCCCGCCAGATGCAGCGCGAACAGCGTGCAGTCCATCGCCGGGCCGCTGTTGTAGGTGGCGTTGGACAGCGGCGGATACAGCGTCCAGCCGGAACCGGCGCCCTCACCGATGAACATGCCGCACATGATCAGCACGAACGCCGGCACCAGCAGCCAGAAGCTGATGTTGTTCAAACGCGGGAAGGCCATGTCCGGCGCGCCGATCATCAGCGGCACGAACCAGTTGCCGAAGCCGCCGATCAGCGCGGGCATGACCGAGAAGAAGATCATCAGCAGGCCGTGCGCGGTGATCGCGGTGTTCCAGGACTGGCCCGAGGCGAACACGTGCGAGCCCGGCGCGAACAGCTGCAGCCGCATCATGATCGACAATGCGCCACCGACCGTTCCGCCGACCACGGCGAA
>CAIPHQ010000074.1 GCA_903864895.1 uncultured Rhodospirillales bacterium
CTTGGCCTGCGTGAGTTGCAAATCCGCCAGCGTGGCGCCGAACATTTTGCGTGTCGTGGCACGGTGCAGCGCCTCATCCAGCGCGCGGCGGGCGAAACCGAGGGCGGCGGCGCCGACGCTGGGGCGGAAAATGTCCAGCGTGGTCATGGCGACTTTGAAACCCTCGCCGGGGTTGCCGAGCAAATGGCTGTCCGGCACCACGCAATTGTCAAAGCGCAGCGTGGCCAGCGGATGCGGGGCCATCACGTCGATGCGGGCTGCGATGCTCAGGCCGGGGTTACCTGCCTCCACCAGAAACGCCGAGATGCCGCGCGCACCGGGTGCTTCGCCGCTGCGGGCGAACACCACGTAGTGCCCGGCGATGCCGCCGTTGGAGATCCAGGTCTTTTCCCCGTCGATGCGCCAGCCGCCGGGCACGCGCGTGGCCGTGGTGGCCATGGCTGCAACGTCGGAACCTGCGTCTGTCTCGCTCAGTGCGAACGCGGCCAGGCTTGTGCCAGCGCGGGCCTGCGGCAGAATGCGGCAGGCTTCTGCGCCGCCGAACAATGCGACCGACGCCGTGCCCAGGCCCTGCATGGCGAAGGCGAAATCCGCGAGACCTGCATGGCGGGCCAGAATCTCGCGCGCCAGACAGATGGTGCGCACATCCACCGCCGCCGCCCCCGGTTCGGCCACGGCGGCGGCGAGCCACCCGCCCGCGCCGAGTTGCTGCACCAGAGCCTTGCAGGTGGCATCGACATCCTTGTGCGCTACATGCGCCAGGTGCTCTGCTGCCCAAGCGTCCAGACGGTGGGCAAAATCACGGTGATGGCTGTCGAAGAACGGCCATTCCAGATACGAAAAATCGGCCATCAATTGCCCTCGAACACCGGCTTCTGCTTGTTGGCAAACGCTTCGTAGGCGCGGCCGAAGTCGCGGGTCTGCATGCAGATGGCCTGCGCCTGCGCCTCGGCTTCGATGGCGGCGTCGATGTCCATGCTCCATTCCTGGTGGATGCAGCGCTTGGTCATGGCGTGCGCGAAGGTGGGGCCGCTGGCAAGGTCTGCCGCCAGAGCCTGCGCCTGCGGCAACACCGCATCGGGTTCGCACAGGCGGTTGAAATAGCCCCAGCGTTCCGCCTCGGTGCCGTCCATGCTGCGCCCGGTGAACAGCAATTCCGCCGCGCGGCCCGCGCCGATGATGCGTGGCAGCATGTTGCAGGCCCCCATATCGGCCCCGGCCAGACCCACGCGCACGAACAGGAATGCCACCTTGGCCCGCGCGGTGCCGAAGCGCAGATCGGACGCCATCGACAGAATGGCCCCTGCGCCGGCGCACACGCCATCAATGGCGGCGATGATGGGTTGCGGGCAGGCGCGCATGGCGCGCACCAGATCGCCGGTCATGCGGGTGAAATCCAGCAGCCCGGCGGTATCGCCCGCGCGCTGCATGGCCACCAGCGGGCCGATGATTTCATGCACGTCGCCGCCGGAGCAGAAATTGCCGCCGGCACCGGTGATGACCACCGTCTTCACCGCATCGGCGTATTGCAGCGCGCGAAACAGGTCGCGCAGTTCGGCGTAGCTTTCAAAGGTCAGCGGGTTTTTGCGCTCGGGCCGGTTCAGCGTGACGGTGGCCACGCCACCGGACAGCGCAAACAGGAAATGCTGTGGCCGATACGCTGAAAAATCGATGCGTGCGCGATCCTGCGGCAGCGCCATGTGCGGTTCCTCCTGCGGCCCTGCGGCCGGTGCGGAGGCAGACTGGCGCGCGGCGGGGACGTGTCAATCCCCGCCGCGCGCTGTTGGCATCAGCGGCCGGTATCAGCGGCCGGTCACGCCCTTGCAGGCGGTGGTGTTGTTGATGTCCAGATTGTACTTCTTGGAATTGGTCAGGAAGATCTGATTGATCGCCGCGCCGTAGCCGCTGGCGACACCGCCGACCAGGGGCACGAAGCCGCTGTTCTGCAACGTCGTCGTGTAGACGCCGTTGAGATGGTTGGTCAGGAAGCCCTTGATGCCGGCGGCGACCGATGCGCTGGCGAAGCACTGCGGCAGCAGCCAGCTGCTGAAGGCCACGATCGGGTAGCCCGAGTCGGGCGTGGTGATCTGCGGCACCCAGTTGGTCTGCACCTGCGCCAGCGCCAGCGACCCGCTGGGCGGGCTGGAGAACGGCGACGAGGCCGCGTTGCTGATGGCGTGGGTGATGTTCGTCACCGTCGGCGTGTAGGAGGTGGAGTTGTTCTTGTTGGTAATCGACGCAACAAACAGGCTGGTGTATTTCTTGGCCGAAGTGGTGGTCGCCGGCACCGCCGCAATCGCGGTGTAGTCCGGGCTGACATAGCCGATTGCAGAGTTGGTGGCATCATTGTTGACGCCGTCGGCCACGCCGCTGCTGCCCTTGGCGCCCACGAAGTTGCTGAACGAGCCGTCACCGCCCACCGGAATGGTCCAGGCCGTGGTGCCGTCGGACGGCGGGGTCACCACGCCCGGGAACAGCGAGGCGAACTTGGTGGTGGTCTTGAAGGTAACGCCGGACTTGGTGTTGGACGTGGTGCAGACGGCACCCAGATGCTGCGTCAGCAGGAACGTGGCGCTGGCACCGGCGTTGTCGTTGCGCCAGTACACCTTGATTGTGCCGGCGGTGGCCTTGCTGGACGCCGAGGTCTGGTTCCAGTTGGTCAGCAGGCCGGAGAAGATGCCGCACAGATCGCTGTCAGTGAGCACGATCTTGCCGTTGGCGGTGTTCTTGGCGTTGTTGATCGGGATGGCGCTGGCCGTGGCGAACAGCGGCATCTGAATGAACTGGCCGCCGCTGCCGGGCAGCGGATGGTTCGCACCGACATAGGGATACAGTGACGACTTGCTGTCCACGTAGGAGTCACTGGCGGCAAAGTGCACGGCGTAGCCGGTTTCGGTCAGCACGCCGTTGAAATCGGACGGCAGGTTGTCCTTCAGCGCCGTCTGTGCCGCGCTGCCCGGCGCCTTTTCATACGAGAAGCCGAAGCCCGGGTTGGCCGCCGCATACTGGTACAGTTCACCACCGAGGAACCCGGTGCTGGGCTGGCCGACATAGGCATTGGCCGACGAGGTGGAACCGCCGCCGTTGATGCAGGTCACGCTGGCTGAGGCGCTTTTCGGGCAGCCCCAATCCGGGGCCGTGGCGGCGGCGGCGGCCGGGGAGGTGCCACTTAGCAGGGCAGCAGAGATCGCAGCGACAGCGACTGCGGTTGAACCGACAGTGGTAAGCATCAAACCCTCCGGGCAACTTTGAAGATAGAGATACGACGACGTCAGGCAGCGGACCGGGACCAAATTGCGCAAGAAACGTCTCAAAAGATCGACCGACAGCCAGTTGGCAAGGTACCGATATCGGCATTGCCTCATGGCCATAAGCGCATCACTCGGCTTTCATCTATTCTATTGGGCACCGAATGAGATTTTTTCTGAGCTTCGTTGCTACGAAATTATCGTCTCGAAGCCGCATCCCTCCAACATGTCGCTATATCCATGTAAGACAGATTATTCCTATCTTTCAAATGTGAATTGAAGTCGCCTTAGCAAAATTTTGTTGCCGGCCGGATTTGGGGTGGCGTGCCCGCGTGCGGATTATGTCGGGCACGGACGCAAAAAAACAGCGGCCCAACCGGGCCGCTGTTCGTCAGTGATCGGCAGAACGCCAGAGCGTGGTGCGCGTCAGCGTTTGGTGACGCTGGCGCAGGCCGTCGCGTTGTTGATGTTAAGGTTAAGGTTGTAATAGTTGCCGACGAACGTGCGAAACACCGCCCCGCCCCAGGTGTTCTCACCGCCCGATTGCGCCGGATAGAAGCCACTGCTGATCAGCGCGTTGTCATACACGTGGTTGATATTGTTTGTGATGACCTGAATGATAGCGTCGGCCACTGTCTGGCTGGCAAAGCACTGCGGCACGAACAGCAACGACATGTTGATGATCGGGTAGCCCTTCGCCGGAGTGGAGATTTGCGGGGCCCAGTTGGTCTGAATCGCGGCCGCCGAGGTACGCACCGAAGGCGGGCCGGAGATGGTGGCGCTGCCCGGATTGGACATCGCCAATGACAGATTGAGCGAGTTGGGCAGGTAGGCCACGTTGTTGTTCTTGTTGACCAGTGAGGCCACGAACAGCTTGGTGAACTGCTTGGTCTTGCCCGACGGGATCGGCGACGGGGCAATGGCAGAATAGTCCGGGCTGACATAGCCGATGGCCGAACCGGTGGCGTCGTTGTTCACCCCGTCCGCCATACCGGCGCTGCCGCTAACGGCGGCGAAATTGCTGAACGACCCGTCCCCGCCAACGGGGATGGACCATTTGGTGGTGCCGTCGCTGGGCGGTGTCACCACGCCCGGGAACAGGCTGGCGAATTTGGACGTCAGCTTGAAGGTAATGCCGGGCTTGGTGTTGGAATTGGTACACACCGCCGCCAGATGCTGCGTCAACTGAAACGAGGCACTGGCCCCGGCATTGTCCGCGCGCCAGTACACCTTGATCGTGCCCGCCTTGGCTTTGGCACTGGCCGAGGTCTGGCTCCAGTTGGTGACCAGACCCGAGAAGATGCCGCACAGGTCATTGTCGTTCAGCACGAAGGCACCATTGAAGGTCATCTTCGCGTTGTTGATCGGGATCACATCGGTGGTGGCCCACATCGGAATTTGCAGGAACTGGCCGCCGCCGCCGGGCAGCGGATGGTTCGGGCCGACATAGTTGTACAGCGGCGAGGCGCTGTTCACATACGACTCACTGGCACCGAAATGGACGGCATAGCCCGACTCGGACAGGTTGCCGGTGAAGGATGACGGCGTGTTGTCACGTACTGCCTGCTGCGCCGGTGTGCTCTGCCCGCCTTCGTAGGAGAACCCGACGCCGGGGTTGGCGTTGGAATATTGATACAGTTCACCGCCACCAAAGGTTCCGCTGGGCAGGCCGACATAGGCGTTCTGCGACGCCGTTGAGCCACCGCCATTGATGCAGGTCACGCCCGAGGGCGGGGCCAAAGGGCAACCGCGCGCAGGCGGCGTGCTGGTCTGCGCATGGGCAGCCATCGTCAGCGCCGCGAGCGATGCCGCTGCGGCTATCATCATTCGTGTCATGGTCGCCTCCGGATAATTAGTACCGCGCGGATTCCGCTGGCCGCTTTCCAAGTAATGCTGAGCAAGAATATGAACAACAAACCGGCGGCACGCCGCCGTTGCCGATGTAACCTCTGTTACACATGGACCGGCACATTCACAATTGCGGCTCATAGTCTGAGCGCAACGCGTTATGCTACCCCCGCACGGCGTTCTGGCTCATGTCCGCTGCAAAGCTGCTCCACATTCAAACGGCAGACTGGTCCGCTTCGATATATTTATCGGGGAATAGCGCGGCGCGGTCAACCGCGAATCTGCGCCAGTTTCGGCTTTATTGCAGGCTGGTGTCAGTCCACGTTGGCGGCGTACGCGGCTTCCAGCATCTGCCGCCCGGCCTGGCGGGCGAGTTTTTCTGCCTGGGTGCGAATGTCCGGCACGGCGACGGATTCCCAGAACACGCCGCGCACAATCGGCCCCAACGCCCACAGGGTGCTGTTGACGGAACCCTGCGCGTCGATCACCTCGAACGTGTCAGTTACATCCAGCCCCATCGCCAGCGGGTCCAGCCGCGCCAGACCCCGGCGGCGCAGGTTGGCGATCAGCGGCGAGACTGCGGCTTCCGCGGATTGCAGGCCGGTGGCGTTGATGACACGTTGCACCGTGAGGCTCTGCGGTGCCCCGCCGCCGCGTGGCGTGATGCGGACCGTGGCCTCATCCGGCGCGTGGCCGATGCCCGCAACCCGGCCACGGATGACCTGCAACGTGCCGCCGGCCAGTTCAGCGGCGAGCAAC
>CAIPHQ010000075.1 GCA_903864895.1 uncultured Rhodospirillales bacterium
CCACGCTGCCGCGCCTGGCGGGGGCGGCGGCGGAGGCAGCGGCGCTGGCGGCGGCGGTGGCAACGGCGCGGCTGGACCGCCCGGCTGGCTGAGCCGGACGCCGCCGCCCTACATCGGCGGCACGATGCCGCCCGCACCCACCAGAATGCGCGCGGCGGTCTGTGTGCCGTCCTCGGCCTTGTCGGCGAAAATGATCACATGGGTGCCGGGGGCCACCAGATCCCACCCGCCGGGCGAGATGGACACCACCGGCACGCCGGGCGGCACCATGATTTTCTGCTCGCCGCCCTTGTAGGTAACGGTGAGCGTGGTGCCGTCGGTGGCGGCCACGTCGCCCACGGTGCCGTTGGTCATGGTGCTTTCCGGCTCCAGATCGAACGGGCGGTGGCCGTCGCCCAGGCCGCGCATGGCCTCGGCGAAGATATGCACCTCCAGCGCCACCAGCACGCCGCCCTTGCCGGGCACGGCGGCGGTGCCGATGTAGCTGCCCTTGGCCACGTCCGTCAGGCTGGCCACCGCCACGGTGGCCACGCCGGTCTTGGCGGTCAGCGCCAGTTCCACCTGCCCGCCGCCGTTCTTGATCATTCGCACCCGGTCCTTGCCCACGTATTCCAGCGTGCCGCGCAGCCGTGTGGGCGTTTGCGCGGCGGCGGGCAGGGCGAGGCTGGCCAGCAACGGGGCGGCGAGCAAGGCGGCGAGGGCGATACGGCGGGGCAGGGACGGCATGCGGGCGGATCCTGTGCTGGAGAGGCGCACAGTGTGCGCCACCCGGCGCGTGCAGCCTAGGCCGCTGCGGCGTGCGCCGACACGGCTGTGCCTGCGGCGTCCCGCAACTGGACCAGCAACGCCAGCCCGCCCGGCGTGCGTTCCACCAGCACGCTGCGGCGGTCCGACGGGTCCGGTGCGCGGCGCGTGAGGTCGAGTTCACCCAGCTTGTCGAGCGAGCGGGTGACGACCGATTTGGAGACTTTCAAATCCGCCGCCAGCCCGCGCACCGTGTGCGGACCATCGACAAGATAGCAGGTCATGAACACGGCCAGCTGGTGGCCGGACAATACTGGCCCGTCACGGCGGACCAGCGTGGCAATCATCTCGCGCAACATGCGCAGCGCCGTATCCGGCGGCAGTTGAACGGGGTCGGCTGGCGGCATCCTGAAAGCTCCTGCAGTCGGGTTGGTGCCGGATCGAACCGCTACTTCATTGAAGGAACGGGCTAATCCATGAACCGACACACATGGTTACATGATATGACGCATAACGGAAGCCATGTTGCAGAAATAATCACACACTTCAAAGCGTGCTGAACCGGTACTTGGTGACCGAGGCGAAGCGCATGCCGGGGCGCAAGACGGTGGTGGGGAAGTGGCCGATATTGGGGCTGTCGGCGAAGTGCTGGGTTTCCAGACACAGCCCGCCGAAGCGGCCGAACGGGGCCCCAAGGTGGTTGGCGGAGTAGAACTGCACCCCCGGTTCGGTGGTGCAGACCCGCATTTCCAGCCCGGCGGCGCGCACGGTGGCGCAATGTTCGGCGGTGGCACGCGGGCCGTCATCAAATGCGTAGCAGATGTCGTAGCCCTTGCCGTAAATCAGCTGCGGATGATGCGCGTTAATCCGTGCGCCGATTTTGGCAAACGTGCTGAAATCCAGCGGTGTGCCGCTAATATCGTCGATGTCGCCGGTGGGCATTTGCTGGCTGTCCAGCGGGGTGGCGCGGGTGCTGAGCACCTGCAATTCATGGTCCAGAATGTTCCCCTGCCCGGCCAGATTGAAA
>CAIPHQ010000076.1 GCA_903864895.1 uncultured Rhodospirillales bacterium
CGATGCGCGCGTTGTCCAGCCCCGCCACCGCGCAGATGTCGCCCGCCTGCACCTCGTCCACCGGCACGCGGTCCAGGCCGGAGAAGGTCATCAGCTTGGTCAGCCGGCCCACTTCAACCTGGCTGCCGTCCTGGCGCAGCACCTTGACCGGCATGTTGACGCGGGCAATGCCCTGCTCGACGCGGCCGGTCAGGATGCGGCCGAGGAAGTTGTCGGCCTCCAGGATCGCGGCGTTCATCGCGAAGGGCTTGTCGAGATCGACCTTCGGCTGCGGCACGTGGCTGAGGATGAGGTCGAACATCGGCGCCAGGTCCTTGCGCGCGCCGTTCAGTTCCATGTCCGCCCAGCCCTGCCGGCCGGAGGCGAACATGGTGTGGAAGTCGAGCTGCTCATCCGTCGCGCCGAGTGCGGCGAAGAGGTCGAACACCTCGTTGTGGACCTCGTCCGGCCGGGCGTCCTGGCGGTCGACCTTGTTGATCACGACGATCGGCTTCAGGCCGCGGGCCAGCGCCTTGGTCAGCACGAACTTGGTCTGCGGCAGCGGCCCTTCGGCGGCATCGCACAGCACGATGGCGCCATCGACCATCGACAGGATGCGCTCCACCTCACCGCCGAAATCGGCGTGGCCAGGGGTGTCGACGATGTTGATGCGGGTGTCACGCCAGACCACGCTGGCCACCTTGGCCAGAATGGTGATGCCGCGTTCGCGTTCCAGATCGTTGCGGTCGAGCGCTCGCTCCACCACGGCCTGATGTTCGCGGTAGACACCGGACTGCTTCAGCAGTTGGTCCACCAGCGTGGTCTTGCCGTGATCGACGTGGGCGATGATCGCGATATTGCGGATGTCCATGGGGACCTGACGGCAGCGAGAGGGACGGGGCACTAAACGCAAGCGCGGCGCCGGGGTTTCACCCGGCACCGTCGTGCATGTTGCGGCGCACACTTAGTCAATTGGCCGCGCCGAAGCGAGCAGAAAACAGCGGGAGCCTGCCCCGCGCGGCTGTCTACCCCAGCGCTGCGGCCTCCGGCCGCAGGTCACGCTGCAAACGCGCGCCGAAATGCGAGATGATTTCCGCCGCCGCCAGGCTGCCCAGCCGCCCGCAGGCTTCCAGCCCGCGCCCGGCGGTGTAGGCGGCCAGAAATCCGGCGGCATAGGCGTCACCCGCGCCGGTGGTGTCCACAACCTGCGCCGGGGCGGCGGGCACCGCCACGGTTTCGCTGCCGCGCAGGATCAGGCTGCCGTCCTCGCTGCGGGTCACCGCCGCGAGCTTCACATCGGCGCGCGCCTGCGCCACCGCATCGGCAAGGGCATTGCACTCATACAGGCTGCAGATTTCCGCCTCGTTGGCGAACAGGATGTCGATGTGGTTGCGCACCAGATCACGGAACGCGGCGCGGTGGCGGTCCACACAGAACGCGTCGGACAGCGTGATCGACACCTGCCGCCCGGCCTGATGCGCCAATTGCGCGGCACGGATGAACGCGGCCTGCGCGGCCGGCTCATCGAACAGGTAGCCTTCCATGTAGGTCACAGCGCTGTCCGCGATCACCGCCTCGTCCAGTTGCGCGGTGCCGAACGCCACGCAGGCCCCCAGATACGTGTTCATGGTGCGCTGGCCATCGGGCGTGACCAGAATCATGCAGCGCGCGGTGGGCTGCGCGCCCAGCAGCGGTGCAGTGGGGAAATGCACACCGGCCGCGCCGATGTCGTGGCGGAACACCGCCCCCAGCTGGTCATCGGCCACCCGGCCGAAATAGGCCACACTGGCCCCCAGCCCCGCCGCGACCGCGCAGGTATTGGCCGCCGATCCGCCGCTGGTCTCCTGCGCGGGGGGCATGGCAGCGTAGATTTCCTCGGCCCGCGCGCCGTCGATCAGCGTCATGCCGCCCTTGCGCATGTCGTGGCGGCGGATGAAAGCGTCGTCCACCGGGGCCAGCACATCGACGATGGCGTTGCCAATCCCCAAGATATCAAAGCGGGGGCGGTCTGCGTCTGGCATGGCGAAACTCCGTCGGCCGGCGAAGCCGCCCGCCTAACACTCGCCGCCGCGTGCGGCAACCGAGAGGATTGCGGTTTCATGCTGCTGTTCACCGCCCCGCTGCGCGCCTTCGCGCAGTTCGACGACCCGGATTTCCTCGGCGCGGTCTGGCGCAGCGTGGCGTGGGCGCTGGCGTCCCTGATCGGGCTCGGCGTGCTGATGGTCTGGGGCGGCACCGCGCTGGCCGAGCAATTGCAAAGTCTGGGGGCCGTGGGCCGCTGGCTGGGTGGCCTGCTGGGCGGCGTGGGGGCGGCGGTGCTGTCGTTCTACTTTTTCCTGCCGCTGGCGACCGTGATTGCCTCGTTCTATGTCGAGCGCATCGGTGCGGCGGTGGAGCGGCATTTCTACCCCGGCCTGCCCCCCGCCCGCCCGGCCCCGATCGCGCAACAGGCATGGGACGGCGTGGCACTTGGCGTGCGGGTGCTGGGCTGGCAGGTGGCCACATTGCTGATCTCGCTGGTGCCAATTCTCGCCCCGTTCGCGCTGCCGCTGGGCTGGCTGGTCGCCGCGTGGTCGGTGGGGCGTGGCCTGTATGTGGCGGTGGCCATGCGCCGGTTTGACCGGCCGGGCGCGCTGGCCAGCTATCGGCAGCGGCGCGGCGCGGTGCTGGCGCAGGGTGCGCTGATCACCGCGGGCAGCCTTGTGCCGATCCTCAATCTGTTCGTCCCGGTGCTGGGCACGGCCGCGATGGTGCATGTGATGATGGCACGAGACGACTCGGCCGTCAGACGGTAGGGTTGTTGATGCGCGCCAGCGTGTGATAGGCCCGCGCTCCGTTTCCCGATTGCCCCGGAGGGGCCCGTGTTCACCAGGCGCCGCAAATCCGACGACACCACCCCCACCGGCGATGGGCCCGATGGGCCTGCTGACCGGCCGGATGCGTGGAGCGGTGCGCCGATGCCCGGCCGCGCCGATCCGGGCGCACAACCGCCCCGCCCGGCAGATACCGGGCTTGGCGTGCCTCCATTCCGTCCCGTCACGCCGAAGGATACCAACCCGATGGGCCGCGCCCCGTACACACCTCAGCCTGCGCCCGCCCCAACCCAGCAATCCCCGCAAGGGTCTGGCCAGCAGATGCAGCGCCCCGCTACCGGCACGCCCGGTGGCCGTCCCGCCCGCGATGCCGCCGAGCGCCGGACCCTCGTGGTCGGCCGTGGCATCAGCCTGCAAGGCGTGGTGCAGGATGCCGAGCGCCTTGTGGTGGAAGGCACCGTGGAAGCCTCGATGATCCACGCCGCCGAACTTTCCATCGCACCCGGCGGCATTTTCAAGGGTGAGGTCGAGGTGGAAGACGCCGAAGTGGCGGGAACCATCGACGGCACGCTGACCGTGCGCGGCAATCTCGTGGTCCGCGCCAGCGGCCGCGTGCTGGGCAGTGCGCGCTGCCGCCGCCTGCAAGTGGAAGATGGCGGCCAGATCACCGGCCGTATCGAGATGATCACCGAACCCGTCCGCCCGGCGGAGCAGCGCGGCGAAATCGGCGGGCTGTAACCGTTCTTCGGCTGGCCCGCACTGCATGTGCGGGCCAGTCCTCTGCCGCGCCGGGGGTCAGTCCCGGTCAATCCGGCTGGTGGTCCGCGTTTCACGCATCAGCGCGTAGACAAGGAACGAGCCGAATATGCAGGCCGAGACGTAATAATAAAACCACGTCTCGTGCCCCGCGTCCTTGAACGCCAGCCCAACATATTCCGCCGTGCCGCCGAACAGCGACACCGCCACGGCATAGGGCAGCGCCACGCCCAGCGCGCGGACGCCGGCGGGGAACAACTCGGCTTTCACCACCGCGTTGATCGACGTGTAGCCGCTGACGATCACCAGCGCCGCCATCACCAGCGCGAAGGCCGTCAGCGGGTCTTTCGTGGCGGTCAGTCCCGACAGGATCAGCGGCGTGCCGATGGTGCCCAGCACACCGAACGCCATCAACACCGGCCGCCGCCCGGCGATGTCGGACAGCGCGCCCACCACCGGCTGCAACAGCATGTAGAAGAACAGCGACACGGTGGAGATCAGCGTCGCCGTGTCCTTGGTCAGGCCCACCGAGTTGACCAGAAATTTCGGCATGTAAACGGTGTAGGTATAGAACGCGAGCGTGCCGCCCATGGTCAGGCCCACCACCAGCGCCACCTCGCGCTTGTGCGCCAGCAAATCGGCTATGGGGCGGCTGACCTTGCGCACGGCACGGGCGGCGATGAACGCCTCGGTCTCGGCCATGTTCCGCCGCATCCACAGCCCTGCCATTGCCAGCGCCGCGCCGATGAAGAACGGGATGCGCCAGCCCCAGGCCTCCAGTTCCGGCCCGCTCAACACCACGCGTTGCAGCAGCAACAGCGTCAGGCTGGCCAGCAACTGCCCGCCGATCAGCGTGACATACTGAAAGCTGGAGTAGAAGCCGCGATGTTTCGTGGTGGCGATTTCACTCAGATACGTGGCCGACGCGCCGTATTCGCCGCCCAGCGAAAGGCCTTGCAGCAGCCGTGCCGCCACCAGAATGGCCGGTGCGAGCCAGCCTGCCGTGGCATAGGTGGGGCAGACCGCGATCACCAGCGACCCTGCGCACATCAGCAGCACCGATAGCATCAACGCCGCCCGCCGCCCCTGCCGGTCGGCGTATGCACCCATGATCCAGCCGCCCAGCGGACGCATGAAAAAGCCGAGTGCGAAGATCAGCGCGGTGTTGAGCAGTTGCGCCGTCGGGTCGGAGCCGGGGAAGAACGCCTTGGCGAAATACAGCGAGAAGAACGAGTAAACGTAGAAGTCGTACCACTCGATCAGGTTGCCGACCGATCCGCTGAAGATCGAGCCCAGGCGGCTTTTCATGCTGTCCGGCCCCACCGGTTCAGCGCCCGCTGCCGCGCCGCACGGATTGATGCGCCGCCAACGCCGCGATCTCGACAATCTGCGTCACCGACGCATCCATCGGCACCAG
>CAIPHQ010000077.1 GCA_903864895.1 uncultured Rhodospirillales bacterium
CGTGGTTTCCACCGGCACGCCGGTGAAGGTGCGCGCGCCGCGGGTGACATCGTCGGCGTTGATCAGCACGACGTTGACGATAATCAGGAACCCCAGCGTTGCCACCGAGACGAAATGCCCGGACAGCCGCATCAGCGGCGCCCCGACCAGGAACGCCAGCATCACGCAGACCAGCCCGCCTGCAATGGTGGACGGCAGGAAGCCGATGCTCCAGGTGGCGAGCCACGAGGGCAGGTCTGGCAGCAGCGATGCCTTGGCTGCCACCGGCAGCGCCAGAATGCCGGACACATAGGCACCGACGGCGACAAAACCGACATGGCCGATGGAGAACACGCCGGTAAAGCCGTTGCCCAGCGCCAGCGAACTGACCAGCAGCGCGTTGATGCACATCACGATCAGCACGCGGACCATATAGTCGTCCAGAACCTGCGGGGCGTAGTCCGACGCCGCCATCAGAATGGCGACCCCGATCAGGGCCACCAGCCAGCGCACCGCGCGGCTCACAGCTTCACCTCCCGCGTGGTGCGTAACAGGCCATAGGGCCGGAACAGCAGGAAGGCGATCAGCAGCGAGAACACGATGGCGTCACGATATGGCGACAGTTCGGACGGCAGGAACGCCACGATGAACACCTCCAGCGCCCCCAGCAGATAGCCGCCCAGCAGCGCGCCCGCGATGCTGCCGAAGCCGCCGATAATGGCGGCGACGAAGGCTTTCAGCAGTGGCGTGAAGCCCATCGAGGGTTCCACCACGCCCGCCTGCGCCGCCCACAGCACGCCTGCCAGCCCGGCAAAGCCCGAGGCCAGCGCGAAGGCGACCACGATCAGCTTGTTCACGTCCAGCCCCACCAGATTGGCCGCCTGCATGTCTTCCGCCGCCGCGCGCATCCCCAGCCCCATGTCGGTGCGGGTGACGAACCAGCCGAGCAGGCTGAGCGAGATGCCGGTGAGCACCACGGTCAGCACATTCACCTGCGTGAAGGTGATCTGCCCGTCCGAGAACTCATACGAACTGTCCAGCCACTCCGGAATGGGGAAGTCGTGCGGTGAACTGGTGAACAGCAGGATGCCCAGATTTTCCAGAATGTATGTCACAGCCAGACTGGTCAGCAGGAGTGTGACATCCGCCGCCCCGCGCACCGGACGGTAGGCGACGCGCTCGACGATCACGCCGGTCAGCGCGCCGATGGCGATGCCGCCCAGCAGCGCCAACTCGAACGGCACGCCCGCAGCACCGAGGGTCAGCGCGCCGAACGCGCCCACCATCATCATGTCACCGTGGGCGAAATTGGTCATGCGCAGGATGCCGAACACCAGCGACAGGCCGATGGCCACAAGCGCGTACAGACTGCCAAGGCTGACGCCGTTGATGATCTGCTGGGCGATATACAGGCCCGGACTCATTGGCGCGCTCCCAGATAGGCTTCGGCGACGCGTTCGTAGTTGTCGCGCAGTTCCGTCGCCGATCCGGTCAGGCTGACCTCACCGGTGCGCAGCACATAGGCACGGTCGGCCAACCCGAGTGCCACGTTGATGTTCTGTTCCACCAGCAGCATCGTGGTGCCCTGCCGCTTCAACTCGCCCAGTGTGGCGAAGATGGAGCGCACGATCAGCGGCGCGATGCCCAGTGACGGCTCGTCCAGCAGCAACAGCCTTGGGGCTGCCATCAGCGCGCGGGCCAGCGCCAGCATCTGCTGCTCGCCGCCCGAGAGCGTGCCGGCCACCTGATGCATGCGCTCACGCAGGATGGGGAACAGGTCGTACATCCGCTCCCGGTCGGCGGGCACCTTGTCGCGGTCCGGGCGGCTGGTGGCCCCCAGCCGCAGGTTTTCGGCCACCGTCAGGTTGCCGAACACCCGGCGGCCTTCCGGCGAATGGGCGATGCCGAGGCGCACGATGCGGGCGGGCGGCAGGCGGTGGATGGGGGCGCCGTCCAGTTGCACCTGCCCGGCGCGCGGGCGCAGCAGCCCGGAAATTGTGCGCAGAATGGTGCTTTTTCCGGCACCGTTGGCACCCAGAAGCGCCACCACCTCACCGGCGGCCACATGCAGGCTGACGCCATGCACCGCGCGCACCGCGCCGTAGTCCACCCGCAAATCCTCGATTGCCAGCAGAGGAGGGGCCAGCGGCGGAGGGTTACTCATGGCCGAGATACACCTCTCGCACGCGCGGATGCGCCTGCACGGCGGCGGGCGTGCCTTCGAACACGGTCTCCCCCGCTGCCAGCACCTGGATTCGGTCGCAAAGATTCATGATCAGGTCCATGTCGTGCTCGACCACGATGACGCCGAGCTTGTAGCGGTGGCGGATATCGCTGATCAGTTCCAGCAGGCGGCGGGTTTCCGCCGCGTCCATGCCAGCCGCTGGTTCATCCAGCATCAGCAGGCGCGGCCCGGTGGCCAGGGCCCGCACCAGTTCCAGCCGCCGCTGGTCGCCATAGGGCAGGTCGCCCGCCCGGCGGTCCGCCTGGCGGTGCAGATCGACCAGACCGAGCAACTCGGCGGTCATGGCGTCCACCTTGTCCTCCACCGCACGCAGCCGGGGCGTGCCCAGCACCGCGTCCAGCATGCTGGACGGGTGGCGCAACTGGGCGGCGGCGCGGACGTTCTCGCGCACCGTCAGCCCGGCGAACAGCCGCGTGCCCTGAAACGTGCGCGCAATGCCCAGCCTTGCGATTTTCATCGGCGGCAGATTCTGGATCGGCTGGCCGGACAGCCGCACCTCACCCGCATTGGGCCGCAGGAAGCCGGTGACGCAGTTGAAGAACGTGCTTTTGCCCGAGCCATTCGGGCCGATAACACCCACGATCTCGCCGGTACGCACCGTGATGCTCTGGCTCCGCAAAGCGGTCAGCCGGCCAAAAATCTTTGTCAGCCCGCTGGTTTCCAGCAGGGGAACAGCCGCTTCACTCATCGTGCCACCGGTACTACCTCTATCGCGAGGTTACATGCGCTGTCGGCCCATGCAATCCCCCTGCCACCCGGTTGGCTGAAAGCGCCGGTCAGTGAGTCATGATCAGATCAGTCAGCTCGTTCAGGCTGGTATCGGCCTTCACCACGCTCTTGACCGTGCGGCCATGCGCCATGACAACGAAACGGTCGCAGACGCGAAACGCGTGATACAGGTTGTGGGTGACGAACACGCAGGACACGCCGCCCTCGGCGAGTTCGCGCATGATGGCCAGCACCTTTTCGGTCTCACGCACCGACAGCGCGCTGGTGGGTTCATCGAGCAGCAGGATGTCGCGCTTGAAATGCACCGCGCGTGCAATGGCCACCGCCTGCGCCTGGCCACCCGACAGATCTTCGACCATCAGATCGGGTGAGGTGATGCCTGCGATGCGGACATAGTTTTCCAGAATCTGCATCGAGGTGGTGCGCATCTCGCGCATTTTCAGGAAACCCAGCGGCCCGGTGGGTTCGCGCCCGGCGTAGATGTTGCGCATGATGGACATCGAGCGGACCAGCGCGATGTCCTGATAGATGGTCTGAATCCCGGCGGCTTCCGACCGGCGGCGGCTGCCGATATCGACCTTTTCGCCCTTGCGCCGGAACTCCCCGGTGTCGGGGTTGACCACGCCGGACAGGATCTTGATCAGCGTGGACTTGCCGGCACCGTTGTCGCCCAGCAGGCCGACCACTTCCTTCTGCCGCACCTCGAAATTCACGTCCATCAGCGCATTCACATGGCCATACGACTTGGAGATGTTGCGCGCTTCGAACAGCGGCACGCTGGCCGGATCGGTTGCGTTTGCCATGGCCTGTTTCCCTCGCGCCTAGAACTTGCGCCGCACGACTTGATTGATGACCACGCCGAGCACGATCATGATGCCGACGAACATGTCCAGATAGAAGCCGGGCAGGCGCGACAGGATGATGACGTCCTGCACCAGTTGCAGCACGCAGGCCCCCAGCACGATGCCCGCCACCGAACCGCGCCCGCCGCTGAGCGACAGGCCGCCGATGACGCAGATGGCAATGGCGAACAACTCGATGAACAACTGCGGGTTGGTCATCGCGGTGTTCAGCCGCACCACGCTGAAAATGCCAGCGATGGTGGCAAACACCGAGCACAGCATGAACGCGACCAGCTTGGTGCGGAACACGTTGATGCCCGCAAACCGCGCCGCCTTCGGGTCGCCGCCGACCGCGAACACGTGGTTGCCGGTGCGATGCCGGTTCAGAAAGGCGTAGGCCACCAGTGCAAGCACCAGAAACCACACGAACGGCATCGGCACCGGGCCGAGACTGCCGGTGAGCGTGTCTTTCAGCCAGGGCGGAGAGGTAAAGTTCACCGACCGCGCATAGCCGACAATGAACGGCGCGCTGGTGCGCACGATGAACAGCATGCCGAGCGTGGTGATGAACGACGGGATGCCGAAGCCCAGCGTGATCAGGCCGTTCAGCAACCCGATGCCCGCCGCAATGGCAAACGCCAGCGCAATCGCCAGCGGCAGCGGCCAGCCCTGCGTGTAGGCCGTCGCCATGGCGAACGGTGTCACCACATACACCGCACCCACCGACAGGTCGTATTCGCCCGCCACCAGCAGAATGCCGACGCCGAGTGCGATCATGCCGTAATTGGGCACGGTGCGCAGGATCAGCTTCAGGTTGGCGGACGCCAGAAACACGAAGTCTGACGGGAACAGCAGCGCCATCACGATGCAGCCCAGCAACAGGCCACTGAACATGATGCCCACCGGCCCCGCCGGATGCATCCGCACCCGCGCCCAGCGCGATGCGCGGCGGTAGCGGTCTGCCGCGCTCGGCGGACCAGCGGCCAACGCCAAATCGTTCTCGGACGTCATCGCCGTGCCCTCCGTCCGATGACTGTATTCAGGATCACGGCAAGGATGGTGGTGGCGCCGAGGAAGCCCTTGAAGATGGTCTCCGGCGCGCTGATCAGCACCAGAATATTGTCCACCGTTTCAATCAGCACCGCGCCCAGAATGATGCCCAGAATGGCGCCGCGCCCGCCGAACAGGCTGGTGCCGCCCACCACCACGGCGGCGATGGCCTTCAGTTCCAGCCCGCTGATCGTGGCGAACGACGGCTCGACCTGATTGATCCGCACGCCCTGCAATATGCCCGCGAAGCCTGCGGTGACGGCGCAGAGCATGAAGGCTGTGACTTTGACGTTGCGCACCGGCACACCCACCGCCACTGCGGCATCCCGGTTGCCGCCGGTCAGCAGCAGGTGGTTGCCGAAACGGTGGCGGTTGAGCAGTGCATAGCCAATCAGGGCCACACCGATCAGCCAGAGCATCTGAGCATAGATCGGCCCGATGATCTGCCCGCCCAGCAGCGCCTTCAGCGCATCGCCGGGAAAGAAGGCGATATTGTCGGGCTGTTTGGTGGTGGGGTTGAGCGAGACGAAGCGGATCACGCCGCGCATGAAGAACATGGTGCCCAGGGTGGCGATGAAACTGGGAATCCCCAGCCGCGTGGTGATCATGCCGTTCATCAGGCCGATCAGCAGCGCCACGGCCAAGCCCGCCAGCAGCGATACGCCAATGGGCCAGCCCCAGCTTCCGGCGGAGGTGATGGCGACCACGAACGGCACGAGGGTGAAGGTGCCCGCGACCGCGATATCGAACTCGCCGCCGATCATCAGCAAACCCACGCCAATGGCGACAATCGCCGTCACCGGCACCTGTTGCGACAGTACCGACAGGTTTCCCAATGAGGCGAAGCGCAGCTGGTCCGGGTACAGCAGGCTGTAGCCGGTGCAGAAACCCAGAAACAGCGTGACCAGCACGACGATATTGATCGCCTGATAGTTGCGCACGGCCCGCCACGTGGGGTTGCCCGCGGCAGGCCGGCGCAGCGCCGCAAGCTCGGCATTGGTGGGGCCGGCAGGAGTGCTCACGATGCCATCTCATTCACCCGCGATGATCCGGATGGGCGCGGCGAATGCCGCGCCCAGTGTCGCGAACGCCGCGTTAGCGGAAAGTGCCGCCGTATTGCAGCGCCTTCTGGCCGTTGGCCTTGTCGATCAGGTTGTTGCCGGTGTCGAAATCGGCCGGATGCAGGCCGTAGCGCACTTCGAAGGCGGCAAACATGACCGGCAGATAGCCCTGCCAGAACGGCTGCTGGTCCATGGTGGCGGTGGTCTTGCCTTCCATGATGTTCTTCATGATCTTCGGATTGGTGTCGAAGCCGCCGTTCGGAATGCCAGGCCGCCCGGCTTCCGCCGCCGCATCCGGCGCCACCGTGGTGGGCGTGGTGCCAAGACCGATGATGCAGGTGATCTTCGGGTTGGCCAGAATGGCCTGCGAAATCGTGCTCAGCGCCTCGGCATCCACCGTGCCGGTGCCGATCATCTCACTGCCGATGTTCTTGGTCTTCAGGGCAAGCTGCACACCGGCGGCGCGGCGCACGGCGTAGGTCAGTTCGGGGAATTCCACCGGCAGCAGGCAGAAATCCTTTTCCGTAAGGTTGTGGGTCTTGATCATCCGGTCGCCGATCATCTTGCCGGAGGTGATGAAGTCCTGGCCCACGAAGGCTTCGCGTGCGTTGCCCTTGCCGCCATCCGGATGGTCGATGTTCTCGGCGATCACCACGAGGCCGGCATCGCGCGCCTTCTTCACGGCCGCGTTCAGCGCGTCCGGCACGGTGATGGTGGGGATCACCGCGTCCTGCTTGTCGGCAATCGCCGTCTCGATCAGGTTGGCATGCCGCGCGGCGTCGCCATCGGCGTTCACATAGGTCAGCTTGACGTTGAACGTCTTGGCAGCCAGTTCCGCGCCGAACTGCATCGGCTGAAAGAACGTGGCACCCGAGCAGCAATGCTGGATGAAGGTCACCTTCACCGGCGCATCTTCGGCGGCGGCCGGCTGGGCGAAGGCAACGGCGGCAAGTGCGGTGGTGGCAACGGCAAGGCTGCGAAGACCGAACGCAATTTGGGTGTTGAGCGCCATGGAAGTCCCTCCTGTTATTCTTTTTCGCCTCTGCTCGGGCGTGGTTGCGCCCGGCGAGTGATGACACTCAAGCATGCCGGGGCGGCTATGCAAAGCATTACACGTCCTGCCATTGATGCGGTTTGCGTCACGGGCGTTGACAGCCGCTTGTGGCGGGCGGCTTAGTTTTGTGCTGCCGGAGCCCGTTCATGACCCGTATCGCCCGCGTCGAACTCAGCCAGTTCACGTTCGAAGTCGAAGGATTGGGCCTGCCCGCGCATGGCGCGGCCGGGGTGGGCAACGTGATTGCCGTGCGCGGCAGCAGGCTCGCCGCCCAGCGCTGGGCGGTGCGGATTGAAACCGATGACGGTGCCGCAGGTGGCTATGTGACCCATTGGGTCGGCACGCCGTCATCCTACGCCCAGGCGTTGATGCTGGCGCCGCATCTGCTGGGCCGCGACCCGGATCACCGCGAAGCCATCTGGCAGGATTTGCGGCGGGAGGTGCGGGCCTACGACCATATGGGCCACGGCCCGATCGACATCGCGCTGTGGGATCTGGCCGGGCGGCGGCGCGGCATGTCAGTGGCGGCGATGCTGGGTGGCTGGCGCGAGCGGTTGCCCACCTATGCCAGCACCTATCACGGACAGGACGCGCCGGGCGGGCTGGACAGCCCGCAGGCGTTCGCCGAGTACGCGCAGGCCTGCAAGGCGCGGGGCTTCGCGGCGTTCAAGATCCATGGCTGGCACGCGGGCGATGTGCGGCGCGAGGCGGCCAACGTGCTGGGCGTGCGCGCGGCGGTGGGTGCCGATTATCCGCTGATGCTGGACCCCGCATCGCAGTTGCGGACGTGGATGGACGCGCTGTATGTCGGCCGCGCCTGCGACGAGGCCGGGTATTTCTGGTATGAGGACCCGTATCGCGACACCGGCGGCGCGGTGGAAGGCCACAAGCGCCTGCGCGAGCGTCTGCGCACGCCGCTGCTGGTGTGTGAGCATGTGCGCGGGCTGGAAGCCAAGGCGGCGTTCCTGATCGCGGGCGGCGGGGACATCGTGCACGCCGACCCGGAATACGACATGGGCATCACCGGCGCGCTGAAGATCGCGCATCTGTGCCAGTCGCTGGGGCTTGATGTGCAGTACCACGCCTGCGGCCCGGCGCACCGCGCCATCATGGCGGCGACGCCGAACACGCATTTCTACGAAATGGCGCTGATCGGCCCGGACATGCGCAACATCGTGCCGCCGGTCTATGCCTGCGGCTATTCCGACAACGTTGACGCGCTGGCCGCCGACGGTACTGTGGCCGTGCCCGACGGTCCGGGGCTGGGCGTGACCTATGACTGGGACTTCATCGCCGCCCATCGCACCCAGCATCATGTGCTGACGCTGTAGGGCCGCTTACCCCAGAAAGCCGGTGCTGAGCCACGGCACCGCCGCCACCGCCAGCAGGCCCAGCGCCAGTGCGCCCAGATACGGCCAAATGCGCCGCATGCCTGCATCGGGGCTGACCTTGCCGATTGCGCAGGCGGCGTAGTAGCCCACGCCGAACGGCGGCGCGAACAGGCCAAGGCCCATCGCCAGCACCACCACCATGGCATAGTGCACGTCGTTCACGCCCAGCGCACGGGCGATGGGGAACAGCAACGGGCCAAACAGCACGATGGCGGGAATCCCTTCCAGCACGCTGCCCAGCACGGTGAAGGCCACGATGCTGACGGCCAGAAATCCCCAGCCGCCGCCGGGCACCCCGGCCATGGCGTGCGCCAGCGCAGTGGAAAAGCCGGATTGGGTCAGCGCCCACGCCATCGCGGTGGCAGCACCAATGATGAACAGGATGGCGCCGGACAGGCAGGCGGTGTCCACCAGCATCGGGTACAGCCGCCGCCAGTCGAACTTCCGGTACAGCAGCAGCCCCGCCAGCGCGGTGTACAGCACGCCGATGGTGCTGACCTCGGTGGCGGTTGCCACGCCGCGCACCACGGCGAAGCGGATCAGCACCGGCAATGCGAGCGCGGGCAATGCCAGCAATCCGGCGCGCAGCATCGCGCGGGCCGGCGCGCGGGGCGGGCGGGCGGTATCACGCCCGGCGCGCCGCCACGCCACGGCCGCCAGCGCCAGCGCCAGAACCAGCGCGGGCAACAGGCCGCCGGTGAACAGGGCGGCAATGGAAACGCCAGTGACGGACCCGATGGTGATCAGCACAAGGCTCGGCGGGATGGTCTCGCTCATCGCCCCTGCGGCGGCCAGCAAGCTGACCATCTCGCCATCCTCACCGCCGCGCCGGCGCATTTCCGGGAACAGCACCGGGGCCACGGCCGCCATGTCGGCAGCCTTCGCGCCGCTGATGCCGGAGACCAGATACATCGCGCCGAGCAGCACGAAACTTAAGCCCCCGCGCACATGGCCCAGCAGCGCGGCCAGAAACCGCACCATCGCAGCTGCCAGCCCGGTCATTTCCACCAGCGCGCCCAGAAACACGAACAGCGGCACCGCCAGCAGGATCAGCCCGCTCATGCCCTCGTCCATGCGGGAGACCACGACGGAAAGCGGGGTGGAGGTGGTGGCGGTCAGATAGGCCACGGTGGCCAGGGCAAAGCAGGCCCCGATGGGCACGCCCAGCACGACACCGCCGCCCAGCAGCAGGCCGAAAAACAGCGCCAGATTCCACTGGCCCAGCCCGGCGAACAGCGGCAGCGCCAGCCAGAACCCGGCGGCCAGCGCGGCCACGGCAAGCGCGCCCGCCAGCAGGCCGCGCCACGTCAGGCGCGCCATCCGCAGCACGGCGCTGGCCAGCATGACCGCAAAGCCCACCGGCAGGGCCGCGGCGCGGACGGCGTTGGGCCAGCCCAGCGCCGGGGTCTCGATGAACCACTCGTCCTGCGCATAGCCGTGCGCGGAGGGCAGCAGCAGCGCGAGCAACAGGGCGGGCAGCAGCAGTGCCAGGGCCTCGGCGGTCCCACGCCAAGCGGGCGGCAAGCGGGCGGCCATGACGGTCAGCCGCATGTGCTCGCCGCGCTGCACCGCGATCACGCTGCCCAGCATGGCCAGCCACAGGAACAGGATGCTGGCGAGTTCGTCGGCCCAGATCAGCGGGGCATGAAAGGCGAAGCGCGCGGCC
>CAIPHQ010000078.1 GCA_903864895.1 uncultured Rhodospirillales bacterium
CAGGTGCTGAGTTTTAGCGTGGGGGAAAGCTAGACCATGCAACTGCAACTTCGCACGTTTGACAGCATTGTGGCCTCCGCCGCCGCCGCCGTGCAGGGTGCCGCGCAGACGGCGCTGGATCTGACCGTGGGATCGGTGCTTCGCGCGGTGCTGGAGGCCAATGCGGGGCTGGGCCTGTGGCTGCAATGGCTGATCTTGCAGGTGTTGCAGACCACGCGGGCGGCCACCAGCAGCGGGGCAGACCTTGATAGCTGGATGGCGGATTTTTCGCTGGCCCGGCTGCCGGCCAGTGCCAGCGCGGGCACCGTGACGTTCGCGCGCTTCACGCCGGTGGCTGCGGCCTTGGTGCCGGTGGGCGCGATGGTGAAAACCGCTGACGGGTCGCAGAGTTTTGCCGTGACGGCAGATGCCGCGAACCCGGCCTGGAGTGCGGCGCAGGGCGGGTTTGTGCTGGCGGCGGGTGTGGCGGCGGTGAGCGTGAAGGTGCAGGCGGTGGCTTCGGGCAGTGCGGGGAATGTGCAGGCGGGCGCCATCGGGTTGCTCGCCTCCGCCGTGCCGGGTGTGGATACCGTCAGCAATGCGGCGGCCCTGGCGGGTGGGCTGGATGCGGAGAGTGATGCGGCCCTGCGGGCGCGGTTTGCCAGCTACATCAGCAGCCTGTCGAAGGCCACCACCGGGGCGATCAGCTTCGCGGTGGCCAGCGTGCAGCAGGGGTTGCAGTTCAGCATTCGGGAAAACAGCAACGGCGCCGTGTATCAGCCCGGCTGTTTCGTGGTGACGGTGGACAACGGCACCGGGGCACCTCCGCCCGCGCTGCTGGGTGCGGTGGCGGCGGCGATTGAGCCGGTGCGGCCACTGGGCAGTGTGTGGACGGTGGTGGCACCGGGCGTTGCCACGGTGACAGTGGCGATGAGCATCACCACGGCAGCCGGGGCGGCGCACGCCGCGGTGGCGGCCAGTGTTGCGGCTGCCATCACGGGGTTTGTGAATGCATTGCCGGTGGGGGCGGCGCTGCCGTGGTCCCGGCTGGCGCAGGTGGCGTATGACGCCTCGGCGCAGGTGGCCAACGTGACCGGCGTGCTGCTGAACGGCGGCACGGCAGATGTGGTGCCCGGCGCGGGCGGCGTGGTGAAATGCGGCAGCGTGACGGTGGCCTGAGATGATTGGCAGCATGGCGGATTTCATCGCGCGCTTGCAGGCGTTGCTGCCGCTGCGCTGGTTTGCCGGCAGCGCGCCGTTGCTGACGGCGCTGCTGGGCGGGCTGAGCGAGGGCTGGGCGTGGCTGTATGCCATGCTCGGCTATGCGAAGGTGCAGACGCGCATTGCAACGGCCAGCGACAGTTTTCTGGACCTGATCGCGGGCGATTTTTTCGCGGCAAGCCTGCCGCGCCGGTTCGGCGAGGCGGATGCGGCGTTTCGCGCGCGCATCCAGCACGAATTGCTGCGCCCGCGGGCCACGCGCGCCGCGCTGGCCAGCGAGTTGCTGGCGCTGACCGGGCGGGCACCGGTGATTTTTGAACCGGCCCGTCCCGCCGATACCGGGGCCTGGGGCATGGCACTCGGCTACGGCGCGGCGGGCGGATGGGGCAGTCTGGCGCTGCCGTTTCAGTGTTTCGTGACCGCGTATCGCCCGACTATCTCCGGCGTGCCGCTGGCAGGTGGCTATGGCAGCGGCGCGGGCGGTTTCGGCGCGGGCGCGCTGCAATATGTCAGCCCGGCGATGGTGCAGAGCCAGGTGTCGGATGCCGATATTCTGGCGGCGATTGCCAGCACGATGCCGGTGGCGGCGGCGGCCTGGACGCGGATTGCGAACTGACAGCACGGCTGGTTGTCCGCAGAAGCCGCAGATGAGCGCTGGGCATAAGTAGAACGCGATGCGCGGGTATTGAAATTCATCAGCGTGCATCTGCGGATCAACTCCTTCCTCCTTCCCACATCGAGGACATGATGGACCGAATCATCGTCTATCCGGGCGCGATTCCGCTCGATTCCGATTTGTTGAACACCAACCGCAATGCCATGACCGCGCTGCACGGCGTGATTGCGGCGGCGCTGGGGACTTCCACTGTGGTGGATGGGCTGGCGGTGGCGGCGGCCACGCCGGCGTCGATGAGCATCACGGTGGCGGCGGGCAGCATCACGGCGTTCGGGGCGGTGGATGCCACAGGCTATGGCTCACTGGCGGCTGACACGGCGGGCAGCATCGTGAAGATGGCGAGCCTGTTGCAGCCGGTGACGCTGACGTTGAGCGCGCCGCTGCCGGCGGGGTATGCGGTGGGGTATCTGGTGCAGGCCGGATTCAGTGAGACGGACCTGAACCCGGTGGTGCTGCCGTATTACAACGCGGCCAATCCGGCGATGCCGTATCTGGGGCCATCCAACAGCGGCGCGGCGCAGGCCACGCTGCGGGCGCAGCGGGTTGCGGTGCAGCTGAAAGCCGGGGCGGCGGCGCCTGCGGGCTCGCAGATTACGCCGCCGGTGGACCCCGGTTTCGTCGCACTGGCCAGTATCGTGGTGAACAACGGCACCACGCAGATCAATCCGGCAGACATCGTGGCAAATGCCGCGTTGCGCCAGACGGTGTGGAAACTGCCCGATCTGCGGCCCGGCTACAGTTTCGCCACCGCCTATACCAGCAGTGCGGCGTTCGTGGTGCCGCCGGGGGTCACGCGGGTGCGCGCCACCGTGATCGGCGGCGGCGGCGCGGGCGGGTGGCACAGCAGCCAGCCGGGCGGCGGTGGCGGCGCGGGCGGGCGGGGTGAGCACTGGATTGCCGGGCTGACGCCGGGGGCTTCCGTGGCCGTCACAGTGGGGGCGGCGGGCCTGCCGGGCGGCGGGGCGGCCACCGGCGGTTCGGGCGGCAGCAGCAGCTTTGGCCCGTATTGCTCGGCCACCGGCGGCGCAGGTGGCGGCGGTGGCACCGGCGGCGGCGTGCCGCAGGGCGGCGCGGGTGGCACGGTCAGCGGGGCTTCGGTGTATTTTTACGGCGGCTATGGCGGCGATGCCTATCCGGCGTCCAGCCGCGGGGGTGACGGCGCGGGGCCGGGCAATGGCAAGGGCGGCAGCGGCAGTGCGCCGGGGGCCAATGCGCTGGGCTTCGGCGGTGGCGGCGGCGGCGGTGCGCCCAACACGGGCGGCGGCGCGGGCGGCGGCGGGCTGGTAATTGTGGAGTATTGAGCCATGAAACTGTTTGCACGCATTGAAAACGGCATCGTCGCCGAAGTCTTCGCCACCGAGCGCGAGATAGCGGACCTGTTTCACCCGGCGCTGGTCTGGGTGGAGGCCACCGGGCAGGCGGTGGCCGAGGGCTTCCGGCATGTGGAGGGGGTGTTCCTGCCGCCCGAGCCGCAGCCGCCCGCCGCGCCGCCCACGGCCGCACAGGTGCAGGCGCAACTGGCGGCACTGGCGGCGCAGGTTGCCGCACTGGTGTAGCAGCCCCCCTTTTCGCAGGAGCAGACCATGCCGATTGCCGTCTCTCAGGTCTGGCGGCCCGCCTCGGCGCGCTGCGTGGTGCTGGATGGGGCGTTGCCGCTGCCGCGCGGTGTGCTGGCCAGCGACATCGCGCCGCTGGCGTGGCCCGCCAAAGACCCCGGTGATGTGCTGGACTATGAAATCGACGCCGCCGCCCTGCTGGCGGGCGACCCCACCGATCAGGTGGCGAGCGTGGGTGTGACCATCGTGCCCGCGGCCTCTCCGCTGGATGTGCAACTGGGCCGGGTGGCGGCGGATGGCGCGGTGGCGGTGCTGTGGCTGTCGGGCGGGCAGGCGGGCACGACGTATGCGGTGCAGGTCTCGCTCGCCACGCTGAAGGGCCGGGTGATCGGGCGCACCGTGCTGCTGCCGGTGCAGCAACTGGCGGCCGTGCTGCCCGCGCCGGTGCCGCTGACCGCCGAGGACGGCACGGTGGTGACGGACCAGAACGGGAATCCGATTCTGGTAGGGGGATAGTTCCCCCTCTCCCCCCGCAAGCGGGCGGAGGGGAAAAGCAAATGCAATCACGCACGGCGGGGTCAGTCCCCGCCGTTTTTATTTCTGCTCTAGTCAGGAGTGCGCAATGCCGACCATTCAGCAATTGCCGCAGGCGGTCCAGGTGAATGCCACCGATGAGGTGATGCTGGACCAGTCTGGCACCAGCGTGTCTGCCAGCGTGGCCCAGGTGCTGGCCGCGACGGTGGCGCCGATTACGCTCACCGGCGACGTGACCGGGTCGGGCAACGGCACCATCATCACCACGCTGGCCCCGGTGGCCACGCCCGGCACCTATTCCAAGGTCTCGGTGAACGCCAAGGGGCTGGTGACGGCAGGTGGGGCGATGGCGCCGGCGGATGTGATTTCGGCGCTGGGTTACACGCCATACAGCGCCGCCAACCCGGCGGGCTACGCGCAGGCAGCCACACTGGCCCCGGTGGCGACCGGCGGGCATTACAGCGACCTGACCGGCCTGCCCGCTTTGGGCAGCATCGCCAGCCAGAACGCCAATGCGGTGGCCATTACCGGCGGCAGCGTGGCCGGGGCGGATGCCTCCGCGGCCGTGGTGACGCGCAGTGGCAGCAGCACCGCGCGCACATTGGCGGCGCGGGCGGCGGACAGCCTGAACGTGCTGGATTATGGGGCTGATCCCTCCGGTGTGGCGGACAGCGCGCCCGCCTTCGTGGCGGCGATGAATGCGGTGGCCAATGGCGGCACCGCGCGCATCCTTGTCCCCGCCGGCACCTACCGGCTGAACAGCTTTCTGAACCAGCCCGGCGGGCGGACCATTGCGTTCGAGTTCATGGACGGCGCGTCCATCACCGGCAGCGGCGGGCTGGGCGTGTCGCGCGTGGAGAGCCGCCAGGGGCCATACAGCCTGTGGGCGGGCGGCGGCGGCTGGTTTGGCTTCAACCCGGCTGTGGGATCGCCGCAGAATCTGGCGTTCCGCACCGATATCATCCAGAACACGCCCAGCAACAGCGCGGCATCGCGCGTGGCGTGGAACCGCAATTACGCCAACTACAACTACTACGGAAAATATGTCAGCGGCATCGACATTGCCGAGCAGAACATCTTCGCCTGGCCGCATCTGTATGACAATTCCTCCGGCTGGGGCCATTGGGAGGTGATTACCGGCACAACCTACGACGAGGACAGCGCGCAGCGCGCGCATGTCAGCGCCTCGGCCGAGCATTCCGAGTTTGACGTGGTGAACAACGGGCCGGAGCAGGGCTGGACCTGGAAGGCGGGGCAGGGCACCGCCGTGCAGGGCATGTCCATCGACCCGTGGGGGCAGAACGGCAATTACGGCGGCAACATCCTGTTCAGCTATGGCTCGGTGGGCTCGTTCGATGGCACCACCGGCGGGCTGAACCAGCGCTGGCCCGCCTATCCGGCGGTGTTTTCCACCGGCAATCCGGGGCCGGTGGCGCAGAACAGCACGATTGTCATCACGTTTGACGCCACCGCCAAGGCCACGTCGAGCCTGTCCGGCAGCGGTGTGGGCAGCGTGAGCGTGACGGCGGGTGGCGGCCTCTACACCTCGGCCCCCACGGTGGTGTTTAGCGGCGGCGGCGGGACCGGCGCGGCGGGCACGGCCACCATGCTGGGCGGCAGCGTGGTGGGTGTTGCCATCACCAGCGCCGGGAGCGGCTACATCACCGCGCCTTCGGTGAGTTTCACCGGCGGCGGCGTGGCGCTGCCGGTGGCCACCACCGTCACGCTGAACCCGGACGGCGCGCATGGCGACCTGGCGTCCGTGGCGGCGGCGATCAACGCGGCGGGCGTGGCCCCGGTGCGGGCCTCCGTGGCGCGCTGGGGCGGGGTGGTCAACCGGCTGGTGATTTTCGGCACGGCGGCGATGGACCTGGGCACGCTGACGCTGGGCGGCACGGCGCTGGGCACGCTGGGCATTGCCGCGCAATCCTACAGCACGCCGCGCGATTCCACCGTGGTGGTGTTTGGCGGCAGCGGCAGTTGCCTGCCCGGTGACAAGCTGACGCTGAACGGCACCGTGGTGACGGTGGGCGGCACCGGCAGCATGGCCGATGTGGTGGCGGCGATCACAGCGGCCAACATCATCGGCGTGAAGGCGGACACGGTTGCCAACGGCAATCTGGTGCTGACCTGCTGGGTGCCGCAGAACCCCGGCGGGTTCCTGATCTCCCAGCCCAGCGGTTACACCACGCTGGGCAAGCTGGGGCTGGTGGCAGGCCAGTTCTGGCCGCCGACGCCGCCCAAGGGGTTTGCCAGTGCGGCGGGCGAATTGACCTCGCCGGTCTGCCAGACGACGGACAGGGTTTCGATTGCCGCGACCGATTTGAACGGCACCACGTACGGGCCGGTGACCGTGCAACTGAACGGCGGTGCGGGCACTGGCTGGGTGGCCGATGTGGCGTCCTCGATCCAGTCGGCACTGGTGGCCGCCGGGTTCTTCAGCGCGGGCAACGCCATGCTGAGCACGCCGCCCGCCGTGGTGGCGGTGGTGGCCAAGGGGGCGGGCAGCAATCAGGGCCTGCTGATCCGCAACACGGCGGGCGGCACGCTGACGCTGGCCAATGTGCAGGGCACACCGCTGCAAACGCTGGGCATCCAGCCCGGCACGTATCAGCCGGGCGGCATGTCCGCGGCGTCGCAAAGCGTGTTCATGGCTGCGCCGGACAGCATCGCACCGCAGGGGCGCGGCATCTTCATCGGCGGCGCGGGCAATGCCACCGACCGCACCGTGTGGCCGCATGCGCCGCTGGAGGCGCGCGGCAGCTTCCTGCACGGGTTGCGCACCGACAAGGCGGTGTTTGACGACAACGCCGCCGTGCTGGTGGGCGGCACGCAGGCCATCAGCTTCGGCGGCGCGGTGAACCTGACCGCGACATCCACGCAGTTGCAGGTGAACGGCGCCAGCGTGGCGCTGGCCAGCGACCTGCCCACGCGGGTGTCGCAACTGGCCAATGACAGCGGCTTTCTGACCAGCGTGCCGGTGACGGCAGTGGCCGGGCGCACCGGCGCGGTGACGCTGGGCACGGCGGACATTGCCGGGTTCAGCACTGCGGCTGCTGCGGCAGCGCCGGTGCAGAGCGTGTTCGGGCGCACCGGGGCGGTCACGTTGGCCAGCGCCGATGTGACCGGCGCGCTGGGTTACACCCCGGTGTCCAACGCCGGTGGCACTATTGCGGGCACGGTGGCGTTCAGCGGCACCGCCACGGCGGCCACGCAGGCGGCGGCGGACAATTCAACCAGGCTGGCCACCACGGCGTTCGTGTATCAGGCGACCGCCGCCGCGAGTTCGATTGCCACCACCGGCGGCAGCACCACGCTGACGGCGGCGCAATACGGCGCGCCGGTGCTGATTGCGACTGGCGCATTGACCAGTGCCGCAACATTTGTGGTGCCCGGCAGCGGCGTGTGGACGCTGGCCAACCGCACCACGGGCGCGTTCACGCTGACGGTGAAAACCGCAGCGGGCAGCGGCATCGTTGTCGATCAGGGCTACACCGCCGAAGTGGTGGCGGATGGCACGAATGTTGTGCTGGCCACCACCGATTTCAACGCGATTGCCTTGCAGGGCGTGGTGTCCAACCTCGGCACCATCAATGGCGGCACCGTGTCTCCGGTGGCGCTGGTGGCGGGCAGTGCGGGCTCGGTGGTGACGGTGTCGCAACTGGCCGATGCGGGCGGGTATCATCCGGTGGTGCTGGCCAACAGCGGTGCCAACACCAACATCCCGATGGTGCTGGCCCCGGCGGGGGCGGGGTATATTGCCGCCGCCGTGTCCAATGCGGCGGCCAGCGGCGGCAACCAGCGCGGGCAATACAGCGTGGATTGGCAGCAGGCCCGCGCCACGGCCGCGCAGGTGGCCAGTGGCGCCTATGCGGCAGTGCCGGGCGGATCGGGCAACACCGCAGGCGGTAACTACAGCCTTGCCGCAGGCCAGGGCAGCACCGCCACCGGGCAGGGCAGCGTGGCGCTGGGGCAGTTTGCCAATGATGGCGGTGCCTACGGCAAACTCGTGTTCTCGGCCAACGCCAATACCGTGGGCAACCAGTGGGGCGTGAGCACGCTGTATGTATCCTCGGTGGCCACCGCCACGCGCATGACCAGCGACGGCGCGGCGGCGGGTTCGGCGAACTCCATCCCGATCCGCAGCAACCACGTGATTGCGGGCACGCTGACCGTATCAGCCCGCAACGTCGCCAACGGCGATGGCGCGTACTGGAGCATTCCGGTGCTGTTCAAGAACAGCGCCGGGACCGTCACCGTCACCAGCCCCGGTGCGAGCGGCATCGCGCCCACGTCGGCGGACAGCACATTGTCCACCGCCAGTATCGCGATTGCAGCGGACAACACCAACAAGGGCCTGTCCGTCACCATCACGCCGCCGGTGTCGGTCACGGTGAATGCGTCGGCCGTGTTCCTCGCCACCGAGATGTGAGCGTGGAACCGGGTGGATTGGAAGAACGCGTGGCCAGGCTGGAGGAGCGCCTGGCCAGCGTTCACGCGCTGCTGATGGAGATGCGTGAGCAGCAGAAGGACGTGGCCGATACCATCGCGCGCGCCAGCGGCGGCATGAAGGTGCTGCTGCTGCTGGGCGGGCTGGCGGGCGCGGTGGGGATGCTGCGCGGGGTGGA
>CAIPHQ010000079.1 GCA_903864895.1 uncultured Rhodospirillales bacterium
AGGTTGGGGAAGCCGTTCCCAAGCGGCGGCGGCGTATGAATGTGCGGCCCGCGGCGGCGGAGCAGATGGCACTCTTTGGGGCTGGTGGCTGCCACGCGGACGGTGCGGACGGTACGGACGGTGTTTCGGGGCGGCCATAGGAGCGATAATTGAACTTATCGAATTAGTGTCAAGTGTGCTAAGTGCCCCCGACCTTGGACAGCACCGAAAACTCGGAATTTGGATGCAGCACAATTAGTGCCGTTCGGACACACCTTATTAATCGCTTTTCGCTTGGCCATCAATTCATCGAGATCTTGCGCAGTCGGCTCCAGATTCTTTATCGGCATTAGCGCCGTCGTCAGATGCCGCACAGGCGCAAGCGCCGGGTCGTAATTGCCATTAGATAGGCGAGGACGTGCAGCCGGCGTGAAACCCAACTCAATTGCACAAGCCCGCATGCGATTTGCCGCCATATTCATCACTCAGAAATATGGAGAGGGCAAAATATTTCCGCCGCCGATCTGTTTGCCAGCTTTATCCAATACCACGCTCGTCTGGGTAAGCAGTGGCAGTGCATTGTCCTTGTCGAGGGATTGCTGCATCCGGTTGGCAATCCGGTGATGATCGCGCGCCACAATGAATGCCTCCAGAACTGCAGAATCGCAGGCGGCCAGCACGCCGGTGCATGAGCCACAGCATGCGTCAAATCTGCCTTCTGATTAGGGACAAATACTCAGGGGGCCGTTCCAAGTTACCTTCGGCAAACGGTTCATTCTTTCGCGCTTTCAATAGTGTCGTGTTCACGCCTCCATCGCTGTCGTACGCCGCCAACCTTGTTGTGTCATTCCTGTGTTTTGCGACTGCGCTTACTTGCACGTCACCGCACATCGCTGCTTCCAAATGAAGCTGTGGATAAATGTTGAAAGACTTTTGGCGCAAAGGCTTGCGATCTTTTTCGCGAGCAGTGGTGTGCAGGAGCGCTCAGCACTGTGCACGTCGAATTGTGCACATCGAAATTTAGAAGTCAGATACTCTACCGCTGAGTTATGGGCTCCACCAAGGTCCCCGCCGGGGCAGGAGCAGCGGACCATATGGGGGAGAGTTGCGGGTCAACAACGTTCCAAAGCCCTCGCTGGAACTGCCCCGTGGCCAAGTTAGATTGCTCAGTTTCAGATACTTACGACGTCCTGTGTGGGTTCATTCCCGGCACCGTACCGCGCACGAAACCGTGCCACGAACCCCGCCAGATCGCCCCCGGCAATTGCCGCGCGCAGCCCCGCCATAAGGTCCTGGTAGAAGGTCAGATTGTGCCAGGTCAGCAACATGGCGGCGATGATCTCGCCGGCCTTGACGGTATGGTGCAGATAGGCGCGGCTGAACTGGCGGCAGGCGGGACAGCCGCATTTGGGATCGAGCGGCTCCCCATCCTCGGCATGGCGGGCATTTTTCAGATTCAGCGGGCCATCCCAGGTGAAGGCCTGGCCATTGCGGCCCGAACGCGTCGGTAGCACGCAATCGAACATGTCGATGCCGCGCGCCACAGCGCCGACAATATCGTCCGGCTTGCCCACGCCCATGAGATAGCGCGGCTGGCCCGCGGGCAGATGCGGCACTGTGGCCTCCAACGTCTCGAACATGGCGGCTTGTCCCTCCCCCACCGCCAGGCCGCCCACGGCATAGCCGTCAAAACCGATCTGCCGCAGCGCCTCCGCCGAACGCACGCGCAAATCCGCGAAGGTGCCCCCCTGCACGATGCCAAAACAGGCACGGCCAATCTTTTCCTGATCCGTTTGCTCGCCGAACGCTGCCTTCGCCCTTTTCGCCCAGCGCATGGAGAGCGCCAGCGAAGTCTCAATCACTTTCTTTTCCGCCGGCAGGGCGGGACATTCGTCCAGCACCATCTGAATGTCGGCGCCCAGCAATCGTTGGATTTCCATTGCCCGTTCCGGCGACAGAAACTCCTCATGGCCGTCTATATGCGATTGGAAGCGCACGCCGTCTTCGCTGATTTTGCGCAGCGCCGACAGGGACATCACCTGAAAGCCGCCGGAGTCGGTCAGGATCGGCTGGTGCCAATCCATGAATTTGTGCAGCCCCCCCAGCCGCGCCACCCGCTCCGCGCCCGGCCGCAACATTAAGTGATAAGTGTTGCCCAAGAGAACATCGGCGCCGGTCTGGCGCACGCTTTGCGGCAGCATCGCCTTGACGGTGCCCGCCGTGCCCACCGGCATGAAGGCGGGCGTACGGATGTCGCCGCGCGGTGTGCAGATCACGCCCTGGCGTGCTGCGCCATCCGCCCCCTGCAATTCATATTCGAAGCCGCTCATCGCGCCCGCAATAGCAAACAAGCATCGCCATAGGAATAGAAGCGATAGCCTGAAGCGATGGCCTCGGCATAGGCGCGCTGCATCACGGCCGTGCCGCTGAAGGCGCAAACCAGCATGAACAGGGTCGAACCGGGCAGGTGAAAATTGGTGACCAGCAGCTCCGCGGTGCGAAAGACATGGCCCGGCGTGATGAAAATATCGGTCTCACCCTGGAACGCGCGCACCTCCCCGTCCGGACCGGCGGCGCTTTCCAACGTCCGCAGCGCGGTGGTACCGACCGCGGCGATGCGCCCGCCCGCGCGGCGCGCCGCGTTGACGCGGGCGGCGGCGGCGCTGCTGATCTCGGCCCATTCGGGATGCATCTTGTGCTGCGCCGGATCCTCCACCGTGACCGGCAGAAAAGTGCCGGGCCCGACATGCAAGGTGACATCGGCTCGGCCGATGCCTCTCTGCGCCAACCGGTCCAGAAGCACATCGCTGAAATGCAGACCCGCCGTCGGCGCCGCCACCGAGCCGCTCCGGTCGGCATAGACGGTCTGATAGTCGGTACGGTCCTGTACGTCGGCAGGGCGCCGGCTGGCGATATAGGGCGGCAGGGGCATATACCCTTCCCGTTCCAGCAACCGGTCCAGGGCCGCCCCCGCCAGGTCGAATTTGAGCGAAATCTCGGCTTCGGACCGCCCCTCGACCAGGGCCGTCAGCCCCTCGCCCAGGGCCAGCCTGTCGCCGGCCCGCAGACGCCTGGCCGGCTTGGCAAAGGCCCGGTAGCGGTCCGGATCCAGCCTTGTGTGCAGGGTCAGGGCGATCCCGGCGCTGGGCCCGCCATCCTGGCGCGGCAGGCGGACTCCCAGCAATTGCGCAGGCAGAACCCGGCTGTCATTTACCACCAAAATGTCGGGTGGGCTGAGATAATCCGCCAGATCCCGGAACTTGCGGTGCTCCAGACTGCCATCGGGATGGACCACCAGCAGCCTTGCGGCCTCCCGCTCCGGGGCCGGGCGCAGGGCAATCAGTCCCTCCGGCAAGACAAAATCAAAATCCTGGCGCTTCATGGAACCCTGGTAATAGGACAATCCCGGCGGGGAAGCTTGCTCCTTCGGGCTGGCCAATATAGACGCTCAACAGCGGAAATGGCTAAAGTGCCCCCGGAGGGGCAGGGGGAAAATCCATGTCCGATAAAAGGGTTACCCGGGACCGACCAACGCCATGAACAAGCCGTCCGCAATCGCCCTTGCCGGTGACATGCGCAGCCCTGCGCCAGTGCGCGTGGCGCGGCATTGGGCGGCAACCATCATCCTGATGCTGTCGGACGCGGCGATCTTTGCCCTGGCCGGCCTGGTCTTCCGGTCCGGGCGCCACATGCCGGCCTTCATGCTGTTTCACGGCGCCAGCCGCAATGGCCCGGTGCTTGACGAATATTCGCTGCTGGTTTTCTTTTTCATCGTGGTGCGCTACCTGGCTGGCGATTACGGCAAGCGGGTGCCCTTCTGGGACACGACGCGCCGTTCCACCTCGGCGCTGCTGGTGATCGCCAGCCTGGATCTTCTCTTCCAGTTCCTGATGCACCAGACCTATCCCTGGGTTCTGGTTGCGGTGATGTGGCTGCTGCTGCTGCCTGCCATCCCGGTGGCGCGCCAGGCCACCAAGCGGATTCTCAGCCGCCTCGGACTTTGGAAAATCCGCACCATTCTGATCGGCGGCGGCGACCAGATCGCCGAAGTGGTAGACGCGCTCGACAATTCCACCGGCCTGGGCTTTGAGGTGCGCCACGTCGTGCTGACGGATGGGCACGAACCCGAAATCGCACTGGGTGACCGCAGGCTTTCGGCCATCGCCGATCCCACCGCGATCGCCCGGCTGGCCGCCAATACCGACTGCACCCAGGCGGTTCTGGCGATGGACGATCTGCCGCGCATGAGCGAAATCATGCAGCATCTGATCGGGCTGAACTTCGACATCACTGTGATACCGCCCTTCCGGCGCCTGCCGCTGTTCGGCATGAGCACCAATGTCTTTTTCGGCAAGGACATTGTCCTGCTCCAGATGCGAAACAACCTGTCACGCATGCCCAGCCGCCTGATGAAGCGCATTGTGGATATTCTGGGATCGGCGATCCTGCTCGTCCTTTGCCTGCCCGTGTTCGCGGCCCTGGTCATCCTGATCCGGCGCGATTCGCCGGGACCGGCCTTTTTCATTCAAACCCGGGTCGGCCGCCATGGCCGGGAATTTTCCTGCATCAAGTTCCGCACTATGCAGATGGACGCCGAACGCATCATGAGCGAATGGGAAAAAAGCCATCCCGAGATGATCGAGAAATACCGCGCCAATAATTTCAAGCTGGCCGACGATCCGCGCGTCTCCCGCATCGGCCGCTGGCTGCGGCGCACCAGCCTGGACGAACTGCCGCAGCTGGTGAATGTGCTGGTCGGCCGGATGAGCCTGACCGGGCCGCGCCCGCTGCTGCCGCGCGAAATTCCCGCCTACGGCACCGCCATCGAACTCTACAAGCGCGTCTCGCCGGGCATCACCGGCCTGTGGCAGATCAGCGGCCGCAGCCATACCACCTTCCGCGACCGGGTGATGTATGACGAGTGGTACATCAAGAACTGGTCCATGTGGTACGACATCGTGATCATGCTGCGGACCATCCGCGTCGTGCTCAGCCACCGCAACGGCGCCTATTAGCGGGCACGTCAGCCCGTGCTTTTCAGAACCGCGGCTATGACGCGATCCTGCGTGGCCTTGTCCAGATAGGGGTACATCGGCAGGCTTACCACCTTCCCCGCCAGCCCTTCGCTGACCGGCGTCGGCGCGCTCGGGTAGCGGGCATAGGCTTTCTGCTTGGATAGCGGGATGGGGTAATAGACGGCGGTCGGCACCCCGTCCGCCTTCAGGTCGGACTGGAACTTGGCGCGGTTCTCCACCTGCAGCGTAT
>CAIPHQ010000080.1 GCA_903864895.1 uncultured Rhodospirillales bacterium
CCGGCCGAGGTGGCGAGGCTGATCGCTCTGATGCCGCGCAAATATCCGGACAGCCCACCGCTGCAAATGCCAATGCCAACGCCGGAACAGGTTCGCATCTTCCACATCACCCCGCTGGTGATTTCCGTGCTCGACTACAGCAAGGGCTTTGGTCATACCGAACTCATAACCGTCTAGAAACGACGTCGTGATCGCTTGGCTGGTGCCGGAGAAGTATGGGTTCGTTTACCCGGCGCGGTTCAATCCGCGCGTGGCGCAACAACGCCGTACGCGCCGCACCGGGCAGACCTTCGTGTCCGCTTGAGACAGGAATGTGAGCGCGTCGAAGATGAGGGAGCCCCCGGCGCCTCATCCGCCGCCGATAATCTTGTCCGCCATGCGGTCGATCTGTGCCTTTTCGGCCGCTGACAAATTGCCGAGATTGAATTCTTCGGCGGCGCGCGCCTTTGCATTCCGGGCATGGCTGGCGTCCGGCATCGGATAGGTCCGATTGTGCGGCAGGCCGAAGGCGGAGGCGGGCAGCGCGTTGCGCTGCTCCGCCGGCAAGTGCGCCATGATGGCCTTTCAGGTATCTGACGCGCAGGTCATCCGCAGTCCAAGTCCGTTACCACGCGTAATAGGCGGGATAGCGGCTCGGGACATATTCGTAGGGATAAAGATAGTCGTCGTAGGGGAACAACCCGCCTTCGACCGCGGCATCGTTCTCCAGACTGCTCTTGGAGCGCCGATGCATGGTGCCGCCCAGTTTCTTCATCCGCGTGTCAACGGCTGACATCGCGTCTTCGCTGATGTCGGCAATCACGGCGGATTTGCCGCGGCCAAGCACGAAACCGGTCTCGACTTCCGCCTGATCGCGGGTGTCGGAGCGGTTCATATCCACAAGTCCACCGATCACGGCACCCGCCGTAGCACCGAGCACGGCGCCCTCTGCCGCACCGAACGCCACGCCCACCGGCCCGGCGAGCGCGCCCAGCAGGGCACCGATGCCCACGCCCACCGCCGTGGCGAACACCGGACTCGTCTCTTTCGTGTCCACCGCGAAGCGGCCCCACTGATCGCGATGCACCACGGCGGTGCCATGCACCGTGATGGCATCGGCATCATCGAGTTGCCACAGCGCGTGCAGGGCCTTGTAGGCCTTTGCCTTGTCGTCAAACACGACCGCGATGAAATTGCGCATGGATCGCCCCTATTTTCTGTGGGTTGCCGTGGCAGTAGCCGAACGGCTTGCGGCAACGGCTTCGCTGATTTTCTGGACGGAGGCGCGCGCGTTGCCGAGGGCCTGTTGGACCGAGGCCTCGGCTTCCTGACCGGAGCTTTTCAGGGCTTCGGCGATGGAAGCCCCGGTTGCTTCAAGATATGTGGCGGCCTCCGCAAGCGATGTTTTTGCCTCGGCACTCTGACCGGCGAGCGATGCCTTGACGGACCCGGCGATGGCCCTCGCCTTCATCGGCAACGCCTCAAGGTCAGCCTTGATCGCGCCGCCCCGTTGGGCGGCCGCATCGCTGAGCGCACCGTGTAACGCCTGCGCCGCCGCGCGGGCCTGCCCGAGCGCATCCCTGACATTCGCGTCGCTTGCCGCCGCCCTTGGTAGGGTTTGAGACGTTGCAGACATAATTATATCTCCTGTTCTGCCCCTCTGAGCGCTGAATTCGATCAGCGGACGGGTCGCCCCTTGTGGATTATGAGTTGCAAGTGCCGAGGCCAAGGTTCGGCATCTACCCATTGGGAGACTACTCCTGCTTCACATCCCCATTTATCTCCGGATCAATTAAGGAAATTATTGTTGATTCTGCCCGGGAATTTTTGGTCAGAGCGCTGTCGTGACTGAAAAATGCTCAAACGGGCGCTGGCAGTTTCGGTCCGGGTTTCAGGAATGCGGCTGCGGCGGCGGCAAACAACAGGCCCATCAGCAGCGCAAATGGCCGTATGTTGCCGCCGGTGGGGATAACCGGAATCACCA
>CAIPHQ010000081.1 GCA_903864895.1 uncultured Rhodospirillales bacterium
ATCTTCGCCACCGGGGCCATCGTGGGTTCCACGCTCGCCCCCGACAAATCTCTGGCCACGCTGCCGATTTCCATGTTCGTGGTCGGCATGGCGGCGGGAACGCTGCCGGTGGGGCATATCTCGCGCCAATACGGCCGCCGCGCCGCGTTTCTGACCGGCACCGGGTTTGGCGTGGTCACCGGACTGCTGGCCATGCTGGCGCTGCTGATCGGGTCTTTCCCGCTGTTCTGTGTGGCGACGTTCTGCGGCGGGCTGTACGGGTCCGTGGTGCAGTCCTTCCGCTTCGCCGCCGCCGATGGCGCAAGCCCGGCGTTCCGGCCCAAGGCGCTGTCCTGGGTGATGGCGGGCGGGGTGTTCGCCGGGATTCTGGGGCCGCAACTGGTCACATGGACCATGGATCTGTGGCAGCCGTACCTGTTCGCGGCCAGTTATCTGGTGCAGGCGGGCATTGCCGTCATCACCGCCATCGTGCTGGCGGGCGTTGACCTGCCAAAACCGCCGCCATCCGAACTCGCCGCCGGGCGGCCGCTGGCGCAGATAGTCGGGCAGGCGCGCTTCATCACCGCCGCCCTGTCCGGCGTGGTCGCCTACATGCTGATGAATCTGGTCATGACATCCGCGCCGCTGGCCATGCGCATGTGCGGCCTGCCGCTGAGTGCCTCCAACTGGGCGATCCAGTGGCATATCGTGGCGATGTTCGGGCCGAGTTTCTTCACCGGCCACATCATCGCCCGATTCGGGCCGCAGCGTGTCGTGGCGGCCGGACTGGTGCTGACGGTGGCCGCAGCATTGACCAATCTGGCAGGTCTGACAGTCGCCCACTTCACCTTCGGCATGATCCTGCTGGGGCTGGGCTGGAACCTCAGCTTCGTGGGTGCCTCCGCGATGGTGCTGGAAACCCACCGCCCGGAAGAACGCAACAAGGTGCAGGCGTTCAACGACTTCGTGGTGTTCGGCATCATGGCCTGCGGGTCGTTCCTGTCCGGGCACGTGCTGGCCAGTTTCGGCTGGGATGCGATCAACTGGATCGTGTTTCCGCCGGTGGCGCTGGCGTTCATCGCCCTGCTGTTCGCAGGCCTGCTGCGCAGACAGCCGGCGGCGGGCTAGGCGGCGGGCTAGGCGTCGGGCGCGGCCCGCGTCAGCCGCGCCTCCCTCACCTCAGGCTCCTCCGGCATCCGCTTCACCTGAAAGCCCAGACGGCGCACGAAGCCCAGCATGGGCTGGTTGTCGGCCAGCACCTGCCCCACCACGGCCTCCATGCCGCGCGCGCGGGCCCAGCCGATCAGGCGTTGCATCAGGTGGCGCGCCAGACCGCGCCCCTTCATGTCCGGCTGCACCACCACGGCGAACTCGCCGGACTGGCTGCCGGATTCGCAAACCAGCCGAGACACGCCCACCGTCTCCCCGGTCGCCTCTCGCACGGCCACGAAGGCGATCTCGCGGTCATAATCCACCTGCGTCAGCCGCATGATCTGCTCGGGCGAAAGCTCACGCATGGCGCTGAAGAAGCGGTAGCGCACATCTTCGGGTGAGAGACGGGCAAAGAAAGCGGCATGCGCCCCGGCGTCCTCCGGGCGGATCGGGCGGATGGTCAGCGTCTCGCCGCCCGCCGCATACTGGCCGGTGAGTTCGGCGGGATAGGGCGCGATGGCCAGCATTGCCGCCTCACCGGCCGGACGCAGCCGGATCCACGCATCCGCCACATGCACACCGGATGGTTCGGCAAATAGCGGGTTCACATCCAGTTCGGCAATTTCCGGGAAATCCACCAGCAACTGGCTGACCCGCACCAGTGTTTCGGCCACCGCCTCGGCGTCGGCGGCGGGCAGGTCGTGCAACGCTTCCAGCGTGCGCGCCACCCGGGTACGGGCAATCATGGCGCGGGCCAGCGGCAGGTTCAGCGGCGGCAGATCCACCGCCACGTCGCCGAACACGGAGGCGGCGGTGCCGCCCTGCCCAAAGCCGATGATCGGGCCGAACAGCGCATCATCCGTCACCCGCACCAGCAACTCGCGCGCCCGGCCCATCTGTTTCTGCACCAGAAATCCGGCAGGTCCGCGCACCTGCTGGCGGCGGTCCAGCAGGCGCACCGCGTCGCGCACCTGCTCGCCGTCGCGCAAGTCCAGCGCCAGCGCGCCGCGCCCGCCCTCGGCGGGGCGTTCACTGCGGCGGCGTTTGACCACCACCGGATAGCCGACGGCCTCTGCCACCGCCTCGGCTTCAGCGGCATCGGCGGCGCGGCGGGTGGGTACCGGGGCGATATGATAGGCGGCCAGCACGCCCATCGCCTCATCCTGTGTCAGGGTCAGCCGGGCTTCGGCGCGGGTGCGGGCGAACGCGGCGGTGGCGGCGGCCTTGTCTGGCGCGATGCGCAGCACGGCGCTGCCGGGCAGTTCGCGCGCCGCGGCACGGTTGCGGCGGTCCTGCACCAAGTGCTGAAAGCCGCGCACGGCCTGCTCGGGCGTGGCGAACACCGGCACTCCGGCAGCAGCCAGCGTCTGCCGGTGGGCGTGCCCGGTTGTCTCACCCATCGCACAAACCAGCAATGGCACGCGGATGGCTCGCGCGGCGGCGGCAATGGCGTCGATGCCGGTCTGATCCGCAGCCCCGCCGGGGGCATGGACAATCAGCACGCCGCCCACTTCCCGCGCCCCGGCCAGCAACGCCGCCGCCTCGGCCAACCGTACCGGATTGTCCATCCCGGTATAGACCAGATCACATTCGGTGCGTTGATCCGGGCGGAAGATGGCCGGGCGCTGCGCCTGCGGCATCAGCCCGGCCAGCACCGTACGGGTTTCCGGCGACAGTTGCGCCAGCGTCAGCCCTTCGCGCAGCGCCGCATCGGCGGCCATCCACGCCGGGCCGATGGCGTTGGTGACAATGGCCAGCGCCTCGCCGCGCACCGGCTTGGCGCGCGACAGCGTCTCGGCGGCGGCCAGCATCTCGTCCAGCCGGGTCACGCTGAGGACACCCGCGCGGCGCAGCGCCGCTTCCAGCGTGTCATCGGCCATGCCGCTGGGGTCGAGCAATCTGCCGCCTGCGCGAATTGCCACCACCGGGCGCAACCTTGCGGCGGCGCGGGCGGCAGACAGGAACTGGCGCGCATCCTTGATCCGGCGGATATCCAGCAGGATCGCCCCGGTGCCGGGGTCGCGGCTCAGCCAGTCCAGCACCAGCGCGAAGCCGATATCGTCGTTGCCGCCGATGCCGATGATGTGGCTGAAGCCCACGCCGTTCGGCTCCGCCCAGTCCAGCACCGCGCGGCACAGCGCGGCGGATTGTGACACCAGGGCCACCCGGCCGGGGCGCGGCGCCAGATGGCCGGTGGTGGCGTTCAGACCCAGCGCCGGAATGGCGATGCCAAACGATCCGGGGCCGAGCGAGCGCAGCCCGGCCGCCTGCCCCGCCTCCCGCAAGCCGCCCGCCATGCCGGCCACGACGGCGGCATGGGTGCCGCGCTGGCCCAGCGCGGTGATAGCCTCGGCCACCGCCGGGCCATCGCCGCAAATCACGGCCAGATCGGGGGTTTGCGGCCATGCGGACAGATCGCCGCGGGATTGCGCTTCCAGCACCGGACCGCTGAACGTGCCGCCACGCAAATTGGCCAGCACGCGCTGGCCCACCAGCGTTTCGATGCCCAGCACGGCCACCGACTTGGGTTGAAACAGAAGCTCCGGCCGGAACCGGCCCGGCTTGACGACGCGGGGGACTGGCATGGTGCGGTGCAGCCTATACCTGCCGCACCGCGGGGCAATCGCTATCCGATGACAGATTCGGCCCCGCGGACCACCACCGCCCCGGAAGGGATGGCCGCATCCAGGATTCCGCTGTGGTCCGGCACGCCAGCGCAGCGCGATACTGGGGTTTCGGTTGTGCATGAGGTGGCGGGTTGGACGATAGCGGCAGCGCGCCACAGGCACCCCGAAAACTGCGGCTGCTGGTGCCGCTGATCGTGGCCATCGCGTTCCTGATGGAACAGCTCGATTCCACCATCATCGTCACCGCCATCCCGCAAATGGCAAAAAGCCTTGGCGCCACGCCGGTGCAGCTCAATCTGGCCGTGACCGCCTATGTGGTGACGCTGGCGGTGTTCATTCCGGTCAGCGGCTGGTTTGCCGACCGGTTTGGCGCGCGGCTGGTGTTTGTGCTGGCGCTGGGGCTGTTCACGCTGGGTTCGGCGCTGTGCGGCACGGCGGACAGTTTTGCCCAATTGGTGGCGATGCGGGTGGTGCAGGGCGTGGGCGGGGCGATGATGACCCCGGTGGGCCGCCTGATCATGCTGCGCAGCTTTCCGCGCAGCGAGCTGGTGACGGTGATGACCTACATGTCGCTGCCCGCGCTGCTGGGCCCGCTGTTCGGCCCGCTGCTGGGCGGCGTGCTGACCACGTATCTATCATGGCGCTGGATTTTCTACGTCAATCTGCCCATCGGGCTGGCGGCAATGGCGCTGGCGCTGCGGTATTTCAACGAAAGCCCCGGTGAGCGCGGGTTGCGCTTCGATTTCCCCGGCTTCCTGATGGTGGGCGGCGGCGTGGGGCTGATGCAGATGGGGCTGGACGGCATTGGCCAGCAACATCTGCCGCTGTGGGTGATTCTGGCGCTGCTGGCTGCGGCGGCAGGGCTGCTGGCGCTGTTTGCCCGCTACGCCCGCACGGCCGAAGCCCCGGCGCTGGACTTGTCGCTGTTCCGGCTGCGGTCGTTTTCCATCGGCACGCTGGCGGGCGGCGTGTGCCGTATCGGGCTGAACGGCACGCCGTTCCTGCTGCCGCTGATGCTGCAAATCGGATTTGGGATGTCCCCGGTGGAATCCGGCGCGCTGGTGCTGCTGGCCAGTGCCGGGTCGATTTCGGTGCGCGCGTTCATCAAGCCACTACTGCGCCGCTTCGGCTTCGGCTTGGCTCTGACCGGCAGCGCCATCGCGTCCTCATTGATTCTGGCCGGGTTCGCGCTGATGCAGGCGGACACGCCACATTGGCTGATAGGCGGCTACGTGGCGCTGTTCGGGCTGATCCGGTCCATTCAACTGATGACCTCGAACATGCTCAGCTACGCCGACACGCCGGATGCCCGCCTGAGCCACGCCACCAGCCTGTTTGGCGCGTTGCAGCAGCTTACCATTAGTCTGGGCGTGAGCTTCGCCGCCGTGATGCTGAGCCTGCTCAGCCTGCCGGACCATGTGCTGACACCCGCGCGGTTTCACGCGGTGTTTCTGCTGTCGGCGGTGTTGCCGCTGCTGGCTTTGCCGGGGTTTTTGAAGTTGCGGGCGGCAGATGGGGCGGCGGTGAGCGGGTATGGGCGGTGAGCCGGCTGATCTACGGCTACAACCCCAGCTTCAGCTTGTGCGCGATCTCACCCACAATTCCGCGCCGGAACGCCACCACGCAGGCGATGAAAATCGCGCCCTGTGACACCGTCACCCAGTCGCCGAACTGTGCCAGATAGGTTTCCAGTGAGCCGAACACCAGCGCGCCCAGCACCGGGCCGAAAATGGTGCCGATGCCGCCCAGCAGCGTCATCAGCACCACCTCGCCGCCCATGGCCCAATGCACGTCCGTCAACGTGGCGATGCCGAACACCTGCGATTTGGCGCCGCCCGCAATGCCTGCCAGAAACGCCGACAGCACGAAGGCGAGCAGTTTGTAGTCGTCCACCCGGTAGCCCAGCGAGATGGCGCGCGGTTCGTTTTCACGGATGGCGGTCAGCACCTGCCCGAACGGGGAATGCACGATGCGGTGGATCAGCAGGAATCCGGCCAGAAACACGCCCGCGACCACCCAGTACAGCGTCATGTCCGAATGCGTGTCGAGCAAGCCGAGCAGTGCGACGCGCGGAACCTGCTGGATGCCGTCCTCACCGCCGGTGAAGGCCGCTTCCAGACAGAAGAAATAGATCATCTGCGCCAGCGCCAGCGTGATCATGGCGAAGTAGATGCCCTGCCGGCGGATGGCCAGCCAGCCGAACACGAGGCCGATGGCCCCGCCCACCAAACCGCCGAGCAGGATCGCCACTTCAGCGGACACACCCCAGGATTTCGCGGCATAGGCGGCAATGTAGCTGCCCATGCCGAAATAGGCGGCGTGGCCCAGAGACAGCAACCCGGCAAAGCCGATCAGCAGGTTGAAGGCGCAGGCGAACAGCGCGAAGCACAGCACCTTCATCACGAACACCGGATACAGCAGGAACGGTGCTGCGCCGATCAGTGCCAGCATCACCACGAAGGCGATGGCCTGCGCGCGGGAAAAGCCGAGCATCTCAGGCCGCCTTTCCGAACAGACCGGCCGGGCGCAACAGCAGCACCACCACCATCACCACGAAAATCACCGTGGCCGAGCCTTCCGGGTAATACACCTTGGTCAAACCCTCGACGATGCCCAGCGCAAAGCCGGTGATGATGGAGCCGAGGATGGAGCCCATGCCGCCAATGACCACGGTGGCGAACACCACCACGATCAGGTTGCTGCCCATGTTCGGGTTCACCGAGTTCATCGGTGCCGCCAGCACGCCCGCAAACGCCGCCAGCGCGCAGCCTGCGCCGTAGGTAAGCGTGATCAGGCGCGGCACGTTCACGCCGAACGCCTGCACCAGCGCCGCCCAGTAGTTGATGCCGAGATATTGCAGCAACCCCCAGGTGACGAACGCGCCCAGCATGAACAGCGCGCCATGGGCGAAGTTGATGATGTTCAGCAAGCCGAAGATCACCGCCAGCCCCAGCGACAGCAGGGCGTAGAACGAGCCGTTGATCAGGCCCAGCGTCAGCTGGCCATACAGCAGCATCAGCGGCTTGCCGAAAATCATCACCATTGCCGGAAACTCAGCTTTTCACGAAGTAGCAGCCGCCCTCGGCCAGCGGGCGCCATGCCTCGTCCGGTCCGAAGGAGGACAGGGTGTTGTAGTAGTCCCACGGCCCCTTGCTTTCGGCCGGGGTCTTCACCTGAAACAGGTAGCTGGGGAACAGCGCCATGCCGTCCTCGCGGATGCTGCCCTTGCCGAAGGCGTCGTCTTCGGTCGGCATGGCCTTCATGGCGCTGACCGCCGCCGTGCCGCTGGCCTTGGCCGCCACCGCGCCGATTTTCTGCACCGCCTTCAGATAGTGCGTGGTGGCGGCGTAGCAGCCCGCGTGGATCATGTTGGGCATGTACGGCTTGGGCATCAGCGGCTGCAACCGCTTGGCAAATGCGCGCGTGCGGTCGTTCATGTCCCAGTAGAAACTCTCGGTCAGCGTCAGCCCGCCCGCCACGTCCAGCCCCAGCGCATTCACATCGGTGATGAACATCAGCATTGCCGCCAGCCGCATCGTCACGCCAAATTCCTTGGCCTGCTTGATGCTGTTCACCGTGTCGGCACCCGCATTGCACAGGCCCAGCACCTTCGCGCCACTGGCCTGCGCCTGCAGCAGGAAGCTGGAGAAATCGCTGGTGCCGGGGAACGGGTATTTCACCGAGCCGAGAATCTTGCCGCCCGCGCCTTCGACAAACTTCGTTGTAGAGGCCTGCAACTGGTGGCCGAATGCGTAGTCGGCAGTCACGAAAAACCAGCTGTCACCGCCGGACCGCACGGTGGCCCCGCCGGTGGACTTGGCCAGCATGTAGGTGTCGTACGACCAGTGGATGATGGACGGCGCACATTGCTTGCCCGTCAGGTCCGCTGTGGCAGCGCCGGTGTTGAGGTACGTCTTGTCCTTTTCCTTGGCGATGCCCGCGATGGCCAGCGCCACGGAGGAAGTCGGCACGTCCAGAATCACGTCCACCCCGTCGCGGTCGTACCATTGCCGGGCAATGCCCGCGCCGATGTCGGGCTTGTTCTGGTGGTCGGCGGTAATGACCTCAACGCTGAAGCCCTGCGCTGCGAACTCGGCCACCGCCAGCTTGGCGGCAGCGAAGCTGAACAGCCCGCCGGTGTCGCGGTACGGGCCGGACTGGTCGTTCAGCACACCGATCTTGATGGTATTGGCGGCCTGCGCGCGGGCGCGGCGCAGCGGCAGGGTGGCGGCAGCGGCGGCGCTGCCCAGCAGCAAACGGCGGGAAAGGTCCATGACGGCGTCTCCAGTTTCGGGCGATCAGGCTTTCACCAGCGCGCAGCCGCCATCTTTCAGCGGGCGGAACGCATCCTCGGCGGGCACGGTGGCCAGCAGGTTGTAATAGTCCCACGGCCCCTTGCTCTCGGACGGCTTTTTCACCTGGAACAGGTAGCAGGGATGGATCTTGCGCCCGTCCTCTCGGATCAGGCCCTTGCCGAAGCAGTCATCATCGGTCGGCATCGCCTTCATGCGGGCCACCGTATCCGCGCCGCTGGCCTTGGCCTTGTCGATGCCCATGTCCGACGCCGCCTTCAGGTAATGCAGCAGGCTGGCATACACGCCCGCCTGGTCCATCGTGGCGCGCTTGTTGGGCACCTTGGTCCACAACCGGTCGCTGAAGGCGCGGGTGCGGTCGTTCAGATCCCAGTAGAACGTCTCGGAAATCACCAGCCCGCCCGCCGTTTCCAGCCCCAGCGCGTGCACGTCGGCGATGAACACCAGCATTCCGGCCAGCGTCTGCGTGATCCCGAATTCCTTGGCCTGCTTGATGCTGTTGATGGTGTCCAGCCCCGCATTGGCCAGCCCGATCACTTTGGCGCCGCTGGACTGCGCCTGCAGCAGATAGCTGGAGAAATCCGTGGTGCCGGGGAACGGATATTGCGACGCGCCCAGCACCTTGCCGCCGGCGGCGTTGACAAAGCTGGTGGTGTCGCGTTGCAGCGCCTTGCCGAATTCGTAGTCGGCGGTGATGAAATACCAGCTGTCACCGCCGGATTTCACCAGCGCGCTGCCGGTGGAATGCGCCAGCATCCACGTGTCGTACACCCAATGGATGGTGTTGGCGTTGCACTTCGCCCCGGTCAGGTTCGAGGTCGCCGGGCCATCGGCGATGAAGATCTTGTTCTTCTCCTTGGCCACGCCCGCCACGGCCAGCGACACGCCGGAATTCGGCACGTCCATCACCATGTCAACGCCGTCCTGGTCGAACCATTTGCGCGCCACTTCCGCGCCCACATCGGCCTTGTTCTGGTGGTCGGCCTGCACGATCTCGACATTGAAGCCCTTGCCGGACACGCCGAAATCGGCCACCGCCAGATTGGCGCAGGCGGTGGAGACCGGGCCGCCGAGATCCTTGTACGGGCCGGACAGGTCGGTCAGCACGCCAATCTTCAGTGTCGGCGTCTGCGCGCGGGCACGGCCCAGCGGTAATGCGGTGGCGGCCAGCGAGGCGGCGGCAGTGCCCATCAGGTCGCGGCGGGTCAGGCGCATCGTTGTCTCCCTCAATTGGTTCGGTTTGGGTCAGACGCCCAGATAGTCGTGCAGCTTGTCCATCGAATTCGCCAGTTCGGCGTTGGGAATCATGTCGATCACGCGGCCATGTTCCATCACGTAGTGCCGGTCTGCCACGGTGGCGGCAAAGCGGAAATTCTGTTCCACCAGCAGCACGGTAAAGCCGCGCTGCTTGATCTCGCGGATGGTGCGGCCAATCTGCTGCACGATGACCGGGGCGAGGCCCTCGGTGGGTTCATCCAGCATCAGCAGGCGCGCCCCGGTGCGCAAAATGCGCGCGATGGCCAGCATCTGCTGCTCACCGCCCGACAGCCGCGTGCCCTGGCTGCGCGCGCGTTCCTTCAGGTTGGGGAACAACTCATACAGCGTCGCCAGATCCAGCCCGCCCGGCGCGGTGATGGGTGGCAGCAGCAGGTTTTCCGTCACGTTCAGGCCGGAAAAAATGCCCCGTTCCTCCGGGCACAGCGCCACACCGGCACGGGCGATGCGGTCCGAGCGCATGCCCACCGTCTCCACCCCGCGAAACGCCACGCTGCCGGACCGGTGTGAGACCAGCCCCATGATGGATTTCAGCGTGGTGGTCTTGCCCGCGCCATTGCGGCCCAGCAGCGTGACCACCTCCCCCTCGCGGACGGTGAAGTCCACGCCGTGCAGGATATGGCTTTCGCCGTACCAGGCGTTCAGACCGCTGACGTTCAGCATCGGCGCGTCAGACATGTTCGCTGCCCAGATACGCGGCCACCACTTCGGGGTTGCGCGACACGGTGGCGTAGTCGCCTTCGGCCAGCACGCGCCCGCGCGTCAGCACCGTGATGGTGTCGCACAGGCCTTCCACCACCGACAGGTTATGCTCCACCATCAGAATGGTCCGTCCGGCACGGATGCGCTGGATCAGCGCCACGATGCGGTCCACATCGCCATGCGTCATGCCCGCCGTGGGTTCGTCCAGCAGCAGCATTTCCGGCTCCAGCGCCAGCGTGGTGGCGATTTCCAGCGCGCGTTTGCGGCCGTAGGGCAGTTGCACCGCCTGCGTATCGGCAAATTCGCCCAAGCCCACATCGTCCAGCAATTCGCGCGCCCGGCCGTTGAACTGGTTCAGCACCGCATCGCCGCGCCAGAAATCGAAACTGCCGCCGCGCGCGCGCTGCAACGCCACGCGCACGTTCTGCAACGCGGTGAAGTGCGGGAATACGGCGGAAATCTGGAAGCTGCGCACCAGCCCCAACCGTGCCACCTCGGCCGCCTTCAGGCCGGTGATGTCACGCCCCTTGAAGCGGATGGTCCCGCGCGTGGGTTGCAGGAACTTGGTCAGCAGGTTGAAGCAGGTGGTCTTGCCCGCGCCGTTCGGGCCGATCAGGGCATGAATCGTGCCTGCGCGGACGCTGAGCGCGACCTCGTTCACAGCGACGAAACCGCGAAATTCGCGGGTGAGGCCAGATGTTTCCAAAATAGGGCCGGTCACCCCAAACGCCTCCCCGCTTTTATCTTACTGGTTTGATATGCATATCAGCGGTGCCGCACAAGCATGTTTCAGCCGGTCCAGATGGTGGGGCCTGCCGGGGCCGCAATGTCCGGGCCATCCCCACGTAAGGCAGAACCGGCTATAGGCGTTCAAGATGCCCAAGTTTTCCCCTCTCCCGCGGCTGCGGGCGTTCGTTCTGGCCGCGCCGCTGGCCGTGGCTGCCTGCCATGTGGGCCCCGTCTATGCCCCGCAAAAGCCGGCCCTGCCCCCGGCCTATGCCAGTACCGCAAGCGGCCCGGCGGTGGCGGCTGACTGGTGGAAGGGCTTCGGCTCGGCGGAACTTGATCGGCTGATTGCGAGCGCGGACTCGGGCAGTTTTGACATCGCAGCCGCCGTGGCACGGATGCAGCAGGCCGATGCCGCGCTGCGCGTCGCGGGGGGCGCGCTGCTGCCGCAGGTGGGCCTGCCCGGCAAGGTCAGCTGGCAGCAGGGCAACATCTCCACACCGGGCATCGGCGGCACCACCAAGTCCCGCGCGGTGGATACGCGCAGCTACAATCTCGGCCCCAGCCTGAGTTTCGAACTCGACCTGTGGGGCGCGGTGGCGGACCAGCGGGACGCTGCCGCTGCCGCCGCGCTGTTCAGCCGCTATGACAAGGAAACCGTGCGCCTTTCGGTGCTGACCAGCGTGGCCAGCACGTGGTTCTCGGCGCTCGCGTATCAGGACAGGCTGGACGTGTCGGCGCGCGACCTGCACGACGCCGAGGACATTCTGGCCGCCATCACTGCGCGGCAAGAAGCGGGCACCGCCTCGTTGCTCGATGTCACGCAACAGGCCACGCTGGTGGCGGGCATCAAGGCGCAGCAACCGAATCTGCGCCTGCAGCGCGACCAGCAACTCGCCGCCCTTGGCGTTCTCACCGGCCAGTTGCCGGAACAGATCAAAGCCCCGGTGGGCACGCTGGAGGCGTTGCGGCTGCCCGCCGTCTCGCCGGGTCTGCCCTCCACCCTGCTGGCACGGCGGCCCGACGTGGCGGCGGCGGAGGCCAGTTTGATGCAGCAGAACGCCAATATCCGCGCCGCGCGCGCGGCGTTCTTTCCCACCATCTCGCTCACCGGCTCGGCTGGCCTGCAAAGTGCGGCGCTGAACAGCCTGCTCGGCCCGGGTTCGGTGCTGTTGAATGCGGCTGCCAGCGCCTCGCAGACCATATTCGACAACGGCACCCTGTCCGCCCAACTGGCGCAGGCCCGCGCCCGCAATGCGGAGTTGCTGGCCGATTACCGCAAATCGGTGGTGCAGGCATTCACCGATGTGGAAGACGGGCTGACCCAGTTGCGCGAGACCACCGAGCAGGTGCGGCTGCAACAGCAGGCAGTGGACAGTGCGCAGGCCGCCGCCAACATCGCCCGCGCCCAGGTGCGGGCGGGCACGCTGGACATCGTGACCGCGCTGCAAACCCAGACCACGCTGTTCAACGACCTTGATGCGTTGACGCAGGCCCGGCTGGCACGGGTGCAGGCGCTCGTCACACTCTACAAGGCGCTGGGCGGCGGCTGGACGCAAAGCGATGTCATCCCGCCGGACACCCCCATCTACAACGGCGTGCTGTGACCCGCCCGCAAACAGGACCCTGCCGATGCGCCGCCTGCTGACAATCCTTGTTGTGCTCGCGCTGGCAGGTGGCGGGGGCTACTGGTGGCTCATGGTCCGCAAGCCCGCCGATACGGCCGCCACCGGCGGCGCGCGCGGCGGGCGGCCTGACACGATTCCGGTGGTGGTCACCGAGGCCAAACTGCGTGACGTGCCGGTGTGGCTGGACGGTTTGGGCAGCGCGCAGGCCAGCGCCACCGTGACGGTGAAGCCGCAGGTGGACGGCATGCTGACCGAGGTGCGCTTCCACGAAGGGCAGGACGTGCAGGCGGGCGACGTGCTGGCCCGCATCGACCCGCGCATCTATCAGGCGTCCCTCGATCAGGCACTGGCGCGCAAGGCGCAGGACATGGCTAATCTGGCCAATGCGCGTGTTGACCTCGTGCGCTACACCAAGCTGGCTGCCACCGCCTACACCTCCGCCCAGCAGGCCGACACGCAGAAGGCCCAGGTGGCGCAGCTTGAGGCGCAGGTGGCGCAGGATCAGGCGCAAATCGACACGGCGCGCACGCAACTCAGTTACACCACCATCACCGCCCCCATCGACGGGCGCACCGGGATGCGGCAGGTGGACCAGGGCAATCTGGTCCACGCCAGCGACACGGCGGGCGTGGTGATGATCACCACGCTGCGGCCGATTTCGGTGGTGTTCACGCTGCCGCAGCAGCAACTCGCACAGGTGGCCGCCGCACAGGCGCGCGGGCCGGTGACGGTGCTGGCGATGCCACAGGCCAGCGACATGACCAGCGACACGCAAACCCCGCTGGATACCGGCACGCTGTCCGTACTGGACAATCAGGTGGACCCCACCACCGGCACCATCAAGCTGAAAGCCACGTTCCCGAACGCCAGCCTGAAACTCTGGCCCGGCGCGTTCGTCTCGGTCCGCTTGCTGGCCGATACGCGGCATGATGCCGTCACGGTGCCGCCGGTCGCGGTGCAGCGCGGGCCGCAGGGCAGTTACGTCTATGTGGTCGGCGAGGATTTGCTGGCGCAGCGCCGCCCGGTCACGCTGGCCTATGAGGCGCCGCGCACCGCGGTGATCGGCAGTGGCGTGCAACAAGGCGAGAGGGTGGTGGTGGATGGCGCCGCCCGGCTGACCGACAAGGCCAAGGTGACGCTGGTGGAACCCGCCCGCCCGGACAGCGGCACACCACAAGCGACGCCGCAGGGCGGCAAAGCGCCGGAGACCGCCAGCCGCAAGCCTGCCAACGGCGCCTCGTGAACATCTCCGCCCCGTTCATCGCGCGGCCCATCGCCACCAGCCTGCTGGCGATTGCCGTGCTGCTGGGCGGGTTGATGGGA
>CAIPHQ010000082.1 GCA_903864895.1 uncultured Rhodospirillales bacterium
CGCCGCGCCGAAGGCTTCCATGGCCGGGGTGATCGGCACCGTGTCGCAGGAAATCCCCAGCAGGCGCGCGCATTCGGCGGCGTCGTCCAGACTGTCCTGACTGGTGTAGGGGCTGGGCAGCATGAAGGTCTTCACCTTGTCGGGCCCCAGTGCATCGGCGGCAATGGCGGCCGACAGCGCGCTGTCGATGCCGCCGGACAGGCCCAGAATCACGCCCGGAAAGCCGTTCTTGGTGACGTAATCGCGCAGGCCCAGCATCAGGCTGCGATAGATCAACTCAAGCCGCTCCGGCTCCGGCGTCAGCGCCTGCGGCGCGCACACCAGCACGCCGCCCTCGCGCCGCCACTCGGTCAGCGTGATGGCTTCCTCGAAGAACGGCATCTGCACCGCGAGCGCGCGGTCGGCGTTCAGCACGAAGCTGGCCCCCTCGAACACCAGTTCGTCCTGCCCGCAAATCTGGGCGGAGAACACGAAGGGCAGCCCGGTTTCCACCACGCGCTGCACGGCCAACTGGATGCGGTGGGACTGCTTGCCCACTTCAAACGGGCTGCCGTTGATCGACAGCAGCATCTCCGCCCCGCTTTCGGCCAGCGTTTCCGGCACGGCGGGGAACCACCAGTCCTCACACACCATCAGGCCGATGCGAAAGCCGCGGAACGGCACCGGGCCGGGGGCGGGACCCGCGTCGAACACGCGCTTGTCGTCGAACACGCCGTAATTGGGCAGTTCGTGCTTGGCCCGGCGCGCGAGGATGCGCCCGCCATCCAGCACGAAGGCGGCGTTGAACAGCTTGTCCCCTTCCCGCCACGGCCCGCCGACGATCAGCCCCGGCCCGCCATCGGCGGTGTCGGCAGCCAGTTCGGCGATGGCCGCCTCGCAGGCGGCGACGAAGGCGGGTTTTCGGACCAGATCCTCGGGCGGATAGCCGGCGATGGAGAATTCCGGGGTGACGACAAGGTCGGCCCCCAGCCGCGCCCCCTCGGCGCGGGCACGGCGGATGCCGGCCAGATTGGCGCGGATCTGGCCCTCATGCGGGTTGATCTGGGCGATAGCGAGTTTCAGGGTTTCGGACATGGCGCGAAGCTACGGGGAGCCCGCCGGGGAATCAATTCATGCCGGGCGGATGGCCGGGCATGTCAAGATGGCCGCGGGGGGTCGCAATCGCTATCATTGCACCTAAATCACCGGCGGGGTTCTTGGGATGGCTGCGATGCACGCTTGGCGCACTTGGATGCTTTCCACTCTGGCGGCGTCGGCGCTGGCCGTCGCGTCACCACCCCCGGCCTTTGCGACACCTGATGAAGTTGTGGCCAAGCATGGTGAGCTGGTGCGCAGCCTGTTGCCGACGGTGGTGAACATCATCGGCCACATGGCCATATCCGCCCCCACCCCCGGGCCGGTGACCGCAGCACAGAGCAAGACCAACGACATCTTCCAGATCAGGACGTCCAACGGCTCCGGCTTCATTGTGGACCCGGACGGCGTGATTGCCACCAACTGGCATGTGGTTGATGGGGCGTATGAGATCTTTGTGACTTTCTCGGATGGCACCCGCGCCAAGGCCGAAGTGCTGAATGCGGCCCGCATTGTGGATATCGCGCTGCTGAAGGTCACACTGCCGCACAAGCTGCCATCCACCGAATGGGGCGACAGTTCCAAGGTGCAGATCGGTGACGCGGTGCTGGCGGTGGGCAACCCGCTGGGCGTGGGCCAGTCGGTGACCAGCGGCATCGTCAGCGCGGTGAACCGCAACATCAACGACACGCCGTACGACGACTTCATCCAGACCGACGCGCCCATCAACCACGGCAATTCCGGCGGCCCGCTGTTCGACATGGACGGCAAGGTGATCGGCATCAACACGGCGCTGATCTCCAATACCGCGTCCTCGGCGGGGCTGGGCTTTGCCATCCCGTCCAACGACGCCGGGATGGTGATCGAGCGTCTGATGAAATACGGCTGGATGCGGCCGAGTTTCGTCGGCATGAAAGTGCAGCAACTGACGCCGGAAATGTCCATGGCGCTGGGGCTGGACGATTCCCATGCCTCCATTGTCGCCAACGTCATCGAAGGCGGGCCTGCGGCCAAGGCCGGGATGAAGGTGGGCGACGTGGTGATGACTTTTAACGGCCGCGCGCCGCTGGACGAACGCGATCTTCTGCGCAGCATCGCTGCAGCAACACCCAACGAAGCAGCCACCATTGGTGTGCTGCGCGCCGGGCAAATGGTGGATTTGCAGGTCACGCTGCAGGAATGGCCCCGCGCGCTGTGGGACCAGCGCGACGCGCCGATCAAGGTGGCAGAGCCGAAATGGAACATTGCCAAGGATATGGGCCTGAAACTGCGCCCGCTGACCCCGGATCTGCGCAGCCAGAACAACATCGCGGCCAATGTGCCCGGCTTGCTGATCACGTCGATGACCCCGGATGCGGATGCCGGACGGCGCGGCGTGGTGGTGGGTGACGTGGTGCAGCAGGTGGGCGGCGCGCCAGTGAACAGCGCGGCCGATTTCCAGCGCGAAGTGGACAAGATGCGCGCGGACGGCAAGACCTACGGGCTGTTTCTGATGCTGCAGAAAGCCGCGCGGGAACCGGGGGCGAAGTCGCCGGGCACCAAGTGGCTGGCGCTGCGCGTGGCCGATTAAAGTCGATCCAACGGACAATAACTGACCGTAGCGTCTCTTTTCCTGAGCAACCGGATCGGCTAATGAACCAGTGTCAACACGACCCATGAGGGGTAAATTATGAACAGGATGAAACTCCGATCGGTGGGCCTGGCACTGGCCCTGACCGCCGCAATCGCCTTGCCCCTCGCGCCCGCGCACGCCCAAAAGGGGTCTGTGGATGCGTCCGAACTGATTGCGAAACTTCTGCCGAGCGTGGTCCGTATTACCACCGAGTCGCTGAAGAGCGCCGGTAATGGTTCAGCGCATGCCGCAGCGGTCGAGCAGACCGACGACTATTCGGACATCGAGATCTCGGCAGGGTCCGGCTTCGTGATCGACGCCGACGGCACCATCATGACCAACTGGCATGTGGTTGCTGGCGCGTACAAGCTGACGGTGTCGCTGTCGGACGGCCAGGAACTGGACGCCGAAGTTGTTGACGCGATCCGCATCATCGACCTTGCCATCATCAAGGTGAAGTCGGCCAAGCCGTTGCAGCCCGTTACGCTGGGCGACAGCGATACGCTGGCCATCGGCCAGCCGGTGATGGCCATCGGCAACCCGCTCGGCGTCGGCATGTCCGTGTCCATGGGCATTGTCAGCGCCCTGCACCGCAACATCAGCGACACGCCGTTCGACAACTTCATCCAGACCGACGCCGCCATCAACCACGGCAACTCGGGCGGCCCGATGTTCAACCTCAAGGGTGAGGTCGTGGGCGTCGATTCCGCGATCATCTCGCCCACGGCTGCCAATGCCGGCCTCGGCTTTGCGCTGCCGATCAATCAGGCCAAGTTCGCACTGAAGCAGATGAAGGAATACGGCTGGGTCCGCCCCGGCTTCCTTGGTCTGCGCGTGCAGGACATCACCGTGGAAATGAGCCGCACGCTGGGCATTCCGTTGCATGGTGCGCTGGTGGCGTGGGTGGCACCCGGCACGTCGGCAGACAAGTCCGGAGTTCAGGTGGGCGACGTGGTCACCCGCTTCCAGACTCAGGCCGTGTCGGACGAACGGGCGCTGCGCCGCTACATCGCGGGCAGCCAGCCGGGCACCGAGGTCAGCCTGACCGTCATTCGGGCCGGCAAGGAAACCGAGATCAAGGCGAAGCTTGACGAATGGCCGAAGGCGGCCTGGGAAGCGGCGAACGTTCCGCTGAAGGTGCCCGAGCCGGTGTGGCAGGTGCCCACCAACCTCGGCATCACGCTGGCCTCGCTGAGCAACGAGACCCGCCTTGCCCTGTCGCAAGTGGCCGGTGCCGCGCATGGCGTGCTGGTGATGGATGTTGTGCCGGGCACGGATGCCTCGCGCCGCCGCCTGGCCAAGGGCGACATCATCCTGCGCGTGAACGACAAGGTGGTGGACAGCGACGCAGATGTGCGGGCCGAAATCGACGCCGCGCGCAAGGCTGGGAAGACCAAGGCGATGTTCCTGACTTACCCGCACAACCCGGGCAACTCGCCCTATGCCGGCGCTACCTGGCACCTGGTGCGGATTGCCAGCGGCGAAGACTGATGCCTGAGCTCACCTGATCGTGACCAACGGCGATCCTCCGGAAACGGGGGATCGCCGTATCGCTGTCAGGGGTCCGCGTGGTCCCCGAACTCGGGAGGAGGTGTCATGACTGCAAAGCTTCGCCTTCGGGCGGTTTCGGCCGGTTTGGGGATGGTGCTGGCGGCAAGTGCCGCGCAGGGCCAGGACATGGCGATGGGGCAGGCGCAACTGGTGCGCAACCTGTTGCCTACCGTGGTGAACATCACCGCCCGCACCAAGGTGGCGGAGTCGAACCCGGTGCAGGCCAGTTCGACCAGCAAGGCGGCGGCCGGTTTCAGCGTGCAGACGGCGGCTGGCTCCGGCTTCATCATCGAACCGTCCGGGCAGATCGCCACCAACTGGCATGTGGTGAACGGGGCGTTCGAGATCATTGTGACCTTCTCGGACGGCAGCCGCGCCAAGGCCGAGGTGCTGAATGCCTCCCCGCTGGTCGATCTGGCCGTGGTGAAGGTGAATGCGGGCCACAAGTTGCAGGCCGTGCAATGGGCGGATAGCGCGAAGGTTCAGGTGGGCGACCCGGTGCTGGCCATCGGCAACCCGCTGGGCATCGGCATGTCGGTCAGCGGCGGGCTGGTCAGCGCGCTGAACCGCAACATCATGGATACCGCGTACGACGATTTCATCCAGACGGATGCGGCGATCAACCACGGCAACTCCGGCGGGCCGCTGTTCGACCTGAAGGGTCAGGTGATCGGGGTGAACTCGGCCATCGTTTCCCCTACCTCGGCCAATGCCGGGCTGGGTTTCGCCATGCCGTCCAACGACGCGCGGTTCATCTTCGACCGCCTGACGCGCAAGGTATTCACCCGCCCCGGTTTCATCGGCACCAAGTTGCAGCCGGTGTCGCCCGAGATGGCGCAGGCGGTGGGCATGAGCGAGCCCTCGGGCAGCATTGTTGCCGCCGTCGAGGATGGCAGCCCTGCGGCGCTGGCCGGGTTGCGGCCCAGCGATATCGTGCTGCGCTTCGGCGCCGAAACCCCGTCGGACGAGCGCGCGCTGCGCCGTGCCATTGCCCGCACCGACCCTGGCACCACGGTGCCGCTGGGCGTGTTCCGCGATGGCAAGACCATCGAGGTGCCGGTGAAGGTCGAGGAATGGCCGGTCATGTGGTGGGAAGACCCGAAAGCGGCCGACGTGCCGCATATCAGCATCCCGGCAGATCTGGGGCTGAGCCTGTCACCGCTGACCGACAAACTGCGGGCCAGCTATGAAATTCTGCCGGACGCGCATGGCGTGCTGGTGACCGGCGTGCTGCCGGGCACCGATGCTGCGGTGCGCGGGCTGAGCCCGGGCGATGTGATCGAGCAAGTTGGCAAGACCAGCGTGCAAACCCCTGACGATGTTAGCCGGGAGATCAGCGCGGCGCGGGTGGAAAAGCGCGGATTCGCCTTGTTTCTGGTGATGCGCAAGCATCAGAATGTTACCCCGGCGCAGGAACCCGGCCCGGGCTGGATGGTTTTGCAACTTCCGCCGGGGTAGGACGGCGGCCAGACGAAAATGCTCAAGAATCCGCAGCAACCACGCATCCGAAGTTCCCACTGCTGCGTATTGCCTGTAGATCGAGGGTGATCCTCAATCAGCGCACCACTCAGGTTCCCCGCCCGTTCGGCTAGGGGGGGATGAATAGGCCAGAGGGCGTGCGAACCTAGATTGCGCAAGTTTGACCACGGGAGAAAGTCATGTTGAAGCTTCTGTCGAGCGCGGCCGTTGCCGCCCTGTTGATCACCACCGCCGCCTACGCCCAGGACGCGACCGGCCCGCTGAAGCCCTGCGCCCCGAGCCAGCTTGCGAAGAGCGTGTCTGAGCAGACCGCCCCGAACGCGCAGCTGGCCAAGAGCGTGAGCGAGCAGACTGCCCCGAACGCGCAGCTGGCCAAGAGCGTCTCCGAGCAGACCGCTCCGAACGCCCAGCTGGCCAAGAGCGTGAGCGAGCAGACCGCTCCGAACGCCCAGCTGGCCAAGAGCGTCTCCGAGCAGACCGCCCCGAACGCCCAGCTGGCCAAGAGCGTGAGCGAGCAGACCGCTCCGAACGCCCAGCTGGCCAAGAGCGTCTCCGAGCAGACCGCCCCGAACGC
>CAIPHQ010000083.1 GCA_903864895.1 uncultured Rhodospirillales bacterium
CGCAGCACCCTCGAACGCCGCCGGGTCGCGGCGGGACAGCGGCAGGAAGTCGTTCACCTGCACGGCGGCGCGGAAGCGCACCGCCTTGGCCATGCCGCGGGCGGTGTCCTCGTTCGTCATCACCAAGGCCGCCGCGCCGTCGCTGACCAACGAGCAGTCGGTGCGTTTCAGCGGGCGGGCGACGAACGGGTTTTTCTCCGATTCGGTGCGGCAGAACGCGAAGCCCAGATCCTTGCGCATCTGTGCATACGGGTTGTCCACGCCGTTCTTGTGGTTCTTCGCCGCAATCGCCGCCAGCGCATCGCTCTGGTCGCCAAAGCGTTGAAAATACGCCTCGGCAATGCGGCCGAACACACCGGCGAAGCCTGCCGGGATGTCGCCTTCCTCACGGCGGTAGCTCGCACTCAGCAGCGCGTTGGCCACTTGCGGGCCGGGCGTGCTGGTCATTTTCTCCGCCCCCAGCACCAGCGCGAACCGCCCGCGCCCGGCGGCCAGCCAATCGCGCGCGCCATGCACGGCGGCGGAGCCGGAGGCGCAGGCGTTTTCATACCGGGTGGCGCGCACGTAACGCAGTTCCGGCACGCTCTGGAACACCAGCGAGGACGGGAAATCCTGCGCCTGAAAGCCGTTGTTGAAGTGGCCGACGAAGATCGCGCCAATCTCGGCCGGTTCGATCCCGGCATCCTCGATGGCGCTGCGGGCGACGCGGCCGATCAGGCCCTCCACATCCGGCTCATCCAGTTTACCAAACGGGCTGTGTGCCCAGCCGACGATGCAAGCCTCGCTCATGGCGCGTCCCTCCTGCCCATCCTGCGCATGTAGAGCCGGCCGCGCCGGGATGCTACCCATCGCGGCAATCAGGGACACGTCCAGCGATGCAACTTCAGCGGCCACCGCCGCAACCGGCCAGCCTGTTCACGGCCCGCGACTTCCTGCTGCTGTGGGGCGTGGGTGCGATGGGCAATGCGGTGCGCTGGCTGGAAGTGCTGACGGCGGGCCTTTACACCTTTCATGTCACCGGGTCGGGGCTGATGGTGGCGGTTGTCACCGCCGGGCGCAGCCTGCCGATGATCCTGCTGGGCGGCTATGCCGGCGTGCTGAGTGAGGCGCTGGACCGCAAACGTATCCTGATCGGCGGCCTGCTGATCATGTCCGCCGCCTCGGCTTCGGTGGCCGTGCTGTCGGCCACCGGGTTGCTCACGCCGTGGCTGATGCTGGCGGCGGGGATTGCCACCGGCACCGTCTATGGCACCGAGATGCCCGCCCGCCGCCGCATGGTGGCCGAAAGCGTGCCGCCGCCGCTGGCCCCGCGCGCGGTGGCCATGGACAGCATGACCGGGGCCATGACCCGCGTGGCCGGGCCGTTGCTGGGCGGCGTGGCCTATGAGGTGCTGGGGGTCACCGCGTCCTTCGCCATCACGGCTGCCTGCTGCCTGCTGGCCTCGGGCGTGGCCACGCGGGTGCGCTGGTCGCAGGTAACGCGCACGCTGTCGCTGGGCAGCGCCACGCGCGAACTGGCGGAAGGCATCTCCGTCGTGCGCCATACCCCGGCCCTGCTGACGGTGATGCTGAGCACAGTCGCGGTAAATCTGTTCGGCTTCTCCTACACGTCGCTGATGGCCCCGGCGGGCGAGCATGTGTTTCATGTCTCGCCCAGTCTGGTGGGCGTGCTGGCGGCGTCCGAACCCGCCGGGGCCTCGCTGGGCGCCGTGATGATGGCCACCTTCGGCCTGCCGCGCGGCGACCCGGTGTGGAACATGCTGGGTGGGGTAGCGGTGCTGCTGTCCATGCTGGCACTGATGCCGCTGGCCCCCGGCTACTGGGCGGCCTGTGCGCTGATGCTGCTGGCCGGGCTTGGCATGTCGGTGTTCGCCAATCTGCAGACCGTGATCGGGCTGGGCCATTCCCCGGCGGCGGTGCGTTCGCGGGTGATGGGAATCGTGTCCACCTGTATCGGCACATGGCCCATCGGCATGTTGCTGGCAGGCTCGCTGGCCGATCAGCTTGGCCCGCTGATGGCACTGCCGGCGCTGGCCGTGGGCGGGTTTATCGCGCTGGCCGCCATCGCGGCGCTGTATGCGCGGCAGAGAGTGGTGGACCGGGTTACATAGTGCCGCTTCCCGGCCCGGCGGGCCAAGCGCCGCCGCCGTTGCCCTGACGCTGCACGGGGCCTATCGCCCCGTTGCCCCCAGCAGCATTGCCAGCAATTCGGCTTCGGTGAACGGCTTGCGCAACTGCCATGGGTCGCCGGTCAGCGGGGCGGTTTCATTGTAGCCGGTGATGAACACCACCGGCAGCGCCGGGCGGTCCAGCCGCGCCCGGCGGGCCACCTCGTCGCCCCGTCCGTCGGGCAGCCCCAGATCGGCGATCAGCGCGATCACGCCGGGGTCGGCGGCGATGGCGCTCAGCGCCTCGTTGCCGGTGGCGCAGCACACCGGGCGGTAGCCGGCGCGGTGCAGCATGCCAGCCACCACATCCAGCACGAAGGTTTCGTCGTCCACCACCACCACAGTGCCCTGCCCGGACTGCCGCACCGGGCGAGCGGCGGCCGCAACGGGCGTGGTGCGGCCCTGCCCCGGCAGCGCATCGGCGGCCTTGGGCAAATACAGGTTCACCGCCGTGCCAGCACCCTCCGCACTGTCGATGCCGGTGGCACCGCCCGACTGTTTCACCAGCCCATACACCTGGCTCAGCCCCAGCCCGGAGCCGCTGCCCGCCGGTTTGGTGGTGAAGAACGGGTCAAATGCCCGCTCCTGCACCGCCGCCGACATGCCGGTGCCGGTGTCGCGCACCTGCAACAGCACGCAGGGGAAATCCAGCCGCCCGTCTGGCAGCGGCGGCGGCTGGATCACGTTGCCGGTGGACAGCGTCAGCGTACCGCCGCGCGGCATCGCGTCCCGCGCATTGATGGACAGATTGATGATGGCGCGTTCGATCTCGTTGCGGTCCACAAATACCGGCCACAGCCCGTCGCGCAGCTTCAGTTCCACCCGGATGGCACGGCCAATCGCCGCCTCCAGCAGCGGGCAGATGGCGCGCAGCACGGCGTTCAGATCGACAAGGCTGGGGTCGAGCGCCTCCTTGCGGGCAAACGCCAGCAAATGCCGGGTCAGGCGTGCGCCGCGCTGGGTGGCAGAGAAAATGCCGTTCAGCAGCGTGTCGTCCTGTTTCAGGTCACTCAATTGGTCGCGCAGCAATTCGGCCGATCCGCTGATGGCCATCAGCACATTGTTGAAATCATGCGCGACCCCTGCGGTCAGGTTGCCCACCGCCTCCATTTTCTGCGCGTGGCGCAGGGCGGCTTCGGTGGCCTCCCGCTCGTCGATCTCGGCGCGCAGCCGGGCGTTGGCCGCCGCAAGCGCCTCGGTCTGCCGCGCAAGGTCCAGCCGCGTCCGCACGCTCTGGCCGAAAAACCGCCCGAAGCGGACAGCGGTGATCAGCAGCGAGACCGCGAATATCGCGCTCATTGCCGCCATCGCGCCATCAAAGCGGGTACCGCGCAAGCCAAGGCACACCGCCAGCGGCACCACGGAGGGAAATACGAACGCCGCCACCGTGGGCAAATGCGGCGCGTTGAACGTGGCGGCCCCCGCGCACATGCCGCCGACAATGAACGCCACAAACACCGGATAGGGCTGCTGGTACGGCAGCAGCCCCGAACTCATCAGGCCCCAGAGCAGGCCAGAGGCCAATGCGCCCAGCAGGCTGTAATGCTCCCAGCGCGGCTGATCGCGCTGCATCCCGGCACGCATGAAGCTGCGCCAAAGGCCAAGCCGCAGCAGGCTCACCAGCCCCAGAGCGGCCAGCCACAGCATCAGGTTGCTTGACGCCACCACCGGCAGCAACACAGCGGCGCACAGCAAGGCGTTGGCCATGCCCGCCGCGACCGTCACCGGCACCTGCCGGTACACGGTCTCCATCCGCGCCGCGCGTTCCGCGTCACGATCAAGCTGCGTTTGCGCGTCGGCGGCCAGATCGGTCATGCCAGTGCCACAACGGGAAGTCCGGCAAGGATTTAGCGTGGTTTACGCAGCCGCGATATGCCGCCCGAAGCGCAGCGACGCCACCGCCGCCAGCAGCGACAGCACCGCGCACCCCGCCACTACCGCCGCAGGCGAGGCAACATCGCCGGTGGCGGCGATCACCGAGGCTGCCATCAGCGGCACCGTGCCGCTGAACGCGGTGAAGCTGATGTTGTACGGCAACGCAATACCGCTGTAGCGCAGTTTCGGCGGATACAGGTCGGCCATCATGACTGCGAAAACGCCGCTGCACAGCGACCCGGTCATCCCAGCCAGCACCAGCAGCAGCCAGAGCGGGGCGGCATGGTCCACGGCGGCGGCGAACCAGAACCATGATCCGGTCAGCAGGATCGCAGACCCAAGCCCCAGCAGAATGGCACGCGGCATCCAGTCACCCAGCCACGCCACCATGGGCAGGGCCACCGCATAGGCCAGCACCCCCAGCGTTTGCGCTGCGGCCACGCTGGCCGGGTCGTATTTAAGCATCTTGCCCAGATAGCCGGGCAGAAACGCGAACAGGAAGCCGTTGAACCCGGCAGTGGCCGCTGCCAGCCCCACGCCCACCACCACCTGCACCGGAAACGCCCGGATCACCTGCCCCACCGGCACCCGCAGCACCGCGTGCTTCATGGCGGCAAACGCCGGGGTTTCGGCGAGTTTCCGGCGCAGCGGATAGCCCAGCAGCCCAAGTGCCCCGCCAAGGATGAACCCAACCCGCCAACCCCAATCCGCCACGTCCTGCGGGCTGAGGCTGCGATTGACGATCAGGCTGACCAGCGTGGCCAGCAGCACGCCGGTGTTCACGCAGCCAAACACCACGCCGCAGGCCGTACCCGCCCGGCCAGGCACCGTTTCCACCACATAGGTCACCGCGCCCGGCAATTCGCCGCCGATGCAGAAGCCTTGAATCAGCCGCAGCACCAGCAGCAGCACCGGGGCGAGCGGCCCGATGGTGGCGTAGCCCGGCAGCAACCCCAGCCCCAGCGTGGACAACGACATCGCCAGCACCGAGCCGACAAACACCCGCTTGCGCCCGGTGCGGTCGCCCAGATGCGCCATGATCAGCCCGCCCAGCGGGCGCGCCAGATAGCCGATGGCAAACCCGGCATAGCCGCCGATGGACGACGCCAGCGGATCACCTGCCGGAAAGAACGCCGCCCCGATGGTGGCAGCGAACACGCCGAACACCACGAAATCGTAAAACTCCAGCGCCCCGCCAAAACTGGCCAGCAGCAGCATGCGCCATTGGGCGTGGGTCAACCGTGTCTCTGCCATTGCCGATTCCTGCATCACGCCGCCCGCGCCAGCACCTTGCCGCGCACAAGATCCGCCGCCTTCTCGCCGATCATGATGCAGGCGGCGTTGGTGTTGCCAGAGACCACCGTGGGCATGATGGACGCATCGGCCACGCGCAACCCGTCGATGCCATGCACACGCAACTGGTCATCCACCACCGCCAGCCTGTCGCGGCCCATCTTGCAGGTGCCGCTGGGATGGAAGATCGAGCCGCCATAGCGGCGCGCATGCTCCAGCAGCGCCTCGTCGCCCTGCACGTCCTTGCCGGGCAGGTGCTCGGACTCGATCCAGTGCTGCATGGATGGCTGGGCGGCGATGCGGCGGCCGAGTTTCAGGCCCTCCACCAGCGTGCGGCGGTCGAGTTCGGTGGACAGGTAATTGGCGTGAATGGCCGGGTAGGTCGTGGGGTCCGGCCCGCGCAGCAGGATTTCGCCCCGGCTTTCCGGGCGCAACTGGCAGCAGTTCTGCAAGAAGCCGGAAAACTTGTCCAAGCCCTCGCCCGGCCGGGCGGCGCTGAACGGGATCAGCAGGAACTGGATGTCCGGCGATTCAAGCTCGGGCCGGGTGCGGGCGAAGATGCCCACCTGCCCGGCGCTGATGGTCAGCGGTCCGCGCCGCGCCACCGCGTATTGCACCCCGGCCATCGCCATGCGCCACGGCGACATCATCACGTCGTTCAGCGTGACCGGATAGCGGCAGCGGTAGGTGATGCGGGCCTGAAAATGGTCCTGCAGGTTCTGCCCCACGCCCGGCAGGTCGTGCGCCACCGCCACCCCCTGCTGCTGCAAATGCGCCCCAGGCCCGATGCCGGACAGCAGCAGCAGATGCGGGGAGTTGATCGCCCCGCCGCACAGGATCACTTCGCGCCGGGCCACCGCGCGCTTCGGCACGCCCCCTTGGGTGAATGCGATGCCGGTGGCGCGCTTGCCCTCCAGCGTGATCCGCCCGGCCAGCGCCTCGGTCAGCACGGTCAGATTGGGCCGCTTCATCGCCGGGTGCAGGAACGCGGTGGCGGCGGAGGAGCGGCGGCCGTTGCGGGCAGTGACGTGGTAGTAGCCCACGCCCTCCTGACTGGCGCCGTTGAAATCCTCGGTGCGCGGAATGCCAACCTCGGTGGCGGCCTTGATATACGCCTCACACAGCGCGGTGCGGTCGGGCAGGTCTTCCACGCCCAGCGCGCCGTCCCGCCCATGCAGCGCATTGTCCCCGGCACCGCTGCGCCGTTCCGACCGGCGGAAATACGGCAGCACGTCCTCATACGCCCAGCCGGCATTGCCGAGTTGCCGCCAATGGTCATAGTCCTGCGCCTGTCCGCGCACATACAGCAGGCCGTTGATGGACGACGACCCGCCCAGCACCTTGCCGCGCGGCCAGAACACTTTGCGGCCATGCAGTTGCGGGTCTGGCTCGGTCTCGTACATCCAGTTCACGCGCTTGTCGGTGATGGTCTTGCCGTAGCCGAGCGGGATGTGAATCCACAGGTTCGAGTCGCGGCCCCCGGCTTCCAGCACCAGCACCCGCACCGACGGGTCCTCGCTGAGCCGTGCCGCCACCACGCAGCCTGCCGAGCCAGCGCCGACCACGATATAATCGGCCTCAATGGTTTCCATCCCGCTTTCCCCCCGACTCACCGGTTGCCCGGCGCGCGCGCCCGGCACAGGATGCCGCCATGAACGGGGGAACGCTACCAGAGGACTTGATGGCAGCGTTGCGGCGGATGGGACTGCTGGGCGCAAGCGCCGAGCCGCAGGCCCGCCCGCTGGAAGGCGGCGTGTCGTCCGATATCTGGCTCGTGGCGCTGAAAAGCGGCCCGGCCTGTGTGAAGCGCGCCTTGCCCAAACTGAAAGTGGCCGCCGACTGGCAAGCCCCGGTGAGCCGCAATCTGTACGAAGCCCGCTGGATGCGCCGCGCCAATGCCGCCGTGCCCGGGGCGGCCCCGGCGCTGCTGGGGCAGGACGATGCCAGCGGCACGCTGGCAATGGAATATCTGCCGCCGCGCAACTATCATTTGTGGAAATCCGAACTGCATCAGGGCCGCGCCATCCCGGATTTCGCCGCGCAGGTGGGGCGCAACCTGGCGCTGATCCATGGTGCAACCGCCGCCGACCCAACGGTTGCACCTGATTTTCCGACTGAGGGCATCTTCTATGCAATCCGTCTGGAGCCGTACTTGGCCGCCACCGCGCTGCGCCACCCGGACCGGGCGGATGCGCTGCACGCGCTGATTGCCACCACGCAGGCCAACAAGCGCGCGCTGGTGCATGGCGATGTCAGCCCGAAGAATATTCTGGCGGGCCCCTCCGGCCCGGTGTTTCTGGATGCCGAGTGCGCGTGGTGGGGCGACCCGGCGTTTGACGTGGCGTTCTGCCTGAACCACCTGCTGCTGAAATGCCTGTGGACCCCCTCGGCCGCGCCGCGCTTTCTGGCCTGCTTCGCCGATTTCGCCGCCGCCTATCTGGCCTGCGTGACATGGGAGCCGCCCGCCGAGGTGGAACGGCGGGCCGCGCATCTGTTGCCCGGCCTGTTTCTGGCGCGGGTGGATGGCAAGTCGCCGGTGGAATACATCACCGGCGAGGCCGGCAAGGACCGTGTCCGCCGCGTGGCGCGCGCGCTGCTGGCCGAACCGGTGGCGGCAGTGGCAGACGTGGCGGCGGCATGGCGCGAGGAACTGGGCCAATGAGCGAAACCGAAATCGTCTATCTGCGCGGCCGCCGCGTGTGGGACAGCCGCGGCCGCCCGACGGTGGAGGCCGAGATCATGCTGGCCGGCGGCGCGGTCGGGCGCGCCATTGCCCCGGCGGGTGCCTCCACCGGTTCGGCCGAGGCACTGGATTTGCGCGACGGTGGTGAGACGTTCGGCGGCTGGGATGTCTCCCGCGCCGTGGCGAGCGTGAATGGCGAGATTGCGGTGGCGGTGATCGGCACCGATGGCGGCGATCAGGCCGCACTCGACCGCGCGATGATCCAACTGGACGGCACCGAGGCGAAAACGCGGCTGGGGGCAAACGCCATCCTGTCTGTCTCGATGGCAGCCGCCCATGCCGCCGC
>CAIPHQ010000084.1 GCA_903864895.1 uncultured Rhodospirillales bacterium
CCGCGGCACCAAAGGAACAGTGCGTGAAGGCGGCGCGCGGGTGCCGGCGCTGGCGTGGTGGCCGGGCAAGATCAAGGCCGGTTCCAAAAGCCACGAAATCGTCGGCGGGCTGGATTTCATGGCCACGTTCGCTGCGCTGGCCGGTGTGAAACTGCCGGAGAAGGATCGCGAAGGCCAGCCGATCATCTTCGACAGCTACGACATCACGCCGGTGCTGACCGGCAGCGGCCCCGACCCGCGCACCGAATGGTTCTGTTTCACCGAAAACGAACTCTCGCCGGGCGCCATTCGTCTTGGCAGCCGCAAGGCGGTGTTCAACCTGCGCGGCGATGACGGTCAGGCCACCGGCGGTCTGGCGGTGGACACCAATCTTGGCTGGAAAGGTGCGGAAAAATACGTCGCCGTCGCGCCCCAGATCTTCGACCTGCTGCAAGACCCGCAGGAGCGCTACGACCTGTTCATGAACAACTTCACCGAGTCCACGTGGACGATGGTGGAGTTCGCCGAGGCCATCAAGAATCTGATGGTCACTTACGTCAAATACCCGCCGCGCAAGATGCAGAGCATGGGCTATACCGGCCCGATCACGCTGTCCAACTACCAGAAGTTCCAGTGGCTGCGTGACCAGTTGGCCAGGGAAGGCTTCAACCTCGATCTGCCGGCCGGCAACTGAACCGAACCAGCCTGACACAGGGCGGTCCCGGCTGCGCCGGGGCCACCCTTCTTGTGAAAAGACGCCTTCCGGCCATAGCTGCACGTTCGCTTGACGTACCGGCAAGCGCCCGCTCAGTGTGCGAAGCTCCACGCCGTCCGGCCGCGTGGAGCAGGCGGCGCGCGCAACAACCGGGAGCATCAGGTGGCCGCACCACGTCCCACACGGCCATTCGGCGTTGCCGCCGCACTTGCCACGCTGTTGCTGCCTGGTCTGGCTGCCGGGCAATCCACGCCGCCGGCCGTGCGCACCGGCATCACGGGAACAACGCTGAAAAACAATGCTGATGGCATGTTGCGCATCATCGGCTATTCCACCATGCCCGGCTCGGCGGCCAGCAACATTGAAATCAGCAATTCCGCCACCGGCAATCCGGCGCTGCAAATGGCGCAGCTTGGCGACGGCTTCACGTGGTCGGACTCATTCCCGCTGTATCTGGAAGGCTTCATCGGCGCGGCGCGCTACGACCCGACCTTCGTGTTTCAGGATGGCAACCAGACCCAGCCCATCAGCGTCAAATGGAACAGCATCGCCGCCAACGGCGGCATCGGCTGGGATTTCAAGATCGCCGATCACTGGGTGCTGCGGCCCATCGTGACGGTCTCACTTGGCTACATCGCCAGCGATGCGCATCTGTTTGGGTTGCTGCTGAAAGACCGCACCAATATCGACATCAAGTTCCTGCACACGGGCACGATGAACTCGGCCGGTGGCGGCGGCTCGATGGTGCTGGGCTATTACATCCGCGAACCGCGGCGCGAGATTGATGTGGAGTTTCGCGGCACCAGCAGTTTCCTGACCAACTGGGGCCACTCCGCCGCAACTGTCAAAGGCCACGCCAACGTTGAAGCCGTCAGCGGGTGGGAGCGGTATCGCTGGCCCACCGGGCTGGAATTGTTCGGCCGGCCGATCCGCTACGTGGTGCAGTCGCAGCAAACCCAGTTCATCGGCCCCGAATCGAAAGAGCTTGGCTTCAACTCGCTGTTCAGCGTCGGCGGCGGTCTGGAAACCGATCCGGGCGGGCTGAAGATCGGCGCGTTCGGGCTGTATGTGGAACGCGTGCGGGTCACGGCCAATTACTATTTCGGCCCCAACGTGTCCGGCTGGTCCGTAGGGCTGGGCATCAGTTTCTAGGCGCGCAAGCAGCGGTCGTGCGCGGGGCGGCGATGCTGTAGAATCCCCGCGCGGCCCTCGCCACCCGCATCAACGCGACCGGGCCACGGCAACGCCCACCGGACAATCCGCCACGGTGACTCACCCTGCCCGCCCCCCTCACGGCCGGTTTCGCGCCCGCTGGATGCGGGCAGGGGCGGTGTGCGTGCTGAGCGGTCTGATCGGCGCGTCGTCGTGGCGCGGCGGCAACGCGGCTGATCCGCAACCCTATGATGTCACCATCACCCCCACCGGCAACGCCGATATCGATCAGGCCGTCACCAGTTCGGCAACGCTGGTCAGCCTGCGCGACAGTGCCGCCGTGGGGCCATTCGCGCTGCTGGCCCGCGCGCGCGCCGATGCAGCCCGGTTCGAGACGGTGCTGGAAAGTTACGGCTACTACGATGGCCGCGTGCGCATCACCATCGCCGGGCGGCCGTTGAACGACCCGGAATTGCCCGCCCTGCTGGTGGCCACCGCAGATGGCACGCCGGTGCCCGTGGCGGTCAGCCTGACACCGGGGAAGCTGTTCCATCTGGGGCAGATCGACATTCAGGGTGATGTGCCGCCCAAGGCCCGCGCGGCACTCGGGCTGACCACCGGCGCACCGGCGCTGGCCGCCGATGTGCTGGCCGGGCGTGACCGCCTGCTGGCCGAACTGCGCGCCACCGGCCACGCGCTGGCCCGCGTCAGCGAACCGCAAGCCATGCTGCACCCGCCGTCGGAGGCGCTGGACATCACCATCGAGGCTGATCCGGGGCCGCAGGTATCGCTCGGCGCCATCTCGTTCTCCGGCCTGAAGCGTACGCACGAAGCCTTCGTGCGCAACCGCCTGCTGCTGCATCCGGGCGAACAATACGACCCGGTGGCCATCGAGGCGGCACGCCGCGACCTCGCCGGGCTCGGCCCGTTTTCCAGCGTGCGCATTGATCCGTCCGCCACGCTGGACCCGGCGGGGCACCTGCCCATGCAGGTGGCGGTCACCGAACGCGCGCCGCGCACCGTCAACTTCGCCGCCGCCTACTCCACCGATATCGGCGGCAACATCTCCGCAAGCTGGATGCACCGCAACCTGTTCGGCGACGCCGAGCGGCTGACGCTCAGCGGGTCGGCCACCGAACTCGGCAACACCGAAGGGCTGGCACCGGGGTATCGGGTGTCGGCAGACCTGACGCTGCCGGACTGGCGGCGGCGCGACGAGTCGATCAGTTTCAACGCCATGGCGGTGAACGAGACGCTGAATGCCTACGCGCGCACCGCCGTGCTGGGCGGCATGACGGTGGAGCGCAAGCTCAATCCGCGCCTGACGGCCAGCGTGGGTCTGCAGGCCAGCCAGTCGTACATCGTGCAGCAGAACGATGGCCACAACTACACGCTGCTGCAAACGCCGATGATCCTGCGCTACGACACCACGCAAGCGTCGCTGGACCCGTGGAGCGGCGTGCGTGCGGCGCTGACGGTGACGCCGGCACAGAGCATGAACAACCCGGTCGCCACCTTCGTGATCTCGCAGGCCTCCGCCTCGGTGTATGTCGATCTTGGCGCTGAATTGAACGCAGCCCCGGGCCGCACCGTGCTGGCCGCGCGCGGGCTGGTCGGCGCGGTGCAGGGTGCGTCCACCATGGACCTGCCACCCGATCAGCGGTTTTACGCCGGTGGCGGCGGCAGCGTACGCGGGTTCCGCTTCCAGTCGATCGGGCCGCAATTCGCGGATGGCACGCCACAAGGCGGCAACGCGGTGGATACCGGCAGCATCGAACTGCGCCAGCGCATCGGTGAAAGTTACGGCGCGGTGGCCTTTGTTGATGCCGGGCAGGTCGGCACCACAGGCGTGCCGTTCGTGGGCAATGTCAGCGTCGGCACTGGGGTGGGCGCGCGCTACTACACCTCGTTCGGCCCGATCCGGCTGGATGTGGCGGTGCCGGTCAACCGTCTGCCGGGTGGCGATGCATTCGAACTCTATCTTGGCATCGGGCAGTCCTTCTGATGCGCCGCGCGCTGCGCCACTTGTCCATCGCCGTCTCCGCCCCGTTCGGGGTGCTGCTGGCGCTGGGCGTGCTGCTGAACACCGGCCCCGGGCGGCATCTGACCGAGCAGGCGGTGCGCGGGGCCACCGGCGGCGATGTGAATATCAGCGGCCTGTCCGGCCGCTTCCCCGACGCGCTGCGCGCCGCCACGGTGCAGGTGCGCGATGCGCAGGGCGTGTGGCTGAGCGTGCGCGACGCCGAACTGGACTGGTCGCCGTGGCAATTGTGGTCGGGCGAGGCGCGCATCACCCGCCTCACCGCTGCGGGCGTCGATGTGCTGCGGCTGCCCGCTTCGAACACCCCCGCGCCGTCCATACCGGACGCACCGGGCGGCGCGCCGGATTTCGGCTGGGCCAGCCTGCCGGTGCGCGCGGTGCTGGACCATGTGACCATCGCCCATCTGACCGTGGCGGAGGCGGTCGCGGGCCATGCGGCCACACTGACGGTCGAGGCAAGCACCGCCATCGATTCGCCCGGCAGCCTGATCGCCGATCTCACGCTGCGCACGGCGGACGGACGCGGCCTCTATCGCGTGTCTGGCCGGGCCAGTGCTGCGGGCGTGGAAGCGGCGCTGAATGCCGCCGAACCGGCGCAGGGTCTGGCCGCAAGCCTCGCCGGGCTGCCGGATGCCGGGGCGCTGGCGCTGACCGCCACGCTGAAGGGCGGCTGGGATGCGATTGCCACCAATCTCACGCTGACGGCCGGTGATCTGTCCGCCAGCGTGGCCGGTGACGTGGATGTTGCCGGGTCCACCGCGAATCTGGCGCTTCAGGCCCGCGCGCCCGCCATGACCCCCCGCCCCGGCCTGTCGTGGCAGGGAATCGCGCTCAGCGCGCATGTCACCGGCCCGTGGCTCAGCCCGCAGGCACAGGGGAACGCCAGCATCGACGGCCTGACGGCCTCGGGCGCGTCGGTGGCGCGGTTTGCAGCCACCATCCGCGGCGGTCTGGGCCATGTGTTCCTGCAGGGCGCGGTAGAGGCTCTGCACCTGCCGGGTCCGGCCCCCGATCTGTTCGCGGCGGTGCCGGTGGCGGTGCAGGCCGATCTGCAACTCGACGCGGCGAACCAGCCGCTGAATGTCACATTGACGCACCCGCTGCTGTCGGCCAGCGCCCATGCGCAACTGGCCGGCGCCCCCGGCCTGACGGCGCATGTCGACCTGCCCAGCCTTGCCACGCTGGCACCGTTCGGTGTGCCCGCGCTGCCGGGTGGGGCCGCTTTGGATGTGGCGGCTGTGGCGCAGGGCGCAGGCGTGAATGTGTCCCTGTTACACCTCGCCACCACGGCCCTGTCGCTGGACGCCAAGGGCAGCGCTGGAGCCGATGGGCTGGATGTGGCGTGGACGGCGCAGGTGCCCGACCTGTCACTGCTGGCGGCCACCGTGCAGGGCAGCGCCAAGGCCCAGGGGCGGGTGCATGGGCCGCTGGACAGCTTTGACGCCGAGGCCACCGTGACCGGCGAAGCCGCCACCGCGCAGGTGCCGCGCGGGCCGCTGAAGGTCACATTGGCCGCACACGGTTTGCCGGATGCGCCCAGCGGTGAGGTGACCGCCGAGGGCAGTCTGGATGGCGCGCCGCTGACGCTCGCGGCTTCGGCAAACCGTGCAGATGGCGGCATCGCGGTGAAAATCCGGCAAGCGGACTGGAAGTCGCTGCACGCCGAAGGCACGGCGGCGCTGGACACCGCAGGCACGGCGCCGGCCGGGGCGATCTCGTTGCGGGTCGAGCGGCTGGAGGATCTGTCGGGACTGCTGGGCCAGAAACTCACCGGCGCACTCGCCGCCGAGATGGCGCTGCACGGCACCGAGGCCACGTTGCGCGCCACCGCCAGCAACGCCGGACTGCCGGGTCAGG
>CAIPHQ010000085.1 GCA_903864895.1 uncultured Rhodospirillales bacterium
GGCCGGTGACGTGGCCGAGCGTGCATTCGACCCGTTCTTCACCACCAAGCCGCGCGGTGAGGGCACCGGGCTGGGGCTGTCGATGGTGCATGGTTTTGTCCATCAGTCCGGCGGCACGGTGCAGTTGAGCAGCCGGATCGGCGTGGGGACGACCGTGCAGATGCTGTTCCCGCGCGCGGCCGGGCAGAAAGTGGGCGAGCGCCCCGCCGAGGTGCGGCCTGCCGTCAAGCGCACTGCCATGCCCTCCGTGCTGGTCGTGGACGATGACGAGGCGGTGCGCCGCACGCTGGGGCGGCTTTTGGAGTTGCGCGGCATGCAGGTGCGCTCTGCACCCAGCGCGGATGCAGCGGTGCCGATGCTGGACGAGCAGCGATTCGACGCGGTGCTGTCGGACGTGCTGATGCCGGGTGAAATGGACGGGTTCGATCTGGCCCGGCAGGCGCGGCAGCGTAATCTGCCGGTTGTGCTGCTTAGCGGTTTCGTCGGCGGCGAACTGCCGCAGGATTTGATGGGCGACAGTCTGGTGCGCCTGCTGCGCAAGCCGGTTGAATCAGCCACGCTGGCGCGGGAGGTGGAAGCCCTTGTGTCCGGGGTTCCTGCCGAATCGGAACCGCAGGTTAACTAGGCGGGCGTTGTTCCGCTGCCTCGCCATCCCAAATAGGGCGGGGGCGGATGATCCCGGCATACCCACCGATGTGCCGGATGGAGTGATTGACCCCGCATGCCCCCAATCCTAGTGCTTGCCGATGCCAAGCCGCCCCGGAGCCCGTAAGTCCGCATGACCGCAGCCCTCGCTGGCCTGGAGGCCGAGGCTTTGCCGGACACAGACGGCGCACGGGCCGATCTTGCCGTGGCGCGCGATGTACTGGCCACCGAAGCGGCCGGTCTGCATGCGCTGTCGGCTGCGCTGGACGCCCGGTTCAGCGCGGCGGTGAGCCTGCTGGCCGCCGCCGAGGGCCGCGTGGTGGTGTCCGGCATGGGCAAGTCGGGCCATATCGCCCGCAAGATAGCAGCCACCTTCGCCTCCACCGGCACGCCCGCTTTGTTCGTGCATCCGGCAGAGGCCTCGCATGGCGATCTGGGCATGGTGGTGCCGGGCGATGCGGTGCTGGCGCTGTCCAATTCCGGTGAAACCGCCGAACTGGCGGATCTGATCGACCATACCCACCGCTTCGGTCTGCCGCTGATTGCCATCACCGGCCAGCCCGGCAGCACGCTGGCGCGCGCGGCCACGGTGCTGCTGGCCTTGCCCGCTGCGCGGGAAGCCGGGGTGCTGGGGCTGGCCCCGACCACAAGCACCACCATGCAACTGGCGCTGGGCGATGCGCTGGCCGTCGCGCTGATTGCCCGGCGCGGCTTCGGGGCCGCCGATTTCCGCACCTTCCATCCCGGCGGGCGGCTGGGCAGCCGACTGAAGCGGGTGGCGCAGTTGATGCACACCGGGCCGGAAATCCCGCTGGCCCCGTCCGGCATGCCGATGCACGCCGCCTTGCTGACGATGACCGAGAAGCGCTTCGGCTGCGTGGGCATCGCTGACCCGGCCGGGCGGCTGGTGGGCATTGTCACAGATGGCGACCTACGACGGGCGATGGCACCCGACCTGCTGTCGCGGCAGGTGGCCGAGGTGATGACACAGCACCCGCGCACCATCGCGCCCGAAGCCCTGGCGGCGGATGCGCTGCGCCTGATGACCACCGGCGAACAGCGCATCACCGCGCTGTTTGTGGTGGATGAAGCCGGGGTGCCGGTGGGCATTCTGCACATTCACGACCTGCTGCGGGCCGGGGTGGCATGATGGTGGCCACTCGCCCGGCTCCTCCGCAAGGCGATGGCGTGCCGGGCGACCCGCCGCCGCCGGCGCGGCTGATCGTGGCCGCCGGGCTGACCTCGGCGCGGCGCGGGCCGGTGCGGCGTGGGGTGGTGGACGCGAAACTGGCGCGGCAAAGCTGGGGGGTGCGGATCGGCAAGCGCCTGCTGCCGCTGCTGGCGCTGGCGCTGCTGTCCAGCGTGGCGTTGTGGCCGGAATTCGCCGGTGACAAGGACAACGCCCGGCTGACCTACCGCCGGGGTGTGGCCATGCCGCAAAGCGGCGAGATGAAGACCGCCACCTATCATGGTGTGGATGACCGGGGACAGCCCTACACCATGACCGCATCCTCGGCGCGGCAGGTGAATGACGAGCGCATCGACTTCACCGATCCGCAAGGCGATGTGACGCTGGAATCAGGCAACTGGCTGATGGTGCGGGCGCA
>CAIPHQ010000086.1 GCA_903864895.1 uncultured Rhodospirillales bacterium
CGCCGCGCGCCACGCCATACATGCCCAGCGTGCCGATGAACGGCGGCACGCGCAGCCGCGCGATCAGCAAGCCGTTGACCACGCCCGGCACGATGGACACCGCAATCGCCGCCACGATGCCTGCGATCAATCCGGCGGCAGTGCCGTAAATCGGCGTGATGACGTTGGCGACGTGGGAGACGGTGACGGAGGCCAGACCCATGGTGAAGCCCACCGACAGGTCGATGCCGCCCGAGATGATCACGAAGGTCTGGCCGATGGCCAGCAACAGCGGGGCCACCGCAAACACCGCGATGGAGCGGATGTTGAACACGTTGCCGATGAAGGTGATGCCGTCCGCCATCTGCGCCCAGATCTCGAAACCCAGGATCAGCACAATCAGGAACAGCCAGGCGCGGGCAGACGCGACCCAGGCAAGCCAGGGCGCAGGCCCGGCGGCCCGCACGTCAGCGGATCGGGCGGCAGCGGGAACGGACACGCTTCACTCCACTCAACAACAGGCGCCCGGCACCGCAGGGGCGGGGAAAGTACGGGGCGGCACAAGGGCCGCCCCGCTGCAACGCAGACAGCAAATGCTAGTCGCTGTACAGGTACCGGTTGACCTGCGGATCGTCGATGTTTTCCTTGGTCATCACGGTAAAGCCGGTGCCGATATTCACCGGGATAGACTGGCCATTGAACGCCGCGTGCGCGGCAATCACGCCGAAATAGCCGATTTCCGCCGGATGCTGCGCGATGGCGATATCGACCAACCCGGTCTTCAGCGGCTCGACAATCGACTTCGGTGCATCAAACGCGGCCACCTTCACCTTGCCGGCCGCACCCGCCTGCTTCACGCCATTGGCCGCGCCAAGGGCCGAGAACAGGTTGGCGCCGAACACGCCGGCCAGATCCGGGTTGCGCGCCAGAACCGACTGCAACTGGCTCGCCGCCTTGTTGGCGTCGTCGTCGTTGAACTGCGTCTCCAGCACCTGAATGCCGGGGTGCAGCTTCATCTCGCTCTTGAAGCCTTCCTCACGCTGGTCGGTGGTGGACACGCCCGGCTTCACGTTCGACACGTAAACCTTGCCCTTGTCGCCAACCGACTTGGCCAGCGCGCGCGCCGCGATCTGGCCGCCGAGGATGTTGTCGGACGCCACGTAGCTCAGCGGGAAATCGCCGGTGCCCGCGCCGGTCTGGTAGTGGCCGTTGCCGATGAAGGTATCGACGGTGATCACCAGGATCCCCGCCTGAAACGCCTTCTGCAGCGGCTGGATCAGCTGAACCTTGTCGGTCGGCGCGATCAGGATCACGTCCGGGTGCCGCGCGATCACCGCGTCCAGCACCGGCACCTGGGTGACCGGGTTGAAATCCGGCGCGCCCTGGAAAATCAGGGTGTCACCCAGCGCATCGGCGGCAGCCTGTGCGCCCTTGTGCATGGTGATGTAGAACGCATCGGTGGTAAGGCCCGGGATCAACGCGATGGTGGTCTTCTTGCCCGCCGCATCGGCCGAACCGGCCGCCAGCGCACCAATGGCCAGCGCGGCTGCGGCCACGCCTAATTTCTTGAGCATGTTTCTTCCTCCGGTTTCTTGGTCAGACCGTTCGCCCGCCGCCGCTGTGCCACGCCGTGCAGCCGAACCTCCTGTCCCGCTCGGCGGCGGGGCAGTCGCTTCGCTACGTTAACCGGTTTACCGCTGCCGTAAAGCCCGCGCGCTTGACAGCTTCACCCCGCCCTCTCTACGGCATCGCCCGCAGGACACCGCAAGGACACGCTATGGCGCGCAAGGACGAACGGCGGTTGCGGGTTGGTGTGCTTGGCTGCGGCCCCATTGCGCAGGCGGCGCATTTTGAATCCTGCACCAAGGCGCGCAACGCCGATTTGTATGCGATGTGCGATGTCGCCCCTGATCTGCTGGCCCGCATGGCCGCCACCCATGCCCCGGAACGCACCTTCGACAGCTATGAGGCCATGCTGGCCGACCCGGCGCTGGAGGCGGTGATCATTGCCACGTCTGACGCATTCCATGTGCCCGCCGCGCGGCTGGCCCTGGCGGCGGGCAAGCATGTGCTGTGCGAGAAACCGCTTGGCATCTCGGTGGAGGAAGTGGAGGCGCTGGCCGCCGATGTGCAGGCCAGCGGCAAGATTCTGCAAGTCGGCCACATGAAACGCTTTGACGTGGGCTTGCAGGCGGGCCGGGATTTCGCGGCAGGGCCGATGGGCGCGCATCTGGCCTACAAGGGCTGGTATTGCGACAACACCCATCGCTACACCGCCACCGATGCGCTGCAACCGCTGATGGTCACCAGTGCGGCCGCGCGCAAACCTGCGGTGAATCCGAAGGCCGATTTGCAGCGCTACTACATGCTGGCGCACGGCAGCCATCTGCTGGACACCGCGCGCTACTATTGCGGCCCGATTGAATCGGTCAGCGCGCGGCTGCTGCAACGCTTCGGTGCGTATTGCTGGTTCATTGAAACCGAATTTGCCAGCGGTGCGCTGGGGCAACTTGATCTGACCATCGGCCTGCGCGGCGACTGGCATGAAGGGCTGACGCTGTATGGTGAATTCGGCAGCGTGACCGCCAAGACCATGAACCCGTGGTACTACACGTCCAGCCATGTCGAGATTTTCGACGAGCGCACGGCCAGCTACAGCCGCCCCTTGGGGGCGGACGGGCATTTCTACCGCCGCCAGCTTGAAGGGTTTGCCGATACCATCCTGCACGGCACGCCGATGCTGGGGGCGGACATCACCGACGGCATTGCCTCGGTGCGCGGCATGGTCGCGGTGGCGCAGTCGCTGCGGGAAGGCCGCCCGGTGCGATTGGCCGATGTGGCGGGGAAGCTGTGATGCAGCCCGGTATTTTCGCCAAGACGTTCCCCGGCACGGACGCTGACAGTGTGCTGGCGCAGGTGGCTGCCGCCGGTTTCACCTGCACGCAGTTCAACATGGCGTGCGTGGGATTGCCGTCGATGCCGGAGGCGATTTCCGATGCGGTGGCCGCCGGCATTGCGGCAGCGGCGCAGCGCCACAAGGTCAGCATCGCCGCCGTGTCCGGCACCTACAACATGATCCACCCGGACCCGGCAGTGCGCGCGCGCGGTCTGGCCAGCCTGACGGCGATCATCGCCGCCGCCCCGGCGATGGGCAGCCATCTGGTGACTTTGTGCACCGGCACACGCCATGCGCAGGATCAGTGGCGGCACCATGCGGACAACACCACACCGCAGGCCTGGGCTGATTTGCTGGAAGAAATGGGCAAGGCCGCCGCCATCGCCGACGCGCATGGCGTTGATCTGGGCATTGAGCCGGAACTTGCCAACGTGGTGTGCGATGCTGCCAGCGCGCGGCGTCTGATTGACGAACTTGGCTCGCCGCGCCTGCGGATTGTGCTCGACCCGGCGAATCTGTTTGAGGTCGCCGCACCAGACGCGCGCCGCAGCATCGTCGCACGCGCGGTGGATGTGCTGGCGGACCGCATCAGCATGGCGCACGCCAAGGATTGCGCGCCGGACGGCGGTTTCGCCACGGCGGGCAAGGGCATGGTGGATTTCCCGCATTTTCTGGCCTGCCTGCGCGCCGCCGGGTTTGATGGCCCGTTGGTGGCGCATGGTCTGGCCGCCGATGAGGCGGCAGGCGCGGCCGCGTTTCTGAACCGCATGCTGCATGGTTGAGATTTTCGCCCATGCCGGGCTGTCGCTGGGCTACGCCGGCACCGGCAGCGGCCCGGATGTGCTGTTCCAGCACGGTCTGGGCGGTGATGCGGCGCAGGTGGCCGAGACGTTTCCGCCGCACGCCCCGGTGCGCCGCCTGACGCTGGAATGCCGGGCGCACGCGCAATCGGATGCTGGCCCGTTCGGCGATCTGTCCATCGCCACCTTCGCCGCCGACGCGCTGGCTTTGGCCGGCGCCAAGGGCGCGCGGCGTTTCGTTGCGGGCGGCATTTCGATGGGTGCTGCCATCGCGCTGCGGCTTGCGGTGCGGCATCCGTCACGGGTGCGCGCGCTGATACTGGTGCGCCCGGCATGGCTGTTCGAGGCGGCGCCGGACAACATGCGCCCGTTTGCCGAAGTGGCAGATCTGCTGCGCGAACTCCCGCCCGCCGAAGCGCTGGCCCGTTTTGACGCCGGCGCCACCGCGCAGCATCTGCGCGCCGTGGCCCCGGACAATCTGGCCTCCCTGCGCGGGTTCTTCACCCGCCCCAACCCGTCCGTCACGGCCGCCCTGCTATCGCGCATCGCTGCTGATGGGCCGGGCGTGACCGAGGCGCAGGCGGAACTGATAGCGGTGCCCGCGCTGATCATCGGCAACGCCATGGATGCGGTGCATCCGGAAGCTTACGCCGAACGCCTCGCCGCCGTGCTGCCGCGCGCCACGCTGACCAGTGTCACGCCGAAGGCGCTGGATCGTGCCGCCTACACGCAGCAAGTGCACGACGACATCGTCAATTTTCTGGCCGCCATCGACAGGGAACCGTCATGACCATCTCACTCGCCAGCCTGCCGCGCACGCGCCTGCTGGCGGAAATGTCGCTGTGGTCGGCCGATCTGGTACGGCTGGCGGACGATATCGCCCGCACCGAAGCCCATGCCGACATCTACCACATCGACGTCTCGGATGGGCATTTCACCTCTGCCCTGCTGTTCTTTCCCGATCAGGTGGCGCAAATCCGCCGCTGCACCGCAAGCCCGCTGCATGTGCATCTGATGACCACGCCCGATGTGGTGCTGGACCAGATTGCACAATTCGCCGATGCGGGGGCGGACGTGATCACCGTGCACGCCGAACTGCCCAACGTGGCCGAAGCGCTGGACGCGATTGCCGCGCGAAACATCGCGGCCGGACTGGTGCTGAAACTGGAAACCCCGGTGGAGGCCGCAACACCGTGGCTGGGGCGGGTGGAGATGCTCACGCTGCTCGGCACAGCACTCGGCGTGAAAGGGCAGGGCCTCGCCCCGCAGGCCCCCGCCCGGCTGACCGAAGCGCGCGGCCGGATTGCGCAGGCCGGGCGTGCCGGGCAGATCATTCTGGCCGCCGATGGCGGCATCCGCCCGCATACCGTGCCCGATCTGCGCGCCGCAGGGGCCGAGACGGTGGTGATGGGCTCGCTGGCCTTCGGGTCGCCCGATCTGGCCGGGACGATGCGCTGGCTGCACGCGCTGCCGATGCAGGTGGCATGAGCGGACTTGCCATCGGCATCGACCTCGGCGGCACCGAACTCCGCGCGGCGCTGATCGGGCCTGACGGCACGCTGCGCGCCCGCCGCCAGACTGCCACCGACGCCAAGGGCGGGCCGCAGGCGGTGATCGCGCAGATGCTGGCGCTGATCGCCGGGCTTGGCACCGATGGTGTGCAGGGCATCGGCATCGCCGCCCCCGGCCCGCTCGACCCCATCGCGGGCATCTGCATCGCGCCGCCCACGCTGGAGGGCTGGCGTGATGTGCCATTGGCCGCCCTGCTGGCCGAGCGCACCGGGCTGCCCACACGGCTGGAAAACGACGCCAATGCGGCCGCACTCGGTGAGCATCGCGCCGGGGCCGGGCGCGGCCTTGCGCATCTGGTGTATGTCACCATCAGCACCGGCATCGGCGGCGGCGTGATCGAACAGCATCGCCTGCTGCACGGCCGGCGCGGCATGGCTGCCGAGATCGGCCACATGACGCTGGTGGCCGATGGCCCGCCATGCGTGTGCGGCGGGCGTGGCTGCTGGGAGGCGCTGGCCTCCGGCCCTGCACTGGCACAGGCGGCGGCGCAGGCCATTGCGGGCGGCGCGCCCACCGCGCTGCGCCTGCCGGTGACCGCGCGCGACGTGGCCGAGGCGGCGCGGAGCGGTGACGCGCTGGCGCTGGACCTGCTTCGCCGTGAAGCCCGCTGGCTCGGCCTCGGCTTCGCCAACCTGCTGCATCTGTATTCGCCCGAGGCGATCATCGCCGGCGGCGGACTTTCCGCAGCGCTTGCCATGATGCTGCCGGAGATTCTGGCCACGCTGCACAGCGCCGCGATGCCGGCCTATCATGGCGCGCAGGTGCTGCCCGCAGCGCTCGGCCCGGATGCCGGGCTGGTGGGGGCAGCTTGCCTTATTTTGGACCATCAGGACACGCCATGAACCGCCAGCCGAATATTCTGATCCTGATGGCCGACCAGCTTACGGCCCCGGTGCTGGCTGCCTATGGCGGACGGGTGGCGAAAACCCCGCATATCGACGCGCTGGCCGAAGCGGGCACCGTGTTCAGCAACGCCTACTGCAACAGCCCGCTGTGCGCGCCGTCGCGCGGCGTGCTGATGTATGGGCGTCTGCCGTCGGGCACCGGGGTGTATGACAACGCCGCCGAGTTCCCCTCCCAGATGCCCACCTTCGCGCATTACCTGCGCCACGCCGGGTATCGCACCATCCTGACCGGCAAGATGCATTTCTGCGGCCCTGACCAGTTGCACGGGTTCGAGGAACGGCTGACCACCGACATCTATCCCGCCGACTACGCCTGGACGCCGGACTGGGCCAATTTCGACGTGCGGCCTGATTGGTACCACAGCATGGAATCGGTGCTGCAAGCCGAACCCTGCGTGCGCACCAACCAGATCGACTACGACGAGGAAGTGGTGTTCACCGCCCGGCAGCGCCTGTTCGACATCGCGCGCGGCAATGATCCGCGGCCGTTCTGCATGGTGGCGTCCTTCACCCACCCGCACGACCCGTTCACCATCACGCAGGACTACTGGGACCGCTACGCGGCGCGCGACATCGACATGCCGCGCACACCGGCCGACACCGGCCCGCACGCGCGCCGCCTGCGCCATGTGATCGGCATGGACCAGCAGCCCATCACCAACGCCAACATCCGCAACGCGCGCCACGCCTATTACGGCGAAGTTTCCTACGTGGACGACAATATCGGCCGCATCCTGGCCGCCCTGCGCGCGGCGAAACTGGCCGACAACACCATCGTGATGGTGATCGCTGACCACGGCGAAATGCTGGGGGAGCGCGGGCTGTGGTACAAGATGAACTACTATGAGCAGGCCTGCCGCATTCCGCTGATTGTCCACGCGCCGCAGTATTTCGATGCCGGCCGCGTGGCCAACTGCGTCTCGCTCGCCGACCTTCTGCCCACGCTGGCCGAGTTTGCCGGCGATGGCGCAGCCCCCGACTATGCCATGCCCATCGACGGCCGCAGCCTGCTGCCGCATCTGTCGCGCACCGGCGGGCATGATGAGGTGATCGGCGAATATCTGGCCGAGGGCGTGGTGGCGCCGATGGTGATGATCCGGCGCGGCACGCAGAAATTCATCCACACGCCCACCGACCCGGACCAGTTGTTCGACCTCGCCACCGACCCGGACGAGCAGCGCAACCTCGCCACCGACCCCGCCCACGCCGCCACACTGGCCGCCTACCGCGCCGATGTGGACGCGCAATGGGATCTGGATGCACTGGGCGCGCAGGTGCAGGAAAGCCAGCGCCACCGCCTGTTCGTGGTGGACGCGCTGCGCCACGGCCGCCAGACCGCCTGGGACTGGCTGCCGCCGCGTGACGCCAGCCAGATGTATGTGCGTAACTCGATGCCGCTGGAAGAACTGGAAGCCATGGCGCGGTTTCCCAAATGGCGCGCCACCCCCTGACCCGGAGTCCCCCCATGCCCGACCCGCGTTTCGCCAAAGGTGCCGCCTTCACGCAGGATGGGTACGTGCCCATCGCCGACGCCAAGATCTCCGTGCTGGACTGGGGTTTCACCCGGTCGGACTGCACATACGACGTTGTGCATGTGGTGAAAGGCGGATTCTTCCGGCTGGCCGACCATCTGGACCGCTTCGAAGCCTCCATGGCCAAGCGCCGTCTGGCTCCGCCGCAAGGCCGGGCCGAGATGGAGGCCATTCTGCACCGCGTGGTGGCGCTGTCCGGCTTGCAGGACAGCTACGTGGCCATGGTCGCCCTGCGCGGCCGCCCGCGCGTGGGCGGGTCGCGCCGCCCGGCGGATTGCGAGAACCATTTCATCGCCTACGCCGTGCCATGGGTGGACGTGATGACGCCGGATGTGCAGGCGCGTGGCGGGCATTTGTGGATTGCCAGCACGCCCCGCGTGCCGGACGCCTCGTTCGACCCCACGGTGAAGAACTACATGTGGGGCGATCTGACGACCGGCCTGCTGGAAGCCCACGACCACGGCTTCGACACCGCCGTGCTGCTGGACGCGCAGGGCTTCGTGACCGAAGGCCCCGGCTTCAACGTGTTCATCGTCAAGGACGGCGCGGTGCTGACGCCGGATCGCGGCAGCCTTGGCGGTATCACCCGCCGTTCGGTGCTGGATTTGTGCGCCGCCGAGGGCATTGCCGCCGCCGTGGCCCCCATCACCCGCGAGATGCTGGAAGACGCCGACGAAATATTCACCGCCACCACGGCGGGCGGCGTGATGCCGATTGCACGGCTGAACCAGCGCATTCTGGGCAACGACCGGCCCGGCCCGCTGTCGGCCAAGCTGCGGGCGCTGTACTGGCAGCGGCATGAGGAAGGGTGGCACCGCACGCCGGTGCGGTATGAGGACGCGGGGTAGGCACGCGCGGCGGCGCTGCCCCCGGCCCGCGCATCCATCAGGCGTGGGGGCCATTGGCCCCCGGACGGCTCACCTTCGCCATGCGGCCCGGCCGAAGCCCACCAGAGTGTTACAATGCGGTGGCATTGACAATGACACTTGACATCAATGCACATTTTTGTCAATTCTTGTTTCGCAACGGTAGATCGATCTTACGGCTCTGGATTCCGCGATGCGCGACCCCGCCGTGGCGCCATTCATCGGAGTGTGAATTCTCATGCCAATTGTTACGCTGCCAGGCCCGTACCCCGGCGGACACTGCAATCGGAGTCGCAGGCCTCCATCCCCCGGATACGCCGCGCCTGCCACGCAAGCCACTTCGTAAAAGGACAGCAGATGGCGATCATCTTCCCTGGTCCGACATTGACTGGCCTACCCTCCCCCCCGGGTTTTCCACCGCCGCCCGGGCCGCCCGGCAGCAAATATACAGGAATCCTTCTCGCTATCCTGAAGGAGTTAGGGGAGGTGAGCGCGGCCGGTAACCTGGCCGTGTTCACCCCGCCGCCGTCGACCGTTGTCGGCACCTTTGACAATCCGATCTTGATTCCACAGCCCACCGGCGGCGGCGGCGGCATCGTGAACTATATCGACATTCCCGATGCGGACACCGGAGTCATCTCGGTGCCGGCCGGCTATCAAGTTGTCGTCTATAACGGTCCCGGCACCATCATCGCCGGCCCCGGCCAGCAGGTCATCGGCGATCTGAACGTTCGCGGCGGCGCCAGCACCGTGGTGGCCGGCGGCACTGGCGGCCGGGTGATCGACAGCACCTCGGGCGCGTTGCTGTCGATCCTGTCAGGCAACTACACCGTGCGCAGCCAGGGCGACGGCCAGACCGTCACCACGAGCAACAAGGTGAAGTTCAACCTGAACGTCACCGGCTCCGGCTCGACCATTCAGGTCGGTGATGTGGGTTCGAGCATTCCGGGTCAGTTGCGCGGTTCGTCGTTCGCGACCATTGCGGGCACCAACGACACCGTGAACATGTTCCCGGACCAGAACGCCACGTACATCGTGACGACGGGTGCCACTGGCTCTGTGTTCACCATGACCGGCACCACGCAGCACAACCCGGGCACGGTCCAGACTTTCGTGCTGGACGAGGGTGCCACCATCGCCGGGGGCCTTGGCACCCTGGTGGTGTATGACTCAGTCGGCAGCGCAATGACCTTCAACGGCACGGGCAATGCTTCGACCGTGTTCCTGCTGGACAGTGTCGGCGGCGGTAACATCACCACCGGTCTGCATACGCAGTACTACAACGTGGCGACGTCGGCGGCTGCCAACATCACGGCCGGCACCGGTGCCAACGACTCGATCTTTGCGCTGCACGGCGTCAACTACAACGGTGCCAAGGGTAGTTCCGCGCTGGTGGTTGCCAGCCCTGACCCCGCTAGCGGTGCCAACACCATCGCGGCGGCGGCGAATACCACCATCTACGGCGGCGCGGCAGGCGGCTTCTACTCCATCGGCGGCGGCTTGTTCTTCTTCGGTGCCGGTTCGGTCAGCAGCGGCATGGTGCAGGACACCGCCACCCAAACCAGCCTCAGCGGCGGCGGCAGTGCCTTCACGCTCTACACCAACAGCAATGAATCGCTGACCATCAATACGGTGGCGGGTGCGGCAGGCAGCGGCCTGAATCTGGTGGCGGCGGGCAGCAACACCGTGCTGGATGCCACCACTGCGCTGGGCCACGATACGGTGTGGATGCTGTCCATCGCCAACAGCGGCGGCGTGGATGCCGTAACCGGGTCTGCCACCATTCTGGGGGCAAATTCTGGCAACGAGACGTTCCAGCTTGTCATGGACAACACAACCGAGACGCCGCACACAATCCAGATCGGCAATTGGCAGGCATCCGACAGCTTCAACCTGCTCAACGGCAGCGGCAGCTACACGCAGGCCGACCAGACGGCGCTCGACAACTTCACCCAGGGGCTTTCAGGCAACAGTTTCACGCTGTCAGACGGCACCACGGTTGCGTTCACCGGCGGCCAGCAACCGGATAGCATCACGAGATACTGATGAGGGTCATCACGCACTGAATATCCTGCAACGGCGCAATGGAGCAGTGACATGCACAAGTTTTCCAAAATGTTTGAGCCGCTGCTCGCGCCCGTTCCAGGCGTGCTTGATGGTCAGATTGGAACAACCATCGCCGGTATAACGGCTGCCATAACTGCGGCCGAAAGCGCCGGGCAGGTCGCCATATACGCGCCGGCCGCAGACCCACGCGCCGGACGCCCCGCAGCACCGCTGCTGATGCCGGTGCCAACCAGCAGTGGCACAGGCGTTTTTAACGGACTGCTGATCCCCGGCGCGGATTCCGGCGCAATCAGCATTCCTTCGGCCTACAATCTCGTCTTGTATAATGGCTCTGGCACCGTGATTGGCGGGTCCAG
>CAIPHQ010000087.1 GCA_903864895.1 uncultured Rhodospirillales bacterium
AGTGCTGCGCGGTTCCAGCAGTGCCTGCACCGCGTAACCTTCGCGCCGCGTCGCCGGGCGGCACGCGGCAGGTAGCGCCGCCATCACGGCACCGGACTGCCACGCGGCGGAAAGCTGGTCAGAGGCAGCCTGACTCGCCGCGGTCATGTCCGCACCGCCGTGCGCGGTGCGTGCCATCCCCAAGACGGCAACAAGCATTGCTCAGCCATGAACCCCCCCCGCCAGTATTGCGGCAACGCTAGCAGTCTTGCCGCCCGCGCGGCTACCGGCCCATGCTGCGTTGGCCCGCAACATGCAGTGCATGGATCAGCGCGCCGCGTGGCGACCGTTTTACAGTCCGCCGTGCGCAAAGAGTGGACAGTCTGCCCGTGCCGCAGGCGCAGATGACGCAGGTGCGTGCAAAGTGGCGGCAACAGGGGGATCGGCGCATGAAACTCGGCGTATTTTTACCCAATGGGCAGAACGGCTACATCCTGTCCAAATCCAGCCCGCAATTTGTGCCCACGTTCGAGCACATGCTGGCGATCACGCAGGAGGCCGAGGCCGTCGGGCTCGATTTCATCCTTTCGATGATCAAGTTCCGCGGCTTCCACGGCGCCACCGGATTCTGGGATTCATGTCTGGATTCCATCAACCTGTCGGCCGGTTTGGCAGCGGCCACCAAGACCATCGACCTGTATTCCACCGTGCCGGTGCTGGGCATCCACCCGGCGGTGGCGGCGCGCATGATCGCGACCGTGAACGACATCAGCAAGGGCCGCAGCGGTGTCAACATCGTCACCGGCTGGAACAAGCCCGAATACGCCCAGATGGGCCTGTGGCCGAGTGCCGACTACCACGACCGCCGCTATGAACTGACCGCTGAATACATCTCGATCATGCGGGCGCTGTGGCGGGACGGCCGGGTGACGCACAAGAGCGACTTCTACCAACTGGACGACTGCGAATGCTTCCCCACCACCGGGCGGGACATTCCCATTGTCTGCGCCGGGCAGTCCCCCAAGGGCGTGAAGTTCACCGCGCAATACGCCGAATACAATTTCGTGTTCGGCGGCCCGGACAAGCTGCGCCGCATCGCCCAACCCGTGCTGGAGGAATCGGCCCGCCTTGGCCGCAAGGTCGGCACGCTGGCGCTGGTGACCATCATCGCCGCCCCCACCGATGCCGAAGCCGAGGCCATCTGGCGCGATCTGGTGGCCAATGTGGATCAGGAAGCGGTGATGAACGTCATGCGCAGCGCCTCGATGGACACCAACCCTGACGGCACCAGCAAACACTTCCTCGAGGGCCTAAATGCGCCGGTGGAGGAAGGCAACATGACCTTCATGGGCTTCCCGGTGATCTGGGGCTCATATGAAAGTGTCGCGCGGCAGATGCTGTATCAGCAGCGCCATAGCGGCATCAGCGGGATGCTGCTGACCTTCGTGGATTTCGTGGCGGGCGTGCGCGCCTTTGGCGAACATATTTTGCCATTGATCCGGGCCGAGGAAACGCGGGCGGCGGCCTGAACCGGGGGAAATGCAGGCGAATTGGTCGGAGCGGCGGGATTCGAACCCACGACCCCCAGTCCCCCAGACTGATGCGCTACCAGGCTGCGCTACGCTCCGACCGACGGGAACGGTCGTCTAGCAGCGAACGTGCCGCACCGCAATGCGCCTGCGGCACTTGCCATGCGGGTCTGGAGTGCTGACCGCATCGGATTAGCGTGTTAACGTGCTGGACCCTTGCCGAGGATCTGCCCTGGACACGCCCGTCGCCGCCTCGCTCGCAGCCATCCATCCCGCCGACGATGCGGCGTTGGCGGCGCTCCGCAGCCTGGTGAACGCCGCCCCGCTGCCCATGGCAGTGTTCGGCGAGGATGGCGCGTGCCTTGTGGCCAATCGTGGCTTCGTGGTCGCCTCGGCGGGCCAGCAACGCGGGGCGGACCTCCCCGGCACCCGGCACGCGCCGTTCAGCCCCGACGGGGTGCGCCACTGGACACTGGCCACCATGCAGCCGGGAGATGGCGAATCCCCCGCGCTGCAATTGGTCGATGCGGCGGTGAATTCGCTGCCGATCATCTTCAATGCCAAGGACCTGCACAGCCGTTACCTGTACATGAACCGCTATCAGGCGGCGCTGTATGGCGTGACTCCGGACAGTGCCGTGGGACAGACGGCCGCCGAAATGCTCGGCCCGTCCTATGGCAGCTACACCCGCGCCATTGACGCCGAGGTGATCCGCAGCGCCCGGCCCTCGGCGTTTTTCGAGGAAACCTATGCCGGCGCCGATCAGGTGATGCGGCATTGGATGACCAGCAAGGTGCCGCTGATTGGCCCGGATGGCGCGGTGTGGGGTGTGGCCACGGTGGCGCTCGACATCACCGAGCGCAAGCAACTGGAAGAACGGCTGCGTGAAGCCCGCGATCAGGCTGAATCCGGCAGCCGCGCCAAATCCCGCTTCCTCGCCGCGATGAGCCATGAGTTGCGCACGCCGCTGAATGCGGTGATCGGCTTTGCCGAGCTGATGCAGCAGGAAGCGCTTGGGCCGCTCGGCAGCCAGGACTACATCGAATACGCGGGTCATATCCTGACCAGCGGCATGGCGCTGCTGGAGATGATCACCAACCTGCTGGATTTTGCCCGCGTCGAGGCCGGTACGCTGGAACTGCGCTATACCGATGTGGAACTGATCCGCTTGCTGCGCAGCGCCACCGCCGGCGCGCAGTCCGGTGTGATGGTGCAGCGAGACCCGCCCGTGGCGGTCTCGCTGGATCTGCCAACCGGCCATCTGCCGATTCGTGGTGATGAGGGCCGGTTGCGGCAGGTGTTCGGCGGTCTGATCGGCAATGCGCTGAAATTCACCCCGGCCGGCGGGCAAGTCACGGTCCGGCTGCGGGCTGTTCCGGGCGGGGCCGAGATCATCATCACCGACACCGGCATCGGCATGTCGCCCGACGAACTGAAACACGTGTTCGAGCCGTTCTGGCAGGCCGATAGCGGGCTGTCGCGGGTGCGCGGCGGGGCTGGCATCGGGCTGCGTCTGGCACGCGAACTGGTCGCATTGCATGGCGGCTCGGTGGAACTGGCCAGCCACAAGGGGCAGGGCACGCAGATCACCGTACTGCTGCCCGCCGAGCCACAGCCGCCCGGCACTTAGCCAGCGCATGACTGGCGCTGCCGCCACGCTGTGGTAAGTAACGGCGCAACGACGCAGCGGCGATGACGGAAGGAAGCAGAATGAGCATGACCGATCCGGCGGCACAGGTCCCCGGCGCACGGCCGGCCGGCGGCGGCAAGGCTCGCAAAACCCTGCTGTTTGCCAACGACAAGTCCAGCGGCAAGACCACGGTGGCCAACGCCGTGCTGGTCAGCCTGCTGCAACGCTACCCGGTGCTGATGAAGAACGTGGAAGTGCGCGAGTATGAGCGCCACCCGCGCCTGAGCACGATTTTCCGGCGGGAGGACGGGTTCAGCGGCGTGGTATACCGCGACGCGCGCAACGCGGCGGCTTTCGACATGTCGCGCGAACTGGCCTACGACCCCAACGCCACCGCGTGGGACGACCTGCTGTACGACATCGGCCTCGGCAATTTGCTGGTCGATCTCGGCTCGAACATGTTCACCGAAATCTGCCGCATTCTGGATGAAGAACCCCGCCCGATCTTCCCGGACGGCGGGGACCGCGTGGGCGTGGTGGTGCCCGTTACCACGGCGGCCGATTCGATAGAATCCGGCATGTCGGCCATCGACGCGGTCATGGGCTGGGGCCCGCGCAGCCACGTGTTCATCGTCGAGCAGGAATATCTCGGCCGCTTCTCGCCCGAGATGACTGACTGGGTCGCCTATCGCGACCGCCTGCTGGCCTCCGAGCCGGACCGTGTGCAACTGGTGCGTGCCGAACGTCTGGCCGTGGCTGATATCGGCTCGGTGGTGTTCAAGCGCATCGACCATATCGTGGCCGAGGCGCAGGCCATGCTGCGCTCGCAGAAACTCACCGGTGCCTCGCTGCTGCGCGCCCTGCGCAAGGCGCGCGCGGAAATTGCGTGGGGCAACCGGATGCTGGAAGCCATGCGCCCCATCGCCGACTGGTACGCCAACTAGGGGAGACCATCACCATGCCCGGACAGCGTGTCGTCACCATAGGCCTGCTGCCCGAGGCCGTGGATTTCAGCAAGTTTCCGGGTCTGGATGCCGAGAAACTGATGGCGGGCATCGCGGCGCAAACCGCCGAACTGCGTGCCGAAGGGTTTGATACGCATGTCTGCCTGACCGATGCCGGGGCCACGGCCGAAGCGGTGGTCACGCAGATGCTGCAAGACCTGACGCCGGACGTGATCGTGTTCGGCGCCGGGGTGCGCACCTCGCCCGAGCACCTGCTGTTGTTCGAGCGCCTGCTCAATCTGGCCCACCGCCTGGCCCCGCAAGCGGCGCTATGTTTCAATACCACACCGACCGATTCGCTGGCGGCGGTGCGGCGCTGGGCGGCGTAACCGGCCCCTGTTACGGCGCGGCGGGGGCCAGCACCGCCGGACCGGGAATGCGCCCATCCCCATGATGCCTTGGTACGCAAACTGGCTCGTCAGCCTGCCGCTGATCCTGCTGTCGGTGCTGATCCATTCGCTCGGGCTGGGGATTATTCGTGTCAGGTCGGTTCGCATGCACCAACGCATGGCGGGCCGCCGTGATGCCGGGTTCCTGCTGGCACTAACAATGGCTGCCCTGGTGCTGCTGGTCGCAGGCTTGCACGCGCTGGAGGCCGAAATCTGGGCCATTGCCTATGTCGCACTCGGTGCCCTGCCGGATGCCAGGTCCGCCATGCTGTATTCGCTCAGTGCCATGACCACGTTCGGCCATGCCGGGGTGTTTCTGGCGCCGGAATGGCAGATGATGGGGGCAATTGAATCGCTGAACGGCCTGATCCTGTTTGGCATGACCATCGCCACGCTGGTCTCGTTCGTGGACCGCGCCCCGGGCCCCGGCGGCGCGCCGCCCGCGCCTTAACCCAACATCTCGCGCACCAGCGGGATCACCTTGGTCCCGTACAGTTCAAGACTGCGCATCAGCTTGTCATGCGGCAGCGCGCCCATGCTGTATTTCATCTCGAAGCGCGACAGGCCCAGCGCCTGAATAGTGGCCACGATGCGCCGCGCCACCGTTTCCGGCGCGCCGATATACAGCGACCCGCGCGTGGCCTCACTGTCAAAATCCGCCCGCGTCATCGGCGGCCAGCCCCGCTCGCCGCCAATGCGGTCGCGCATCTGCTTGTAGTCGCCGAACAGATCTTCATGCGCCGCCGCATCCGTCTCGGCCACATAGCCGTGCGAATGCACGCCAATCCCATGCACCGGCGTGCCGAGTTCGCGGCAGGCACGGTGATACAGTTCCACATAAGGTTTGAACCGGCGCGGATCGCCACCGATGATCGCCAGCATCAGCGCCATGTCATACCGCGCCGCCCGCACCACCGATTCCGGGCTGCCGCCGACGCCGATCCATGTCTTCAGCCGGCCGGTTTCGATGGGCGGAAACACACGCTGATTTTTCAGCGGCGGGCGCAACTTGCCCTGCCACGTAATGGCCTGCTGCTGCACAAGGGCTGCGAACAGGTCGAGCTTTTCCTCGAACAGCGTCTCGTATTGCTGCAACTCGAAGCCGAACAGCGGAAAGGATTCAGTGAACGACCCGCGCCCGAGAATCACTTCCGCCCGTCCGTTGCTGACGGCGTCCAGCGTGGAAAACCGCTGGAACACGCGGATCGGGTCATCCGAACTCAGCACCGTCACCGCTGAGCCAAGCCTGATCCGGCTGGTCTGCCCGGCAATGGCGGCCAGCAGCACTTCCGGTGCCGAGATGGCAAAATCGCCCCGGTGATGCTCGCCCACCCCGAAGAAATCGATGCCCACCTGATCGGCCAGCACGGCCTCGGCCATCACGTTGCGCAACACCTGCGCGTGCGGCAGCAACGTATCGCCCACCCGCGTCACGTCGCCGAACGTATCCACTCCGAGTTCCACGTGATTGGCCATGCTGCGCCCGTTCAATCTGCTGGTGCGGGTTTGCCTGTGGGGAGCGGGGGGTGTCTAGGGGGGACTGACCGGCAGCGGTGGGTCAGTTCGAATTCGACTGGGCAACTTTTCCTAATATTGTGCGAAGCTCATCGATTGAGTAGGGCGGTTCCTGCCGGTGCAACATTGCGTGACAGTTTGGACAAACCGGACGCATGTCCCGCTCGGGATCGACCACATATTCAGTTTTGATTGACGAAAGTGGGGTCAAGTGGTGGACGTGCATGAATCCTTCACCCAGTGAACCATATACGTGGGCAAAATTCACGGTGCACGCCATGCAGGAAAGTCCCCATTTAGAGAGGCATAATTTTCTGGCACCCGCATCGCGCTCGTATCGATTCACCAAAATACTTATTGCCGCCCCCTCAGATCGCTGGTTCGGATCGAGTTGTTCTGGAAAAACATGGCGTTCTGCGAAATGAATGTACTCTTTGCATTGGGATATTCCGTTCTTTATTATTAACGTATTCGCGTCACGATTTTCTCTAATATGCCCTGTCGTATCATTCTTAACAAATGATTTGTAATCTTTTTCGATCATAAATGGGATATATCCTGAATCATCAAGAAGAGCGCCCGGAAATCGCTCTAATATATGATACCAATCTCCCGTTCGACGATAAAGTGCATGTTCAAATTCTAACCCAGCATCCTTGGCGATCCGTTTTGCGGTAACTTTAGTCATGGTGTGAGCTCCGATTCATCTGAAGGGGGGCCGGTCACCGGCCAGTGGCAGCGTGGGGGCTGCGTCCACCAGCCGCAACCATGGGTGGCGCTGCTGCATCTGCGCGACCACCTGCGGCTTGATGGCCGGGTTCTCGGTGATTGTGCGCAGCATGGACGTTGTATGAACCCGGTATTCCGCCAGCGGTTCACCGGGCACATGAACCCCGTGCATCCCGCGCTCGGCCATCCGGCACCAGAATTCATAGTCTTCCCAGCCCTGCCGCATGGCGCTGTAGCCGCCCGCGCCCGCCCACGCCGCCACCGACACCAGCGCCATCGCGTCGATATATGGCAGCCCGATCAGCCGGGCCGGGGCATACGGAAATGCGCCAAGGCGCCCACTCAAGTCACCAAACTGGCGGATCACCGGATAGGCGAACGCCGCCCCCTGCGCCACCGCCTCGTCCAGCAGGCGCTTGCAGCAACGCGGGCGAAGCCGGTTGTCAGCGTCCAGCGGCAGCACATACGGGGTCTCCGCGGCCGCAAATCCGGCATTGCGGGCCGGGCCGAGCCCAGCGTTGGCCAGATTGCGCCGTATGTCGATCCGGTTGAAGCGGTTGCGGTGCCGCTGCGCCCAGTCAATCGCCAGCGGCAACCCGCCATCGGTGGAGCCATCGTCCACCACGATCAAATCCAGCGCCTCAAGCGTTTGCAGGCGCACTGAATCCAGCGCCTCCTCGATAAAATGCCCGTAGTTATAAAGCGGGATGACGACGGTGACCTGCGCTTGCCCCAGTGAGTCATGCAGGAACAGCGTTTCACTGTCGGGCAGGCTGATCAGGGGCGGCAGGGAATCATGGTTGCACAAGCGCGCAAACGCAACCGCCGCCCGCCGGCCACCCATGATCTGGTCGATAGCGCCGCCCGCCAACTGCGCGCGGTATTCCGGGCCGTAGCGCCAGATCACATCCAGACGCGCCGCATGGCCCATGCGCCAGCGCGCCACCGGGTCATCCAGCAACAGGCTCAGGCTGGCTTCCCAGCCGGACTCATCGGCGGCCAGCAATCCGGTGCGGCCATGCGCGATAGCGCGGCTGAACGGGCCGGTGGCCGAGGCGATGGTGGGCACATCCACCAGTGCCGCCTCAAAGTATTTCAATTCACTCTTGGCTTCACAGAACGGGTTGCCCATTTCCAGTGGTGCCAGATTGACGTCCAGCCGCGCCAGTTCGGCAGGCAATTCCGTCAGCGGTACCATGTCCCGCCACTCGATCCGGTCCGGCAACGCGGCCAGATCGGGGAATTCCGGCAGGTCAATCAGCGGGTCACCGCTTTTCGGGTCCCGGAATAGCACCAGCCGGCAGTCGCTGCGCTCCCGCAACAGCCGGGCGAGCGGCCGAGCCACGGCAGCGAAGTCACGCTGATGCGTGCGGCTGCCGCCGGCATAGCCAATGCGCAACAGCCGGTCCTCTGGCCCGAAATGCCGCTGCCGCACGGCCCGCCGCGAGCGCTGCCATGTCGCGAGGTCGAACCCGTTGGGGATCACCAGGGTCGGCTTTGCATGGCGGCGCAGATGCGTGGCCAGTTCCTCGGTCGTGGTCAGGCAGAAATCTGCCTTGTCCATCGCCGTGCGGATTTGCTGATAGTGCGCGGCGACCTGCCCGGCTGAAAACCCCTGGCTGCGGATGCCATCAATCACCGCCGGCGTGGCCAGCGCGGGCTCAAACATCAGGTCATCGACATCGAACACCAGCCGCGCTGCCCCGGCACGGGCGGCGGCTGTGACGCTGGCGATTTCATTGCACCAAGGGGTCCGCCAGATCAGCACAATGTCGGCGGCGGCGATGCTGTCCAGATGCGACCCGGTGTCGTGCATCGGCACCACCACCACGCGCGCGCCGTTCATGGCGGCGGCTTCGGCGAAGCGCTGCACGCGATAGGTATGGCCGGGCGTTTCCGGCTCACCCGACACCAGCACAAGACTCACCCCGCCGTAGGCTGCCGCACCATCAGTGGCAGCCGGTATCGCCGCCTGCGCGGGGGCGGGGGAGGTCACCCGGGGCCGCTCGCGGCCCTCGGCAAAGCCATACCGAAGATAATGCAGCAGCGGATGCATACCCGCCCCGGCGACGTCCGGATTGAGGCGGAGATAGCCTGCAAGTTCGAATTGTGGCCCTGGATCCCGCCGCTCCGGCAGCCCGATGCGGAAAAAATGCAGCGCCGGGTCCATGCCGGACGCAGTTACGTCGGCGTAGCGGGCACGATACCAATCGGCGTCAAACAGGCCGCTCGCCAGAATCAGTTCCAGATCATGCAGCGGCGATACGGCGCCCAGCAGGCGGTCGCGCTCGGCCATTATATGCTTCAGTTCGGCTTGCAGCTGCATCACCTGAGCATCCAGCCGTTCCTCGCGCCGCTGGGCTTCCTGCAACAACCGCCGCGCCTGTTCGCCTGCGGTGCGCGCCAGTACCGCGGCGTATTCGGCCGCGGTTTGCCGCTCCCGTGCGGCATCCTGCTGCAATGCATCCAGTTCCTGGCGCAGCGCACGGTTTTCCTCGGCGGCCAGTGTGGCCGCCTCGCGCGCCTCGCGTGCCGCAAGTGCGGCGCGGGCGCGCATCGCCTCACTCGCTGCCAGGGCTTGTTCCAGCGTGCCGGAGTTGCCGGGCGGGGCTGTGCGTTTGGCCATCAGCGATCCCCTTGCACCGCTGCGCCGGCGTGACGCTGCTTTCCGGCCTGCCACGGGGCAACCCGGCGCGGCAGCGACAAGCGAAGCGGTTCGTCCCACGAGCAGGTCAGATTCTGATTCAGGAACGGGTCGCGCGGGAACAAATGGTTCCAACGGCGGCGCAGCAGGTTGGCTTCGCGCGTTTCCCGCGTGCGCTCGGCATGGCTGGCTGCCCGGCCCCGGCTTTGCGATTCGTAGTGGAACAGTTCAGCGTAGGGTGTCCATATCACCCGGTAGCCTTGCTCGCGCAGCCGAAGGCAGAAATCCACGTCGTTGAATGAAATCGCGAACAGATCGGCGTCCAGCCCGCCAGTTTGCAGAAAAACACTGCGGCGCATCGCAAGGCATGCGGCTGTGGCCACCAGTGTTTCGCGTTGCAGCCGCAGGCTGTTCAGGTAGCCGCCGCTGCAGCGCGGGGCCAGCCGGTGCTGGTGGACCAGGTGGCCGCCCGGCGCCAGCACAACGCCGCCGTGTTGCACCGTTTCGTCTGCATACAGCAGTTTCGCTCCCACTGCGCCGACATCCGGGCGCATCGCCTGCGCGGCGAGTTCGTGCAGCCAGCCGGGATGGATCACGGCGGTATCACTGTTCAGCAGCACCACCACCGCGCCTGTTGCGGCCTGCACCGCCGCGTTGTTGATGGCGGCGTAGTTGAAGGCACCCGGGTACGGCAGCACTGAAACGCGGGTGTCCGCCTGCAACTGCGCAAGGGCAGCCCCGGTCTGTGGCTCCACACTGTCATTGTCCACGATCAGCAGATCAAGCGACGGATAATCGGTCCGCCGCAGCACGCCCTCGGCGCAGGTCAGCAGCAGGCCCGCGCGGTCGCGGATTGGCACGATCACCGTCACATGCGGCGCGGGCGATGGCAGCAGCCACTGTACCCGGTGATAACCTGGGGCAAGGGGGGATGGCATGACCTGTGCCGCCGTCCCCACAAATGCCTGCGCCACTGCCGCCGCGCCATCAGGGGAATGCGCGCCATCGGCCGGGCGGTGGAATAGCACGGCCGGAATATGCGCCACACAGTCCGGTCCGGCGGCAGCCGTGGCGCGGAGGGCCAAGCCGTAGCGCAGTGCGCCGGCATCGCGGCCATCCAAGCCGCCGATGCGCTCCAGCAGGCGGCGGCGATACGCCACCAACCCGCCCAGATAATCATGCGTCAGCAGCAGGTCACTGTCCCAGCCCGGCTTGAACTTCGGCGCGCCATGCTCCCCCGTAGCGGTGATTTCATCCTCGTCGCTGTAGACCACGTCGGCCTCGGGCCGGGCTGCCAGCAGGGCGGCGATTTCGTACAGCGCATGCCGCGCCAGCGTCTCGCCCGGCATGAGCAGAAGCACAAAGTCACCATCCGCCTGCGCTAGCGCGGCAGTGCCGCAGCCTGCCAGCCCGGTGCCGGGGCCAAGCCGGGCAGTGCGCAGCCGCTGGGCCTGCTGGCCCGGCAGCAATTCGGCGCCCGCCCCCACCTCGTCCCATGCAGCCGCATCGCCCGCCAGCACGCAGTGCCACGCCGGATAGAGTTGCGCGTCCAGCGATGCGAGCGTGGCGCGTGCCTGCGCGGCCGCGCCGGACTGCAACAGAACCAGCACCGAGATATCCGGCCGGCGCTGCATCCGCCCGATATGCGCCTGAATCGCGCAGGCCTCCTCGGGCGTTACCGCACCATGGTTCGCATGCCACGCCACATAGCCTGCCAGTATGTCTGCCTCGCTCACGCGCCCGGTTTGCCTTGCGCGTCGACCAACGCCGCAGCGTTTTGGCACAGGGCCAGCCACCAATCGGCCCGCGTGTCCTGCCCCACGCGAACGGGGTCGGCAAAACCTTCGATCCGGCCGTGCATGATACCCGGGGCCACCCAAACAACCGACCCGCCGGGATGGGCCGCATCGGCTGGGGTAACGAACAGCAGACAGGCGTCGCCGTAGTCCTGCATCGCCTCCCACACCGCCAGTGCCTCATCGCTTGTCAGTGCTGCCGCAGATCGCTTCAGCACGAATATCCGTTGCGCTTCACCAATGTCGGCGAGCAGCGATTGTGCCAGACGCGGTATCCGGGTGAGTTCGCGCTGCAGCACCTGCGCGGCTGGCAGCGCGCCAATACGGATCAGCGAATGCCAGCCAAAGCCGTAGCCCAAGTGATCGACCCAATGAAAATCCTGCACCGTGCTGGCGCGGTATTGTCCTGCGTCGGACAAGCCGGCGCACCCGCTGCGCAGCAGTGCGATGAGCGCATGCGCGTCAATCGCTGCCCACCGCAGCAGATCGGACGGCTCGGCGCCATAGAAGCGCTGTGCCATGCCAAGCTCGCAATTATCGCCCAGACTGCAGAACCGCTGCATCAGGGCGGTCTGCGACTGTTCGATCACGGCAGACGGTCGCATGGCCGGTTTTCCTAGCCGGTTGAAAGACTTGGAGTCATCTGATCCGCCACGATAACGAAACCGGCGGGCGGGGGCAAGGCGGGCGGGGGCAAGGCGGGCGGGGGCAAGGCGGGCGCTGTTGCCAGCACCTGCGGCGCCGCCACGCCCGCGATGCCCAATGCGGCAATTGCGCGCCAGAATGGGGCGCCTTCTGGCGCACCGTCTGCGCCGGCGCGCCAGCCGCCGGCCGCAGACCAGGCCCATACCGCCACTAGCGCCGGGCCGGGCAAGGGGCTGCCGGAGTCCGGATGGCGTGGGTCGTGGCGTGCAGCGCGGGCGGCCAGCGGCCCCACCGGATTGGCGTGTGGCGCCAGATAAGCAAACCCGGCCCCTGCCCGCCCGGCGGCCATCAGCAGTGCTGCGACAAGACCGGGCAAGGGCGTCTGCCCGGCCGTCAGCAGTAAAACCCAAGGTGTTTCAGCCCAACCAAAACCGGCATTGGCCGGGTGCGGGCCTGTTTGCACGGTATCAAGCTGCAGCAGGGCGGCGCGATGAAAGCGCGCGCCGTTCTGCGCTATCCATGCCTGCGCCACAGGCAGAATCGCCGAACCCGGCGGAAGGGTCAGCACGAGGTCCAGATCACGCAGCGACTGTGCCAGCACGCCCGCCAGCGTTGCGATCGTCTCTTGCCCCGTTGAATTTTGTTGCACCATCACATGAACCGTCACGGCACTGTCTGCCATGTCATCCTTTTCGAATGCATGCGTGGCGAACGGCAGGTCCGGCGGCAGGGCATCCGCAGGTCTGTTCAGTGCGGCGGCGAAAGCAAGTGCGGCACCCCGCCCGCCCACCAGTTCCGCCAGCATCCCGCCGACTTCGATGGCGCGGTATTGAGGGCCGAAGCGCCACACGGCGTGGCCATAGGCGGTTGCGGCCATGCGCGCCCGGCGCACCGGGTCGTCAATCAACGCCAACAGCGCGCCGCGCCATGACGCCTGCGAGTCCGCGAGCAACCCGCTCTGGCCATGCACAATGGCGCGGCGGAACGGACCTGCGGGCGATGCGACCGTGGGCAGGCCGGCCAGCGCCGCTTCGAACACCTTCAGCTCACTCTTGGCCTCGGTGAACGGATTGCCCGTCTCCAGCGGCGCCAGATTGATGTCGCAGCGTGCCAGTTCGCCGGGAAGATCACGCAACGGCACCGCGTTGCGCCATTCGATCTGCGGCGCGAAGCCCTGAAGCGCCGGAAATTCGTCCAGCCGCACCAGATCGCCCGAGCGTGGATCACGGAACAGCACCAGCCGTGCCGCAGGGCGGGCGGCGAGGACCTCGGTGAGGGCCGGCGCGAGTAACGCAAAATCGCGCTGATGCGTCAGTGTGCCCGCCGCGTAGCACAGCCGCACACAGCCATCGCCGCTGCCCGTGCGCCGCTGGCGCGCAGCACGCCGTGCGGCGTGCCGGCTTGCCTCATCGAAACCGTTGGGCAGCACCCATACCGGCAGTCCGGCACCGCGCATGGCTGTGGCCAGTTCAGCCGTAGCCGCGACCGCAAAATCGGCTGCCTGCAAGGTTTGGCGCACCCGCTCGAACTGCGCCCGCACCGCGGCGCGGTCCTGCCCCAGCGAGCGGATCGCGTCGATTGCACCTCCGTCCGCCAGCCCGGGGTCGCAGATCAGATCGTCCAGATCCAGCCCCACCCGCCCGCCGGCGGCGCGCACCAGCGCGATCATGCGACAGACCGGCCCGGTCAGTTCGGCGCGCCACAGCACCAGCACAGACAATCCACGCAAATCGCTTTCGCGCACTTCCGCCAGCCCGTGCCAGCTTGCCTGCCACCCGGCGGCGGCAGCCGCCTCGGCCATGCGGGCGCATCGATATTGCGCGCCTGGCATCGCGGCGTCGGCTGCGACATACAGGATACGGCGCGGCGCGCCGGGTTGCGGGGCCGGATTCAGGCCCGGACGCAGGGCAAATGCGTTGCGGAATGCCGCTTCGGCCGGCAGCATTTCGCCCAGCAGGCCCAGCGCATGGCCAAGGTTCAGATGCGCCTCGGCAAAGTCCGGGCGCAAAGCCAGCGCTTTCCGGTGCGCGCTGACCGCTTCGGTGAAACGGTCTTGGGCGGCCAGCGCCAGACCCATGTTGTTCAGCGCCTCGGGATAGTCCGGCCGGAGCGCAAGCGCCGTCTGATAGGCTTGCAATGCGGCATCAAACTTGCCCTGATGGAACAGCACCATGCCCAGATTGCCATGGAACCGTGCCTGCGGCTGCCCGGCAATGGCCTTGCGGATCATCTCCTCGCCCGCACCGCTTTGCCCCAGGCCATCCAGCGCCAGGCCGAGCAGATGCAATGCCTCGGGCAATTCCGGCTCGGCGGCCAATACGGCGCGATAGGCAGCCACGGCATCTGCCAGTTTGCCATCCCGATGCAATGCGAGTGCCGCTGCCAGCGGTACAGAATGGGGCACGGCAGGCGCGGCAGCGGCCGGCTCGGCGCGGCGGGGCAGCGCAGGCGTACGCGGCATGGGCCGCAGCCGCAGCACCTGGCGGCACACGCTCTCCCATTCCGCCACCCGAATGCCCGCCAGTGCATGGTCCTCCCCGGCGGTCGAGGACAGGGCGGCGGCGTACAGGTTCGGCTCCAGCAATTCGGCCACCGGCGTGCCCGGCTGCGCACCGCCGCCCACCAGCAACAATGCATTGTCCCCGTACCGCCGCAGGCTGCGCAACAGGGCACGCCGCACGGTGTGCGACAGCGGCACGCGGGGCTGGAACACGAAGATTCGGCTCGCATCGGCCAGACGCCGCAGCGTAGCGTCGGCCCGCGCCCGCACGCGGGCGTGCTCGAACGCAAAAGCCGCCGCCAGCGCCGCCTCGCCAACGCTGTCTCCCCTGGCATTCCGCCAGGATGCCGAGGACCGGACGGCAAAGGTCAAATTGTATTTTGAATCGATCAGCGCGTTGCTGCCCGCCGGCGCAAGGCTGGCGGGGTGGAACACGTCTGCCAGACCGGCGTCGAGCAACTTGATCACCGAGACGGCCGGGGCGCCATGCGCATCCGCCATCAGCCCGTCACACGCCACGCCACGGCGGTGCTGCGCCGCGACGAATTCTGCGGACTGGCCAAGGCTTTCGAAAAGCTCAAAAACGTGTGCCAATCTGCTGCCCTGCCCGCCGTCGAATCTCGCGGCATCCATCACGAATCTGGCTTTGATTCATAGTGAACTGAGAATAGACTGCAAGCCGAATAAACGCCACCATGCAAGCTGCCAGGCAACGGAGCCACACCGATGTGCTTGTTTTTTCAGGTCGAAACACCGGTTCATGTCGGCGCTCACCCGTACGGCATCGCGACCGCCGACTTCAACGGTGATGGTGTGACCGATGTTGCAGTGGCGGTCTATGGCACCAGCCGGGTCGATGTGATGACCTCGAATGGCAGCGGCGGGTTCAGCGCGCAGACCAATTACTACGTGCCGGGCTCCCCGAACGAATTGGCAGCGGGCGACTTCAATGGCGATGGCAATGCCGATCTTGCGGCGGTCAGCACGACCACCGGGCGCGTGTCCATCCTGACCAACGACGGCAGCGGCGGCTTCACGCAGCAATGGTTTGCTGTCGGCGGCGGGCCGGACGCGATTGTTGCCGGCGATTTCAACGGCGACGGCAAGACCGATCTGGCGGTGGCCAATAGCACGACAAACCGGGTCACTATCGTACAGAACGACGGCAACAACACCTACAGCAAATATCAGGTCCGCGTCGGCGCAGCACCGGATGCCATAACTGCTGCGGCGCTGACCCCCGGCGGACCGCTGGACCTGGTGGTGGCCAACGGCGGTAGCAACTCCATCTCGGTTATCCGCAACAACGGCACCGTCGAAACCTACACCGTCGGCGTCAACCCAACCGCCATCGCCACCGCCGACATGAACAATGACGGCAGCCAGGACGTGATCGTGGCCAATCACGGCGACAACAGCCTGTCGGTGCTGATGAACAATGGTGCGGGCGGACTGCTGACCGCGCAGAATATCGCACTCTCCGGCAGTCCGTCCGCACTGGCGGTTGCTGACCTGAGCGGCAACGGCTTGCCCGACCTGATCGTCGGCATCGGCCAGAATTCCATTTCGGTGTTCACCAATGGCGGAAACGGAAATTTCACCAGCGCGCAACAGACCTACGCGCTGCCGGGCACGCCGGTGTCCATCACGACGGCCGACGTGAATGCCGACGGAAAGCTGGACATTCTGGCCACACTGAGTGACGGCAGTGTCGCAGTGCTGGTCAACCGTTCGCTGGGCCTTGCCGAGGTGGGCACGATTGAAGGCGCCGGTTCGATTTCGGCCGCTGACACCTCCGCTGCGGTGCAGTCTGCGCTCGCTGGCAGCACCACCAGCCCTGATCTGACGGCAATCGGCGGCGTGACCTTGACGTCAGCGGTCCCATCGCTTGGCAGTGCGAGCGATCTGGGTGCCGGCAGCGCGTCAGCTCTTGTGGAAACACCGGGCACCGACCTTCCGGTTCTCCCTTCCAGTCATCACCTGACAAGTTGAGGTAATCTGCAAGGGCAGGGCTTTGGCAGCGCGTGTGGCGGCGGCGGCCAACCGGCTGAACGCGCTGCGGCAGCAATGAGCACGCGCCGAAGCGGAAACGGTGGAAGCGGCGCTGGTGCTGGAGCATGGCGCCGATGAGGAACAGGCCATTGCCGCGCTGCTGCACGACGCCATCGAGGATGTGGGAGCCGAACAGGAAGCCGCAATCGCGGCCAAATTCGGGCCACAGGCGGCAGCCATCGTGCGGGCCTGCGCACCCTTGGTCCGGCAATGTTTGACCGGTTCAATGGCGGGCAGGATGGCACGATCTGGTATTATTCTGCGCTGAGCGACCTGGTTGCGCGGCTGTTGCCGGGGCCGCTGGCCACTGAATTGGTTTCAGCCGTGCGGGATATGAAACGGCTCGCAG
>CAIPHQ010000088.1 GCA_903864895.1 uncultured Rhodospirillales bacterium
CGGTCGTCATTCAGGAAAACGGCGGATTCACCCCAACGCCGGTGATCTCGCGCGCCATCATTGTGCACAACCGGGGCCGCACATCCGGCCTTGGCGACGGCATCGTGATCACGCCGTCGCACAATCCGCCGGAGGACGGCGGCTTCAAATACAACCCGCCCAATGGTGGCCCGGCGGACACCGACATCACCCGCTGGGTGCAGGATCGCGCCAACGAATTGCTGCGCGGCGGCAATGCGGGCGTGAAGCGGGTCTCGCTGGCCGCCGCCATGGCCGCTTCCACCACGCACGAGCAGGATTACGTGGCCGCTTACGTGGACGACCTGCGCAACGTGATCGACATGGACGCGATCCGCGCCGCCGGGTTGCGGCTGGGCGTCGATCCGCTCGGCGGCGCGTCGGTGGCCTACTGGCCGCGCATTGCCGAGACCTATGGCCTGAACCTGACCGTGACCAACCCGGCGGTGGACCCGGCGTTCGGCTTCATGCGGGTGGACCATGACGGCAAGATCCGCATGGACTGCTCCAGCGCCTACGCCATGGCCGGGCTGGTCAGTCTGAAAGACCAGTTCCAGTTGGCGTTTGCCAATGACCCGGACGCCGACCGGCACGGCATCGTCGCCCCGTCAGCGGGGCTGATGAACCCGAATCACTATCTGGCCGTGGCGATCCGTTACCTGCTGACGCACCGGCCCGGCTGGAACGCGGCCTCGGTGGTGGGCAAGACGCTGGTCAGTTCCAGCATGATCGACCGCGTGGTGGCCAGCCTCGGGCGGCGCTTGATGGAAGTGCCGGTGGGGTTCAAGTGGTTCGCCCCCGGCCTGTTCGACGGCACCTGTTGCTTCGGCGGCGAGGAGAGTGCCGGGGCGAGCTTTTTGCGCCGCGACGGGACGGTGTGGACCACCGACAAGGACGGCCCGATCATGAATCTGCTGGCCGCAGAGATCACCGCCGTGACGGGCCGTGATCCGGGTGAGCACTACGCGGACCTCACGGCCCAATTCGGCGCGCCGCAGTACACCCGCATCGACGCGCCCGCGACCTCGGCGGAAAAGGCCAAACTGGGGAAACTCTCACCGGATGCGGTGGCGGCGGCGATGCTGGCGGGCGACGCCATCACGGCCAAACTCAGCCACGCGCCGGGCAACGGGGCGGCCATTGGCGGGCTGAAAGTGACCACCGATTTCGGCTGGTTCGCCGCCCGGCCGTCCGGCACCGAGCAATTGTACAAAATCTATGCCGAGAGTTTCCGCGACACCGCGCATCTGGCGCGGATTGTCGAGGAAGCCAAAGTCATCGTCGCCAACGCCTTGCAGGCATAGCCAGCGCTGCGCGCGCGGTGTTAGCGTGACGGCACCGAATACGGGGGACGACAAGATGGGCAAGAAGATTCTGATGCTGGTGGGCGAGTTCAGCGAAGAATACGAGATCTTCGTGTTCGAGCAGTGCATGCACGCGGTGGGGCACACCGTGCATGTGGTCTGCCCCGGCAAGTCGGCAGGCGATGTCATCAAGACCTCGCTGCATGATTTTGAGGGCGATCAGACCTACACCGAAAAACCCGGCCATAACTATCAGCTGAACATGACGTTCAGCAAAGCCAAGGCCGCCGACTACGACGCGGTGTATTGCGCGGGCGGGCGCGGGCCGGAATATATCCGCATCGACAAGGGCGTGCAGAAACTGGTGCGCGACTTCCATGAGAGCGGCAAGCCGATCTTCACCATCTGCCACGGCGCGCAGATTCTGATGGCTGTGGATGGCGTGCTGAAGGGGCGGGAATGCGCGGCGTTGGGCTACTGCGAGCCGGAAGTGCGGCTGGCGGGCGGCATCTATATCGACGTGCCACCGACCGGCTCGCATATCGACGGCAATCTGGTCTCGGCCAAAGGCTGGCCGGGCTTGGCGGCGTTCATGCGCGACTGCCTGAAGGTGCTCGGCACCGAGATCACCCACGCCAAGTCGGTGGTGGAAGAAGCCCCGGCCAAGCCTGCCAAGAAGAAGAAAGCCGCCTGAGATGGACACCGCCCCCGCACTCGCACGGCGCGCCTGGGTTCCTGACGGTTCCGAGGATCTGATTGCGTCCGTCGCGGGTGCGGTGGCGGTGGACTCCGACGACGCGGTGGCCGCGCGCATCGACGCCGAGATGGCGCGCAATCGCGATATCCATGAGCGCGACTGCGTCAATCTCAATCCCGGCACCAACGCGATGAACCCGCGCGCCGAGGCGGCGCTGGCTGCCGGTCTGGGCTCGCGCCCGTCGCTGGGTTACCCCGGCGACAAATACGAAATGGGGCTGGAAGGGGTCGAGCGGATCGAGATCATCGCCGCCGAACTCACCGCCGAGGTGTTCGGTGCGCGCTACGCCGAATTGCGCGTGGCCTCGGGCGCAATGGCCAATTTGTATGCGTTCATGGCCACCTGCCAGCCGGGGGATGCCATCATCTCGCCGCCCGCCAGCATTGGCGGCCACGTGACGCACCAGTCGCCGGGGGCGGCAGGGCTGTACGGGTTGAATATCCATGCCGCCCCGGTGAACGCCGATGGCTACACGGTGGACGTGGCCGGGGTGGCGGAACTCGCGCGCAGGGTGCGCCCGAAGCTGATCAGCATTGGCGGCAGCCTGAACCTGTTTGCCCATCCGGTCCGGGAACTGCGCGCCATTGCCGATGAGGTTGGCGCGCATCTGCTGTTCGACGCCGCGCATCTGTCCGGCATGATCGCCGGGCGGGCGTGGCAGCAACCGCTGGCCGAAGGGGCGCATCTGATGACGATGAGCACCTACAAAAGCCTCGGCGGGCCGCCCAGCGGGTTGATTGTCACCAACGACGCGGCTTTGGCCGAACGGTTGGACCACATCGCCTATCCGGGGCTGACGGCGAATTTCGACGCGGGCAAGACAGCGGCACTGGCGATCACACTGCTGGACTGGCGCGCCTGCGGCACGGCCTACGCCGCGAAAATGGCCGCCACCGCTTCGGCGCTCGTGGCCTCCTTGCAGGCGCGCGGCGTGGCGGTGTTTGCGGGCGCGCGCGGCGGCACCACGTCGCACCAGTTTGCCGTACTGGCCGCCCCGTTCGGCGGCGGGCAGACGGCGGCGAAGCGGTTGCGGCAGGCCAATATCCTGTCCTGCGGCATCGGCCTGCCGGTGGCCGAGGTGGCGGGCGACCTGAACGGCCTGCGCTTCGGCACCAACGAGATCGTGCGCTGGGGCATGACCGAGGCGGACATGCCGGAACTGGCCGGGCTGATCGCGCGCGGCCTGATGGGCAACGAGGCGCCGGAAACTGTGGCCGCCGACGTGACCGCGTTCCGTCGCAAGTTTGGCAGGCTGCATTATATCCGCTAGTCCCGAACACGGCGGACAGCGGAGAGCATGATGCGACGGTTCCTGATAGCGGCGGCGTTGCTGCTGACGATGCTGCACGGCGCGCTGGCCGAGGACGTGCTGCGAGCCACGCTGGACAACGGGTTGCGCGTGGTGATCGTGCCCGACCGCCTCGCCCCGGTGGTGGCGATGAACCTGAACTACCTCGCCGGGTCGAACGACGCACCGGAGGGGTTTCCCGGCACCGCGCACGCGCTGGAACACATGATGTTTCGCGGCAGCGAGGGGCTGGACCGCGATCAGGTGGCCGAACTCGGCGCGTTGCTGGGCGGCGACAACAACGCCAACACCACCGAGACGGTTACGCAATACACCGCCACCGTGCCCGCCGACACGCTGGGTGTGGTGCTGCGGGCCGAGGCGCTGCGGATGCGCGGGCTGATTCTGGCGCAGGCGGACTGGGAGCAGGAACGCGGCGCGATCGAGCAGGAAGTCTCACGCGACCTGTCCAGCCCGTTCTACAATTTCTCGGCGCAGGCGCAGGAGATTCTGTTCGCCGGCACGCCGTATCAGCACGACGCGCTGGGCAGCCGCGAGAGTTTCGACCGCACCGATGCGACGATGCTGCGCCAGTTCTATGACCGCTGGTACGCGCCCAACAACGCCATTCTGGTCATCGCGGGCGACGTGAAACCCGCCGAGGCGCTGGCGCAGGTGCAGGCGGCGTTCGGGGCCATTCCGCGCCGCGACATCCCGGCGCATCCGGCCATTGCACCGCAGCCTGTGGCCAAGGCGGCGCTGGCGCTGCCGACCAATTTCTCGGTGGGTGTGGTGGCACTGGCCTACCGGATGCCGGGGCTGCGCGCGGCTGATTTTGCTGCCGCTGACGTTCTGGCCGATGTGCTGGGCAGTGAGCGTGGCGCGCTGTACGCGCTGGTGCCGCAGGGCCGCGCGCTGATGGCGCAGTTCAACTATCACGCCAAGCCCGATGTGGGCTTCGGGCTGGCGCTGGCCGCGTTTCCGAAGGGCGGCGACCCGCAACCGCTGCTGGAGGATCTGCGCCGCGTGCTGGCCGGGTATGCCGCAGGCGACATCCCGGCGGAGCTTGTGGAGGCGTCCAAGCGGCAGGAACTGGCGCAACTGGCGTTCTCCAACGACAGCATCGAGGGGCTCGCGGAAAACTGGTCGCACGCGCTGGCCTATCGCGGCGCATCGGCCCCCGACGATCTGGCGCAGGCGTACAGCGCGGTCACGGTGGCCGACGTGGCACGGCTGGCGCGGGAGATTCTGAACCCCGCGCACGAAGTCTCGGCCATTCTGACCCCGCGCGGTGAAGGCCAGCCTGCCAGCGGGCGCGGCTATGGCGGCACCGAATCGTTCGCCGCACCGCCGGACCATCCGGTGGCGCTGCCGGAATGGGCCGCCTCCGTGCTGGGCGAACCGCGCCTGCCCGAAGCCTCCGCCCCGCCCGATGACAGCGTGCTGCCGAACGGTCTGCGGCTGATCGTGCAGACCGAGCATGTCAGCCCCACCGTGTCGGTGTTCGGGCGGGTGCGCGAGCAGCCGGACATGCAGGAGCCGCCGGGGCAGGAAGGCGTGTCTGGCCTGACGGAGCGGCTGTTCGATGAGGGCAGCACGGCGCATGACCGGCTGGCGTTTCAGCGCGCAGCCGATGAAATCACCTCCGGGCTTCACACCGGCGCGCATTTCTCGCTGCGGGTGCTGACCCCGCAATTTGAAGCCGGGATGGCGTTGCTGGCCGAAGGTGAATTGCAGCCCGCCTTCATGGGCGGCACGATGCCTGCCCGCGCCTTCACTGTGGCGCAGCGGCAGATGGCGCAAAGTCTGGGCGGGCAGTTGCAAAGCCCGGATTACCTGTTCCAGCGCACGGCGGCCTCGGCCGTGGTGCCGCCCGCCGACCCTTCGCTGCGGCAGGCGACGCCGGACAGCGTGATGGCGCTGCATCTGGATGACGTGCGCGCCTATTACACCGCCAACTACCGCCCGGACCTGACCACCATCGTGGTGATCGGCGATGTGACCCCGGCGCAGGCGCGCGAGGTGGTGTTGCGCAACTTCGGCGGCTGGCAGGCGCACGGCCCCACGCCGCAAGTGGATCTGCCCCCGGTGGGTCCAAGCCGGGCCTCGGTGGCGCGCGTGCCGGATGACAGCAGTTTGCAGGACAGTGTTTGGCTGGGGCAGGCGGTGCCGCTGAACATCCGCAGCCCGGAGCGCCCGGCGCTGATTCTGGGCAATGTTATTCTGGGCGAAGGGTTCTCGTCGCGACTGTATCGTGATCTGCGGGTCAAGACCGGCTACGTCTATTCAGTGAACAGCAGCATCGAATTCTCCCGCACCCGCGCCAGCTACGAAATCTCGTTCGGCGCGGATGGCGAGAACGTGGACAAGGCGCGGCAGGTGGCGCTGGGCGATCTGGCGGCGATGCAGAGCCAGACGGTGACGGACGCCGAACTGAACCGCGCCAAGGCGGAAATTCTGCGCGGTCTGGCCATGCGCGGCGCCAGCGTGGGGGCCATTGCGCGCCGGGCGCTGTGGCTGGCCGGTGTCGGGTTGCCGCTGGAACCGGCCCGCACCGTGGCCGCACGCTACGTGGCGCTGACCGCCGAGGACATTCGGCAAGCCTTTGCCGCGTGGGTGCGCCCGGACGATCTGGCGATGGTGGTGAAGGGGCCGCCGTAAGCTACAGCGTGGCTTCAATCAGCGCGCGCAGTTCCGGCGTGACATCTGGCATCACGCCGAACCACGCGGCAAAGCTGGGGCGGGCCTGATGCAGCAGCATCCCGAGTCCATCAACCGCCACGTTGCCGCGCGCGCGGGCGGCGGCCAGCAGCGGCGTTTCCAGCGGCACGTAGACAAGGTCCGTCACCACGGCGGTGCGGGGCAGGGCTGACAGGTCGATCTCCAGCGGCGGCTGACCGTGCATGCCCTGCGTGGTACTGTTGGCAAGTAGCGCCGCACCCTCCAGCGCCGCGTGGCGCTGGTCCCAGTCCAGCACCGTCACCGCGCCGCCGAGATCCTCGGCCAGCGACTCGGCCCGGGCGCGGGTGCGGTTGAGCAGGCGCACGTCCGGGCAGCCGGCATCGCACAGCCCCGCCACCACGGCCCGCGCCGACCCGCCGGCACCCAGCACCACGGCGGGGCCTTGCGTGGCCTGCCAGCCTGGGGCGCAGGTGCGCAGGTTTTCCAGAAAGCCGAACGCGTCGGTGTTGGAGGCATGCAGCGAATGGTCAGGTTGCACCACAATCAGATTGGCCGCGCCGATGCGTCGCGCCACCGGGTCCACGCTGTCGGCGGTGGCAAGGGCGGCTTCCTTGTGCGGCACGGTCACGTTGCACCCGGCGAACCCGAGCGCTGCCAGTCCGCGCAGCGCAATGGCCACTTCGCCCGGGCGCACCGGCAGCGGCAGATACGCGCCGGGAATGTTGTGCTGCGCCAGCCAGTAGCCGTGCAGCTTCGGGCTGCGGGAATGGGCGACGGGCCAGCCGGCGACACCGGCGGTGCGAAAGGGAAGGGCGGTCATAGCTGGCCTGTCAGGTCGGGGTGCAGGGAGGGAAGGTGGATGGTCCATGCTGCGGCGGTGAGCGGCTTTTCAGCAACCAGCACGGGCTGCACCGAGTTGTCGAACAACAATCCGAAATGGGCTTGCAGGGCAAACCAGCCGAAGGCGGCATGAGCACGCTGCCTGCGCGCGAGAATCCGGCCGGTTGGTACATCATGCCCACCGAGCGCGACACGCTGGGCCACGCGCCCAATGTTTAGATGGCCGGACTGCAAGGTCACAAAGACGAACCCAAACCGAAATCCCGCCGCAATGGCCGTTGCGACCTTTGGCCTGAACTTGCCGCTGGACAGCACGGTTTCCACCGCAAAATCCGTCCCTTCACGGATCGCCCGATCCACCAGGCTGTCGGAGCGGTCCTGGGCCTGGCGCAGGATTTCCAGTTCGCTGCCAGATTGGGCCCACTGGCGGATTTCGAGCACGATGTCGTCGGGGTTGAGATAGAGCTTCGGCAGTGCGCCAACGTGGCGTCCCAATGTGCCGGATTGCACCAGCGTGGACTTGCCGGACCCGTTCGGGCCAGCCACCAGCCAGAACCAGGGCGGACTCAGTTGGCGAGCTGTGCGTTCGGATCGCAGCCGAGGCGGATCGATCCATCGGGATGAACGAACACCACACGCCCGCGACTATCCAGCGTGGCATAGGCCGTACCGGCCACGTGGGCGCGGCTTTGCGCTTGCAGCGCGGCGGCGGCAAAATCTGCCGCCATTGCAGCGGCAGGCGTGCCAGCCCCAGTCACGGCCTCGGGCGGTGGCTCGGTTGCGGCGGCGGCAAGTTCAGCCACGATGACCATACGGGGATGATGGCGCGCCCCAGCCAGTTGATCAAGCATCGCGGCGGCAGGACGTCCGGAAAACCGATTCACCGCCCCCACTTCCGCTCCGCCCGGTCCTGTCCTACGCTCCGGCGACGGCTAACAAGAGCAGGGGAAACGGCAGCGATGCAATTCAATCGCGAGCAGCTTCTGGATGCGTATCGCAAAATGCGGACCATCCGGGAATTTGAAGACCGGGTGCATGTGGAATTTTCCGCCGGTGGCATTCCCGGCTTCGTGCATCTGTATGCGGGCGAGGAAGCGTCCGCCATCGGCGTGTGCATGAATCTGGATGACCGCGACAAGATCGCCAGCACCCATCGCGGGCACGGCCATTGCATCGCCAAGGGCTGCGATGTGGACGGCATGATGGCCGAGATTTTCGGCAAGGAAGCCGGGCTGTGCGGCGGCAAGGGCGGCTCGATGCACATCGCCGACCTTGAGAAGGGCATGATGGGCGCCAATGGCATCGTCGGCGGCGGCCCGCCGCTGATCTGCGGGGCGGCGCTGACCGCGAAAACGCTGAAAACCGGCGGTGTCGCGGTGGCATTCTTCGGCGATGGCGCGTCCAACCAGGGCACCACGATGGAGGCGCTGAACCTCGCCAAGGCATGGAATTTGCCCGCGATTTTCGTGGTGGAAGACAACGGCTACGCCGAATCCACATCATCGAACTGGTCGGTGTCCGGCAGCCAATTGGGCCGCGCGGCGGGCTTCGGCATCCCGGCAGTGCAGGTGGACGGGCTGGACTTTTTCGCCATGTATGAAGCCGGCAAGGAAGCCGTGGAGCGCGCGCGCAACGGCGGCGGCCCCAGCCTGATCCATGCCAAGCTGAACCGCTATTATGGCCATTTCGAGGGCGACGCGATGACCTATCGCGGCGAGGGCGAGGTGGAGCGCCTGCGCATCGAAGCCGACCCGCTGACCTATTTCCGCAAGCGCGTCACTGAAGCGGGCCTGCTGGAAAATTCCCAGCTGGATGAAATCGACAGCAGCGTGAAGGCCGAGATCGACAATTCGGTGGTGAAGGCCAAGGCGGGCCCGATGCCGCTGGAAGCCAAGCTGCTGACCGACGTTTACGTGTCGTACTGAGCGGGAGCGAAAACCATGTCGAAGAAATCCTTCCGTCAGGCGATCAACGAGGCGCTGGCGCAGGAAATGCGCCGCGACCATCGCGTCATCATCATGGGCGAGGACATCGCGGGCGGGCAGGGCGCCCCAGGCGAGGATGATGCGTGGGGCGGACCGCTGGGCGTCACCAAGGGGCTGATGCCGGAATTCGGCCGTGACCGCGTGCTGGACACGCCGATTACCGAATCGGGCTTCATCGGCGCGGCCGTGGGCGCTGCCGCCACCGGCTTGCGGCCGGTGGCCGAACTGATGTTCGTGGACTTCATGGGCGTCTGTTTCGACCAGATTTTCAATCAGGCGGCCAAGTTCCGCTACATGTTCGGCGGCAAGGCCGTCACCCCGGTTGTGATCCGCACGATGTATGGCGCGGGCTTCCGGGCGGCGAGCCAGCACAGCCAGTGCCTGTACCCGCTGTTCACCCACATCCCCGGCCTGAAAGTGGTGATCCCGTCCAACGCCTATGATGCCAAGGGGTTGTTGACGCAGGCCATCCGCGACGATGACCCGGTGATGTTCTTCGAACACAAAATGCTGTACGACGACATCGACGAGGTGCCGGACGAGGCGTACACCATCCCGTTCGGTGAGGCGAACCTGACCCGTGAGGGCAAGGACGTGACCATCGTGGCCATTGGCCGCATGGTGAAGATCGCCAACGAAGCCGCCGATCTGCTGAAGAAACAGGGCGTTAGCTGCACGGTCATCGACCCGCGCACCATCTCGCCGCTGGACACCGACAGCATTCTGGAATCGGTGGAAGACACCGGCCGGCTTGTGGTGGTGGATGAGGCGCACCCGCGCTGCAACATCGCCACCGACATCTCGGCCATCGTGGCGCAGGATGCGTTCAAGGCGCTGAAATCCGCCATCCAGATGGTCACCCCGCCGCATGTGCCGGTGCCGTTCAGCCCGGCGCTGGAAGACATCTACATCCCCGGCACGGCCAAGATCATCGACGCCGTGCGCAAGACGATGCGCTGAACCCTCACCCTCCCGCTGCTGACGCGGCGGGCCGCCCCCTCTCCCACGCCTTGGGAGAGGGGCCGGTGGTTGCCACTCTCGTGCTTGCGGGAGAGGGAGGGTGAGGGTCAGGCCCGCCTCGAACAAGGAAGACTCTGAATGACCGACGCGATCAAACCCATCGGCATGCCCAAATGGGGCCTTGCGATGACCGAGGGCAAAGTCAACGCGTGGATGGTGGCCGAAGGGGCCAAGGTGTCCACCGGGGACGAGATCATGGAGATCGAGACCTCCAAGATCACCAACGTGTTCGAAAGCCCGCACACCGGCCTGCTGCGCCGCCGCGTGGCCAATGAGGGTGATACGCTGCCGGTGGGCGCGTTGCTGGGCGTGGTGGCCGATGCCAGCGTGAGTGACGCCGAGATCGACGCCTATTGCGCGGAATTCGCCGCCGCTGCCGCCGCTGCGGCCGTGCCGCCGCCGGAACCGGTGATGGTGCAGGCCGAGGGCTGGAACGCGCGCGTGCTGAAGCTGGGCGATGATGCCAGTACCGCCACGCCGCTGCTGATGATCCATGGCTTCGGCGGCGACTTGCAGAACTGGCAGTTCAACCAGCCGGAACTGGCCGCCAACCGCGTGGTGTATGCCATCGACCTGCCGGGCCACGGCGGATCGAGCAAGGCGCTCAACGGGTCCGATGTGCCTGCACTGGCGGCCGCGATCCGCGCGGCCCTCGCGGCGCTGGGCGTGGACCGGGTGCATCTGGCCGGGCATTCGCTGGGCGGGGCCATCGCACTGCAAATGGCGCTGGACGAACCGGGGCGCATCGCCTCCGTCACGCTGGTGTGCTCCGCCGGTCTCGGGCCGGACATCAACATGGAGTACATCGAGGCCTTCATCCGCTCCGACCGGCGCAAGGAGATGAAGGCGGCGGTGGAAACCCTGTTTGCTGACCCGTCCTTCGTCAGCCGCGACATGGTGGACGACCTGCTGAAGTACAAGCGCATCGACGGCGTGCTGCCCGCGTTGCAGTCCATCGCGGGCGCGGTGTTCGCGGGCGGGCAGCAGGCGGCGATTCTGGCGGACAAACTGGCCGGGTTGAGCGTTCCCGTGCAGGCCATTTGGGGCGAGGGCGACAAGATCATCCCGGTGGCGCACGCCCAAGCGGTGGCCAACCGGCATGTGCTGGGCGGGGCCGGGCACATGGTGCACATCGAACAGCCGGCCGAGGTGACGAAACTGATCGAGGCACTGATCGGCTGAGCAACTGGCGGGGCGTGATGGAACTGATCGGCTATTACGCCTCGCCGTTTGCCCGCCGGGTTGGCATCACGCTGCACCTGTACGGCATCCCGTTCACCCACCGCCCGTTCGGCCCGCGCCCCGACCCCGAGGAAGTGCGCGCCCGCAACCCGCTGGGACGCATCCCGTCACTGGTGCTGGACAGCGGCGAGGTGCTGATCGACAGCCTGATGATCATCGACTTTCTGGACGAACTCGCCGGGCCGCAGCGCGCGCTGATTCCGGCATCGGGCGAGCGGCGGTGGCAGGTTAACCGTCTGGTGGCGCTGGCGCACGGTACGGCGGAAAAGAGCATCGCGGTGTTCTACGAACGCATCCGCCGCCCGCCGAGCCATGTGTGGCAACCATGGCTCGACAAGCTGGAATCGCAATGCCTCGACGGTCTGGCCGCGCTGGAAGCGGCCCTGGCCGCCCGCACCCATGCCGGGCCGTGGCTGCTGCCGGGGGACATGACCCACGCGGATGTGGCGGCGGCGGTGGCATTGCAGGGCATCAATTTCGACCTGCCGGGTCTGGTGCCGCCGGGCCGGTTCAGAAGGCTCGAGGCATTGTCGGCGGAGGCTGCGGTGCTGCCGGCGTTTGCGGCGGCCGTGCCCATATAGGGTGGCCATGCCGCGCCCGCCTGCCACCCCGCGCCTGTTGCTGAGCCGTTTCCGCGTCGATCCGGCACGCAGTGGGGAGCGGGTGGCGCGGCTGGGGTTTTTGGGGCAGGGGCCGGTGGAAGTGGACCTCACCAGCCGTCTGACGTTTTTGGTGGGCGAAAACGGCTCGGGCAAGACCACGCTGCTGGAAGCCATTGCGGCGCGCTGTGCCATCCGCCCCGGCGGCGGGCGCAGCTATGGTGAGACCGAGGAGCGGGAGGCGACGGCCATTTCGCAGGGGGTCGATGTGGCATTTGCCCCCCGCGCGCGCGGCCTGTTCCTGCGCGCCGACCGGTTCCACGACACCATGGCCCATGCCGGGCGGCTGCCGATGGCCACCACCGGGGAGTGGCGGCTGGCCGATGAACTCAGCCGGGGGGAGGGCGTGCTGTCGCTGCTCGCCGCGCGCGTGGATGGCAGCGAGGCGATGCTGTATTTGCTGGACGAGCCGGAAACCGGCCTGTCGCCGCAGCGGCAGATGGCGCTGCTGGTGTTGCTGGATGAATTGCAGAAGGACGGCCGGTCTCAGGCCGTGGTGGCCACGCACTCGCCCATCCTGATGAGCCATCCGGCGGCGGATTTGCTGTGGATCGACAATTTCGGCATCGAACGGCGCACGCTGCGCGAGATTCCGCACTGGCGCGACATGCGCCGCTTCATGGGCGACCCCGAGTCGTCGATCAAGCGCCTGCTGGACTGAGGCTGCGGCCTCAGTCCTTGAACGGGTCTTCCACCTCGGCCCCGGCCATGGCCACCGCAAACGGGCGCAGGCGGTGCAGCACGCGCACCGATTCGGCGTGGTGGGCCAGCACATCCGGCAGGCGGCGATAAGCCATCGGGCTTTCGTCCAGATCGCCGCCCAGCAGCGCCACGCCGCGTTCGGCGAGCCATGCGTCCATCTGCGCACGGGTGAAGGTGCGCTTTGCCTGCTGGCGCCCGTACAGGCGGCCCGCGCCGTGAACGGTGGAATACAGCGCGGCGCGCGCCTGTGCGCTGTCCACCCCCTCCAGAATCACCGCGTCATCGCCCATGCTGCCGCCGACGAAACCGCGCTGGCCCGGAAACGCCGGGGTGGCGCCCTTGCGTACCACCCACAGGTCGCGCCCGTTATGGGTTTCCCGCCACGCGTAGTTGTGGTGGTTGTGGACCATGTCGGTCACCGTGCCGCCGATGATCTGGCGCACTCTCTCCACCACCCATTCGCGCCCGGCATAGGAATAGCGCCCGGCCAACTGCATGGCCGCGATGTAGCGCTGCCCGATTTCGCTGTCCTCGTCCACGATGGCCGGGGCCACGTGCATCCCGTCCTTGCCGCCTGCCGCCTTCAGGTAGCGGGTGGCGCTGGTGTGGCCGAGGCCGCGCGAGCCGAAATGCACGCCGATCCAGACGAATCCGGCCTCGTCGCGCATCAGGTCGACATAATGGTTGCCGCTGCCGACGGTGCCGAGTTGCGCCGCCGCCTTGCTGCGGTAACTGGCCATGTCGCTTTCGCGCCATGCCTCGGCATCATCGAACAATTCATGCCCGGCGCGTTCGGCATTGCTGCGGCCCACGCCGAAGCTGACCGCGCGTGCCACATCACGGATGATGGCGGGCGCGCGCAGCGCGATGTCGTCGTATTGCGTATCCAGCCGCACGGCCATGTTGCCGCAGCCGATGTCGAAGCCCACGCCGCTGATGCTGATCTGCTTTTCATAGGCAATCACGCCGCCGACCGGTTGCGCGTAGCCCAGATGCCCGTCGGCGCAGATCAACCCGGCCACGGCGTTGCCGATGGCCATGCAGTTGCGCATCTGCCCGATAGTGGCGTCGTCATGCGTGCCGATCACGGTCAGCGGACTGTCCCGGTACTGGCTGTCCTGCGGGCGCAGATTGGCGATGCTGGCCTGCGCCGCTTCCACGCGCTGCATGTTTCGCTCGGCCCGCGCAGCCTCGGTGTACAGGCACCACACCGGCATCCCGCGCTCGCTGCCCGGCTTGGGGGCGCGCGCATCCGGGTCGAACCCCGCCGCAGTGGCGAGTTCGCGGGCGCGGGCCTCGAACGGATTGATGGCGCGGGTCATGCGGGTTGTTCCGAAAACGCTTTTGCCGCAGGGCGGCGCGGGTCTGGCTGGAGGCAAGCGGCGGGCCGTTCAACGGGGGATCCGGGATGGGATCATGAGGCCCGAGCGCATCTTCCCCATTGGGGGCGGTGCTGGGCAAAAAGGAGCCGTTGAAACCCGCGTGGCTCCCGGAGTTGGACTCGAACCAACGACCGAGCGATTAACAGTCGCTTGCTCTACCAGCTGAGCTATCCGGGACCATCGCGGGGCCGGACCTATAGCCGGGCCGTGCTGCGGCGCAAAGGGGGTTTTGACGATTTTCTTCTGCACATCGGGGTTGCGCATACACTGGCCCAAATCGCCGGGGCTGGGTTATAACGGCGGGGCGCGAGAGTGGCGGAACGGTAGACGCAGCCGACTCAAAATCGGCCGGCTTTGCGGCCTTGGGGGTTCGAGTCCCCCCTCTCGCACCAAACGCCGGCCCGGTAGGGGGCTGATCCCGCACAATTCCTGATGATCTGGCACTCTGGCCGGAACCGTGCGGCTGGTGTAGCAAATCGAACCGACCTTGCCGGGAGACATCCCTTGCCGAGCCGTCCGTTCGCATGAGCGCCGCCCTGTCCGCCCAGACTGGCACCCCGATGGTGCCGGTGCCGCTGCCGGAATTGCTGGCAGTGGCCCGCGAGTATGTGGATGCCGCGCGCTATGACGCGGCCGACCGCCTGCTGAACCATATTCTGGCCGCGGCCCCGCGCCACGGCGAGATGCTGCACCTGAAGGGCTTCATCGCCTTCAAGCGCAACCGCTTCGACGAAGCGGCGGTGCTGATGGAGCAGGGACTGGCCGCCGGCGCAGGCGCGCCACGGCAATTGTGCAATCTGGCCGAGGTGTACCGGCTGGTCGGGCGGCTGGATGAGGGCATCACGCTGGTGCGCCGCGCGCAGGCGCTGGCACCGACCGACGCGGTGGCGCATTTCAACGAATCGATGCTGCGCTATGAGCGGCTGGAGCCGGAGCAGTGCATCCGCGCGGCCCGCCGCGCCATCGCGCTGAAGCCGGACATGCCGGAAGCGCATATGCGGCTCGGCCAGACGCTGCTGCTGAGCGGGTCGTATGCCGAGGGCTGGGAAGAATACGAGTGGCGCTACCAGATTGCCGGTGCCCAGCCGCTGATGCCCAAGACCGACAAGCCGCAATGGAACGGCGTGCCGCTGCGCGACGACCAGACGTTGCTGCTGGTGGCCGATCAGGGTTACGGCGACGTGGTGATGTTCGCGCGCTATTTGCCGTGGGCCCTGTCGCGCGCGCGCTCGGTGGCGATTGCCACGAGTCCCGAGCTGAAATCGCTGCTGGAGCGGCATTTCCCCGGCCTGCATTACGTCACGCGCTGGGATGATTGCCCGCCTTACGTGGCGTATTGCCCGTTCTCTGGCCTGCCGCGCCTGCATTTCACCCGGGCCGACTCGATTCCGGCGCAGGTGCCGTATCTGACCGCCGAGGCGGGCAAGCTGGCACTGTGGAAGCAGCGGCTGGATGTGATGCTGCCGCAGGGCATGAAGCGGGTGGGGCTGGCATGGGCCGGGCGGCCCACGCACAACAACGACCGCAACCGCTCCATGTCGCTGGACATGCTGGCCAGCTTTGGCCGGGTGCCCGGTATCGCGCTGGTGGCGTTACAGAAGGGCCCGGCGGCCGCGCAGGCCGATGCGTGGCGCGGCCCGGCGCCGCTGATTGCGCTGGACGCGCAACTGGAAAGCTTCGAGGACACGGCAGCGGTGATCGAGTGCCTCGACCTGCTGGTGTGCGTGGACACCTCGGTGGGGCATATCGCGGGCGCGCTGAACCGCCCGGCCTGGATCATGATGCCATTCGCACCGGACTGGCGCTGGCTGACCACGCGCACCGATTCGCTGTGGTATCCCAGCCTGCGGCTGTTCCGGCAGGATACGCCGCGCAGTTGGGAGCCGGTGATTGGCGCGGTGGCGGCGGAACTGGCGGCGTTCGCCGCCAGCCCCTAGCGGTTCGTTACGCGCCGAGCAGCAGCGGATACGGCTCGGATTCCAGCACCACAATGTGGTTGCGCACCGCGTGCACGCCCGGCGTGCGCTCGGCGGCCAGTTCCAGCGCGCGCTTTTCTTCCTCGGTGGCCGCAAGGCCCCACAGATGCACCACGCCTTCGCTGACCACGACGCTGTTTTCCGGGCGGCGCGTCCAGTTCTGGTGCGCCAGTTCATCCAGCAGCGCGGTGCGGATGGTGGTGTCGTCGGCGGTGGCCGTGGAGGTTTCGCTCGCCAGCGACGCCCAGGCGCGCAGCAGGTTGGCGCGGCTGACAATGCCCACCACCTTGCCGCCATCCACCACCGGCACGCGGCGGACATGGCGGTCTTCGATCAGGTCGGCAATCTCGGCCAGCGGCGTGTCGCGGCTGACGGCGACCACGCCCGGCGTCATGATGTCACTCACCTTGGTGCCGTGGCTGCGCACATATTCCTGCGCCATGGTGGACGTGCCGGTGAAGAACGCCAGCCAGCCGCCGCGCTTCTTTTCGGTGCCCAGTTCGGCGCGGCGCACCAGATCGCCCTCGGTAACGATGCCGATCATGATCCCGGCGGCGTCCACCACCGGCGCACCGCTGATGTTCCGGCTGAGCAGCAACTGCACCAGTTCCGGCACAGTGGTCTCGGGGCTGACCGTGACCACGTCACGGGTCATGATGTCGCTTGCGTTCATGGGTCCCTCCTGGGAGTTCGATGACGCAAGAACATCACCGCGCGGCGGCGCGGGCATTGATCCAAATCACCTACTGAGTCAGTTCCGCACGCGGGTCGATTGGGTGGGCGGGCTGCCATGTCTCCAGAAAAGCGGCCAGTGCCGCATCCTCGCCTGCGGCCAGCACCGGCTTCAGCACCACATATTGATGCCCTTCGCCGATGCCGCGCCCCTTCAGCCGCATCCGCGCGCCGCTGCCTGAGCCGGGCGGGATGGTCAGCCGCACCGGGCCCTTCAGCGTCGGCACTTCGACGCTGGCGCCCAGCACCGCCTCGCGCAGCGTGACCGGCAGGTCCATCACGATGTCATCGCCCTCACGGCGGAACAGCTTGTCGGGCGTGACCGACACTTCCACCAGCGCATCGCCTGCCCCCATCTGCCCGCGCCGCCCCTGGCCCTTCAGCCGCAGCACATGGCCGTCGCGCGTGCCGGGCGGGATGGTCAGATCAATCTCCCGCCCGTCCGGCAGCAGCAGGCGGCGCACGGCACCGGTGGCGGCTTCGCGGAAGGACACCGTCACGTTGAACGTGGTTTCCCGCATGCCGCCGCCGAAGCCCTGGCCGAACAGCGCCTCCAGATCCTCCGGGTTGAAGCCCGGCGCGCCGCCATGCTGCCGCGCGCCCGGGCGCGGGTGTTGCTGCGGATGCGGGCGGGAGCGGCCACGGAAGGCGGCGGTCTCATTGCCCTCGGCGTCGATCTCGCCCATGTCGAACCGCGCCCGCTTGGCCGGGTCCGACAGCAGGTCGTGCGCCGCGCCGATGGTCTTGAACTTCTCGGCAGCCTCCGGCTTGCCGGCGTTCAGGTCCGGGTGGTGGCGCTTGGCCAGTTTGCGGTAGGCCTTGCGGATGTCGTCTTCGCTGGCGCCGCGGGGAACGCCGAGGGTCTGATATGGATCGGGCATGGACGTAAGATATAGCGCATCGAGGCGCCATTGCAGCGGTGATGCTTGACGCGCGAGCAATGCGCCCGCCTAAGTTGCGCCGGGTGGCGGACGGGAGCACGGGGCGAATGAGTACGGCGGCGTTCAAGGCGGCGCGCGACTTCCTGCTGGCGCATCGCACCGATTACGCCACGGCCTATGACCAGTTCCGCTGGCCGGATCTGCCGCAGTTCAACTGGGCGCTGGACTGGTTCGACGCCGAACTGGCACGCGGGGAGCTGGCGCACCGCCCGGCTTTGCGCATCACCGGGCTGAACGCGGCCGAGCGGACATTCGCCGAACTCGGTGAAGCCTCAAACCGCGTGGCCAATGGCCTGCGGGCGCTTGGCGTGCAGCGCGGTGACCGGATTTTGCTGATGCTGGGCAACGTGTCCCCGCTGTGGGAGACGATGCTGGCGGCGATGAAGCTGGGCGCGGTGCTGGTGCCCGCGACAACGCTGCTGACGCAGGCTGATCTGGCCGAGCGTGTGGCGCGCGCGGGCGTGGGCTTCGTGGTGCTGGCTGCTGCCGACGCCGCCAAACTGGCCGAGGTGCCGCCCACGGTGCGCCGCGTGGCAGTGGGCGGGGCCGCAGGCTGCACGGATTACGCCGATCTGCTGGAAGCCAGCGCCGATTTTGTGCCCGATGGGCCGACCGATTCGGCCAGCCCGATGCTGCTGTATTTCACCTCCGGCACCACGGCGCGGCCGAAACTGGTGCTGCACAGCCATCAGTCCTACCCGGTGGGTGCGCTGTCGACGCTGTACTGGCTGGGGTTGCAGCCCGGCGACATGCATCTGAATGTGTCTTCCCCCGGGTGGGCCAAACATGCGTGGAGCTGCTTTTTCACGCCGTGGAATGCCGGGGCCACCGTGTTCATCCACAACCAGCCCCGCTTCAATGCGCGCGGCCTGCTGGACGCGCTGGTGGAACATGGCGTGACCAGCCTGTGCGCGCCGCCCACGGTGTGGCGGATGCTGATTCAGGAAGACCTGAAAGCGTGGCCGGTGGCGCTGCGTGAGGTGACCGGTGCGGGCGAACCGCTGAACCCGGAAGTGATCGAGCAGGTCCGCGCCGCGTGGGGCATGACCATCCGCGACGGCTACGGCCAGACCGAGACCACGGCGCAGATTGGTAACCCGCCGGGCCAGAGGGTGAAAACCGGCTCGATGGGCCGCGCGCTGCCCGGCTATCGCATCCGCCTGCTGGACGCTGACGACAACGAGGCCGAGGAAGGCGCGGTGTGCCTGGCCATGGACCCGCCGCCTGCGGGCCTGATGCGCGGCTATCTGAACGATGACGGCAGCATCTCACCGGCCGCCGAGCACGTGTACCGGACCGGCGACGTGGCGGCGCGTGATGCGGACGGATACCTGACCTATGTCGGCCGCGCCGATGACGTGTTCAAGGCCAGCGACTACCGCATCAGCCCGTTCGAACTGGAAAGCGTGCTGATCGAACACCCGGCCGTGGCCGAAGCCGCCGTGGTGCCGGCGCCCGATGCGCTGCGCATGGCGGTGCCGAAGGCGTTTGTGGCACTTGTGGCGGGCGCTGCACCGGATGCGGCCACGGCGGCGGACATATTCCGGCATCTGCGCGCACGGCTGGCCCCGTACAAGCGCATCAAGCGGCTGGAATTCTTCGACCTGCCGAAGACCATTTCCGGCAAGATCCGCCGCGTCGAACTGCGCAAGCTGGAAGAACAGCGGACCACCCGCCCCGAGGGCGAGTTCCGCGA
>CAIPHQ010000089.1 GCA_903864895.1 uncultured Rhodospirillales bacterium
CAGCAGTGCCGTCTGTTCGCCCAGAAACCCGCGCAGCACCGCCTTGGCCGCATCGCGTTCGCTGCTGCGCACCAGATGGATATCGGCCAGCGCCACGCCCACCAGCACCGGGGCGGCGGCCCCGCCGGTGATGCTGTCCAGTGCCATGCGGATCCGCCCGCTCATGCCGCCGGGGTCGGGCGCGCCGTGCGTCCATGCGGCAGTGGCGGCGATGCGGTCGGGCTCGCGGATTTCCACCACGCGCCAGGTCTGGCCGGGCAGGTTGTCCAGCGTGAAGGCGCTGGTGGTGGCATCGGCGGCATCCTGCTCGCTGGTGGCCGCCGAGCGGGCGGCACGCAGAGCGGCCGGGGTAGCACGCGGCGGCAGCACCCGCAGGCTGGCGGTCAGCTTGGCGCTGCCGCAGCTGAAATGCTGCACCAGCATGCCATCGGCCAGCACCGGCTTGTCACCCATGTCCTTGCACTCGGCCGTCGCCACGAAGCCGGGCAGGGCGGCGGACTGCGGCATCTCGGCGCTGTTCAGCGTGGCTGCGGCCAGCGGGGCGATGGCGGCCAGCAGCAGCACCGGCAGGGCGGCGGCCAGCGCGCGGCCCAGCCCCGGCGGGCGGCCCGGCGTGGGCACGGCGGGGGGCAGCGCCGTCAGATCCTGCCGGAACGGCAGCCCGGCCAGTGTCATCAGCACAATCACCGCCGAGAAGAAGCCCCAGCCGTAAATGATGTGGTCCGCCGCCGCCGCCTCGGCGCTGCCGATCAGGTAGCCCGCGACCACGATGCCCAGCGCGCGGATGCCGTTGGCCAGAATCGGCACCGTGCAGGACGCCAGAATGAACACCAGCCGCCGCCACGGGCTGCGATAGGTCAGGCAGGCATACAGCACGCCGAACGCGATCGCCGCGATCAGGAAGCGCAGGCCGGCACAGGCCTCGGCGACGTAGAACATCGCGCCCGGCACCTCGATGGTGAACGCGTCCACCACATGCGGAATGTCCAGCAGCGTCAGCCCGGTTTCCACGCACCATGCGGTGATGACCTGCAGATCGGGCGTCAGGAACGACCCGAACGGCACCAGAAACAGCAGATAGGCGAGTGAGGAGGAAAACTCCCACGCCAGCCGCCAGCCCAGCAGCGAGACCGCCAGCGCGATCAGCATCACCACGGCGGCCAGCTGCCGGCCCTCCATGATGCCGATCCGCTCGGCGGCGAACCAGGCCAGCGCGCAGGGCAGCACCGCCAGCGCGGGCCACGCGGTGGGCACCGGCAGCAGGCCGCGCGCTGCCGCCCGGCGGTCCCATGCCAGCCAGCCCGCGATGGGCAGCACGAAGAAGCAGTGGCTGTAGGCTGTGGAATCGAACCAGACATGCACGGCGGCCTGAATTTCCACCCGGAACAGCGCCGCCCACGCCAGCACGCCCAGCACGGCGGCGGCCAGTACCGGGACGAACGCGCCCGGCGGCGATGCGCTGCGGGCCGGGGCTGCCTGGGCTGGGATGGTCATGGCATCGCCTCATGAGCTAACGAGGTATCGAGGAACAGTGCGTCCAGCCCGGCCAAGGTGGCATCCCAGGCATAGTGGCGCGCCACGGCCGCGCGCGCTGCGGCCCCCAGACCGGGATACTCGCCGCGCAGCACGGCAGCACATTGGGCGGCAAACGCCGCCGCGCCATCGGCCACCAGCAGGTCTTCCCCGGGTGTTGCGCGCAGCCCGGCGAAGGCGTCCGTGGTGGTCACCACCGGGCGGGCCATGGCCATCGCCTCCAGCACCTTGTTCTGCGTGCCGCGCGCGATGCGCAGCGGGGCCACCACCAACGCCGCGTGGTGCAGATAGGGCCGCACATCGGGCACCCGCCCTGTCACCTGCACGCCCGCCAGCGTGGCCAGACGCTGCACGGCAGGCGCGGGGTTGGCACCCACGACGGTAAAGCGCGCCTGCGGGCAGGCCGCCTGCACGCCGGGCAGCACCGCTTCGGCGAACCATGTCACGGCATCCACGTTCGGCCAGTAATCCATGGTGCCGGTGAACACGATGTCCTGCCCGCCCGGCGGATAGGGCGTGGCAAACGCGTGGCCGGGCGAAAACCCGTCCAGATCCACGCCGTTGTCGAACCAGCCGACGCGCCCGGCGGTCTCGGGTGACAGGCGGCGGAACTCGGCGGCCTCGGCCTGCGAGACGAACAGCGTGCGGTCGAAGTCCGCTGCCGCGCGGCGCTCGAACGCCAGCAGCGTGCGCGCCTCCCGCGCCCAGACCATGCTCGCGGGCCACGCGGCCCGGGCGGCATAGGCGGCCCATTTGGCGGAATCGACATCCACCATGTCCAGCACCCGGCGCATGGTACGTGCGCCCATGAGGTAGGGGGCCATGGCCGAGCAATACACGAAGGCGCGGCTGATCCCGGCCTGCTGCTTGCCGCGCACCCAGCCTGCCAGCCCCGCATCGGCGAAATAGCCCAGCGTCAGCGGCCGTCCGGGCCGCGCGCGCAGCAGCGACAGCGCCTTCTGCCGCCTGCGGTCGATCACCACGGCGTGCAGGTCAGCACAGTGGGCGCGCAGGGTTTCGATATGCGCGCGGTCCGCCGGGTCATCGACGAAGCAGCCCAGATGGATGCGGTGCGTGCGCGCCAGATGCCGCAGGATATGCCAGGCGCGGATTTTCTCACCCTTGTCGGGCGGGTAGGGGATGCGGTGGCTGAGGAACAGCAGGTCGCGCACTATCCCACGCCGCGCACGATGAACGGCCCCAGCAGATTGGCCACCGGCAGCGGCAGCTTTTTCCAGGCCGCGATGAACAGCCGGTATTTCGGGTTCAGCGGATTATGGTCGGGGATGGCGGCCCCCGGTGCCAGCCGGAACCGGTAGCGCAGCGGGGCAGGCACGAAACCCCAGTTCTTCTTGAACGCGAACGACCCGGTGCCAGCCTTGCTGCGCCCGAAATCAAACAGGCGGCAGCCGCGCGCGGCGGCCAGCCGCATGACTTCCCAGTACATGAAATCGTTGGCGTGGCATTGCCGCGCCGCTGCGGTGCCGCCGCCGTAATACGGCAGCACTTCATC
>CAIPHQ010000090.1 GCA_903864895.1 uncultured Rhodospirillales bacterium
GCCGAGGCCGGGCTGCGCGCCGAGGTAGAAATGCGTCTTGCCGATGATCCGCAGCACAGGTTCGGCCTGCGCGTAGGCGTCCGGGTCGCCCGAAATCATCATGGACAGTGTGCCCGCCGCCGCCCCGGTGGGCCCGCCGCTCACCGGGGCATCGAGCAGCGCTATGCCCCGCGTGGCCAATTCCGCTGCCATCGCGCGCGTCGCCACGGCCCCGGTGGTGGACATGTCCACCACAATCTTCGCCGCCCCGCTTTCAATCACCCCGTCCGGCCCGGTCAGAACTGCCAGTACGATGGCGGGCGACGGCAGGCTGCACAGCACCAACTCGGCCGCCAGATCGGCCGGCCGCGCCGCCGCTACCGCCCCGTGCGTGGTAACGGCGGCCACGGCATCCGGGTTGGTGTCGCAGACGCTGAACGTGTGGCCGTGGTCCAGCAGGCGCTGCGCCATGCGCAGGCCCATGGTGCCGAGGCCGATGAAGCCGATTTTCATGCGAGAATTTCCGGCACCCGGTCCGCAGGCGGCGTGTTGCGGCTGCGGCCGCTGCGCACGATGCCGTCGATGATCACCATGCCGATGCCGGGCAGGTCGCCCTTGCGCACGCTGTCCAGCAGATCGGTGCCCGCCGAGTGCTGGGCGCGGTCCATCAACACGAAATCGGCGGCGCGGCCCACCTCGATCAGCCCGCCATCCAGCTTGCGCATCCTCGCAGTGTTGCCGGTGGCACAGGCGAACACCTCCTCGGCCGGTGCGTCGCCCAAAGCAGACAACAGCGCGATCATGCGCAGAATGCCCAAGGGCTGCACGCCGGACCCCGCCGGGCTGTCGGTGCCCAGAATCACCCGCTGCATCTGGTTCAACTCGCGCGCATAGCGGAACGCGGTCAGCGCCGCGAGTTCGTTGCCGTTATGCACAATCTCGATGCCGCGATGGCAGCCCTCGCACAGGCAGCGGATTTGCCGCAGCGGCAGCGCGGTGTGGCCGCCGTTGATGTGACCGATGATGTCGGCATCCGCTTCCAGCACCGTGTCCGCATCAATGTAACCCGAACCGGGCACCGAAGGGCCGCCGGTGTGGATGGTGCTTTGAATGCCCGCCTTGCGCGCCCACGCCACCATTTCCTTGGCCTCGTACCCGGCCTTGACGGTGCCCAGACCCACCTCGCCCAGCAGCGTCACGCCTGCGGCGGCTAGTTCGACAAAGTCGCTCTCGACCATCCCCTTCTCGATCACCGGCGCGCCCGCCAGAACCTTCACACCGCCGGGGCGGAAATTGGTGAAGGCGCGCTGCGCGGTGATGGCCAGCGCCTTCAGCCCGACGATATCGCGCGGGCGGCCCGGCAGATGCACCTCACCCGCCGAGACCATGCTGGTCACACCGCCATGCAGGAACGCGTCGATCCAGCCAAGCTGGTTCTGGCGCGGCGTCCAATCCCCGAACACCGGGTGCACGTGGCTGTCGATCAGGCCCGGTGAGAGGGCGCAGCCATGCGCGTCGATCCGCACGCGGGCGTTGCCGGTGTCCAGATCGGCACGCTTGCCGATGGCGGTGATTTTCCCGCCCTCGGCGATGATGGTGTCCGCGTCCAGCAACGGCGCTTCCAGCGCGCCAGACAGCAGCAGGCCGATATTGGTGATGACCAGCTTGCCCATCTGGGCTTCGGGTCCGGCGGCCAGGGCCATGCGTGGAGTCCTCGTGTCGTGATCGGCGCTCAGCCTAGGGCAGGCTTGCTGCGGGCGGGAGGGGGGGCGGCTGCGCCTCACCCGCCCGCCATCTCCGGCATGGCGCGCGTCTTGGCCGTCGCGGCGGCAGACTACTCCGCCGCCATCGCCGGCCTTGCGTGCAATGCCTTTAGCGCCCGGTCAATCCACTGCGCCGTCAGCTTCTCCTGCACCCCGTTCTGCCGCAGCCGCTCGTTCAGCGCCGGGAAATCCACCCGGTCTAGCGCCTGATCCTGATTGAAGCAGGAGAACACCACCGTCCGCACCCCGGTCACCGGGTCGATATGCGGTTGCAGGCACTGGGCGCAGACTTCCTTCATCATGCACTGCATGGGCGAGTTGATGGATCCGATGGCGGTGTGGTCCGGGGCCAGATACGGGGCCAGCACCCCGTGCCGGGCGGCACCCACCGCCTGCATCATGCGGTCCGAGCCGATCACGATCATATGTTTGGCGTCCGACAGCGGAATCTCCGCCGTGCCCAGCTTGCCAGACGCATAGGCGGCCATGGCCTGCACGATGTTGCCCACAAAGCTGCGATCCTGCGGGCGGTTCGGGGTGAAGCCGGGGGCTTCGTCGCAGCACCACACAATCACGTCTGCCGCGCGCTCAATCTCCTCCACCTTGTAGCGGTCGCGCAGCGCCTTGTAGCCGGCGAAATAGACCACCTTGGACCCGGCGGCGCGGGTGGCGGCGCCGATGCTGAACAGCACCGCGTTGCCAAGCCCGCCGCCCACCAGAGCAACCGTGGTGGTATGGTGAATTTCGGTCGCCGTGCCAGTCGGCCCCATCAGCACCACCGGCTCACCCGGCTTCAGCGTGGCGCACAGATCCGAACTGCCGCCCATTTCGAGTGCAATCACCGAGACCAGCCCCGCCTGCGGGTCGGTCCATGCCCCGGTCATGGCCAGACCTTCCATCGCCAGCAGCGTGGTGCCGATGCCGGGTTCGGACAGGCTTGCGGCCAGCATTTCGTAGTTTTGCAGCCGGAAGAACTGGCCCGGCTGGAACTGCCGTGCCTGCGCCGGGGCACGCACCACCACTTCCACGATGGTCGGCGTCAGCCGGTTAACCGCATGCACGGTGGGCACCAGCGCCGCGCGGCAGGCGGCGATCACTTCGGCCCCGCTGGCAGGCGATAGCGGTTCGAACTGCGCCAGAATGTTGGACACCACCGGGTAGCCGCGCTTGGCGCTGCCCATGGCCTTGACCACGTTGCCGAAGAAACTCGGGTGCAGATCGCCGAAGAAGCTCAGGAAATGGCCGTTTTCGGCACGGTGCATCAGCAAGTCGGCGCTGTCCGGCTTGCTGAGTGCGCGGGTGGGGGTAACGGGGTTGCCGCCTGCGTCCACCGCCTGAAAATACTTGCCGTCCAGCTTGATCCGGCCGTCCTCGCGCGCCAGCACCGTGTTGGGCTGCGTTCCGGCGGCCACGATCACGGCGCGGGCGGGCAGCACAACCTCCCCCGCGTCAGACTTGCAGCGCAGGGCGGCGGCGTGGCCGAAACTGTCCACGTCCACGCCGATGGGCGCGAGACCGGGGGCGAAGCGGACCCCCTCCTCCATCGCCTTGGCGACTTCCTCGTGGTTCAGCGTGTAGCTCGGCGCTTCGGTGAGCTTGCGGCGATAGGCCACCGTGGCCCCGCCCCAGCTTTCCAGCAGTTGCGCCAGACGCGGCGCGCGGCCCTGCGCGGCAGCCTCGGCACGTTCGGCGGCGATGGCGGCGCCGTGGGCAAGGAATTCTTCGGCGACCAGCGCCTCCTCGGCGTTCCAGCGGGCCTTCACCGCCGCTTCGCCCCGCTCGGCCACCAGCGTGCGATGGCGCAGCGCGAATTTCTCCACCTGCCGCACGTAGTAGGCGAGGCTTTCGGTCGCGGTGTCGATGGCGGTCAGGCCGCCGCCGATCACCACCACCGGCAGGCGGACTTGCAGATTGGCGATGGACGACATTTTCGCCGCACCGGTGAGTTGCAGCGCCATCAGGAAGTCGCTGGCCTGCCGCACGCCGCGCGCAAGCCCGCCGGGCATGTCGATCACGGTGGGTTTGCCCGCGCCCATGCACAGCGCGATGTGGTCGAAACCGAGGTTCCATGCATCGTCGATGCCCAGCGTGGCGCCGCCGCCGAAGCGGATGCCGCCGAACATGGCGAACGTGTCCCGCCGCTCCAGCAGCAGGCGCACCAGCTTCAGGTAGTTCTTGTTCCATCGTACGGTGATGCCGTACTCGGCCACGCCGCCGAACCCGGCCATGATGCGGTCATCAAGGTTCTCGTACAGCGTCTCGGTCTCACGCACGGGCAGGCGCGGGTCGAAGCCGAGCGGCTCGATCTTCAAACCGTCAATGGCCACAACGGTGTGGCCGTCGTTCATCAAATGATGCGCGAGGGTGAACCCGGCGGGGCCGAGGCCGACGACCAGCACCTTCTTGCCGGTGTCGGGTTTGGGCAGCGGGCGGCGGATGTCCAGCGGGTTCCAGCGCGTCAGCAGGGCGTAGAGTTCAAAACCCCACGGCAGGCCCAGCACGTCCTTCAGCACCGAGGTCTCGGCCTGCGGAATATCAACGGGTTCCTGCTTCTGATAGATGCAGGCCTTCATGCAGTCATTGCAGATGCGGTGGCCCGTGGCCGCCATCATCGGGTTATCGACGGCGATAGTGGCAAAAGCGCCCAGCACGCTGCCTTGGGCGCGCAGCGTGTGCATTTCGCTGATTTTCTCGTCGAGGGGGCAGCCGGCCAGCGTGACGCCGAACGGCGATTTCTGGAATGCGCCGGTCTTGCGGTCTTTCAGGCCCTTGCGGCAGGAATCCTTGCCCTGCCCGTGGCACCAGATGCAGTAGTTCATCTGGTCCAGCGCCTGCTGCGTAGTCATGCCCTCATCCGTCAGCGCGAAGCCTTCGCGGTGCCGCCAGTCATGTTCCGGCAGGCGCAGCATGGTCACGCCATCGCGCTCGATGGTCTCCACCGGCACAAGGTTTTGCGGGTCCACCTTGTGTGGCACCCGGAACAGCGTGCCGCCCTTGTGCGCCGCCTGCCCTTCGGCGCTGAGCGTGGCCCACGCGGCGTAGCGCAGTGCGATGTCCAGCGCCTCGGCGTTGGCGGCGGCTTCCCAGGCGGCGACGTGATTGGCGAAGGCAACTTCCGTCAACGCCTCGCCCATGGCGGCTTCCAGCGCCGTGCGCAGCGCCGCCCCGTCCAGCGCCGAGGGGTCAGCGTATTTCTTCACTGCCTGCCGCTGCACGAACAGGCGCTTGCAGGCATGGATCGGGTCCAGATGCCGCGTGGTGGCGGCCAGGGCTTCCAGTTCCGCC
>CAIPHQ010000091.1 GCA_903864895.1 uncultured Rhodospirillales bacterium
AACTGCCGCGCCAGCAGCACGGCATCGGCCCCGGCAAAGGCGTGTTCCCGCCAGATCAGTCCGATGGCCAGCGTGAACACCGTTGCGGCCAAATACAGCGGATAAATCCGCCCCGCCCGTGCCGCGTAATATCCGCGCAAATCCAGCCGCGCAGACTGCCCGGCACCGTACACCAGACACAGCGTAAAACTGCTCAGGCAGAAAAACAGGTCAACCGCGGCGTTGTTGAACACCAGCGGCTGCAACGCCGGGATTTTCCACAGCCCGTAATGCGACACCATCACGTCCAGTGCCGCGAGGCCGCGCAGCCCGGTGAGTTGCCGAACCTCGCGCGCCGCGCCGCTCACCCGCCGTCAGCCCACGCGGCGGGCGGCGAAACTCACCGCTTCCTCGGCAGCGCGGAACAGTGCGCGCGCCTTCTGCCGGGTCTCCTCGTATTCGGCCTCCGGGTCCGAATCGGCCACCACGCCGCAGCCGGCCTGCACATACATCGTGCCGTCCTTCACCACGGCGGTGCGCAGTCCGATGCAGGTGTCCATGGTGCCGTTGGCGGCGAAATAGCCGATGCACCCGGCATAGATGCCGCGCCGAGACGGCTCCAGTTCCTCGATGATCTCCATCGCCCGCACCTTGGGCGCCCCGGTCAGCGTGCCCGCCGGGAAGCCGCCCACCAGCGCATCAATGGCATCCAGCCCCGGTTTCAGCTTGCCCTGCACGTCGGACATGATGTGCATCACATGGCTGAACCGCTCGATGGCGAAGCTCTCCGTCACCCGCACGCTGCCGATTTCCGCCACCCGGCCCACGTCATTGCGGCCCAGATCCAGCAGCATCAGGTGCTCGGCACGCTCCTTCGGGTCGGCCAGCAACTCGGCGGCCAGCCGTTCGTCTTCCTCATGCGTCGCCCCGCGCCGCCGCGTGCCCGCCAGCGGGCGGATGGTCACGGTGTTGTCGCGCAGCCGCACCAGAATCTCCGGGCTGCTGCCAACGATGCAGAAGCCGCCGAAATCCAGATGGAACAGGAACGGGGCCGGGTTGATACGCCGCAGCGCGCGATACAATGAAAATGGCGGCAGCGCGAACGGCACCGAGAAACGCTGGCTCGGCACCACCTGAAACACGTCGCCCGCGCGGATGTAGTCCTTGCCCCGCTCCACGGCGGCCATGAATCCGGCCTTGGTGAAGTTGGACGCCGGTTGCGGCAGCGGCGGCAGCGAGACAGCCGGGGCGGCCAGTGGAATCGGCCGCGCCAGCGCCTGTTCGGCCTGCGTCAGCGCCGCCTGTGCGGCGTCCCACGCCTGCTGCGCCGATACACCCGCCTGCGGATACACCGGGGCCACCAGCGTCAGCAGGTCGGTCACGTTGTCGAAAATGGCGAACAGAGTCGGCCGGATCATGATGGCTTCCGGCACGTCGATCTCGGCGCGGTTCTTGTCCGGCAGGCGCTCCATCTGGCGCACCATGTCATAGCCCAGATACCCCACCAGCCCGCCCGCCATCGGCGGCAGGCCCTCCGGCACCTCCAGTTGGCACTCCTGCGTCAGCGCGCGCAGGCTGTCGAGCGGCAGGCGGTCATCCGGCGTGAAGGCGTAGGGGGCGGAGCGCGCGTGGCGATTCAGTTCCGGCTTGCCGCCGCGGCAGCGCCAGATCAGGTCCGGCGCCAGCCCGATGATGGAATACCGCCCGCGCGATGCGCCGCCTTCCACGCTTTCCAGCAGGAAGGCGTAAGGCTTGCCATCGGCCAGTTTCAGATACGCGGCCACCGGCGTCTCAAGGTCGGCAACACTTGTCACCCACACCAGACGCCCGCGCCCCTGATCGTAATGCTCCCGGAAGGCGGCGAAATCCGGTGACGGGATCATGCTATTCGCCTCCGGCCCCGCCCACGGCGAGGCTTTCCACCAGCGCCTGATTCACGCGCGGCTTGGCCTCCGCCCGCACGGCGGCGGCATAGACCTGCTGCATGTCCTCGCTCATCGACCGTGCCAGAGCCTCCTTGACCTGGCTGAACCCGATCGGGTCGGCCTTCGGGTCAGGCTGCTGGATCGCCGACAGCACCGCGACCACAAACCCGTCCTGCGTCTCGATCATGGTCGGATCGCCCACCTGCTTGAGCGAGAACAGCGGGTCGAGCAGGTTGGGCGGCACGCCCTCCGCCGGGCTGCCATGGCCGGTGGCGGGCAGGGTCTGCGGCTTCAGGCCCTCTTTTTCAGCAGCCGACGCCAGCGTGCGGCCGCTTTTCACCGAGGCCAGAATGCGTGCGGCAATTTCCTCGCGGCCGTGGCGGATCTGGTCACCGGCCCACTCCGCACCCACCTGCGCCGCCACGTCGGCGAACGGGCGCGGGGCAGGGGGCGTGATGTCTTCCACCACCAGCGCAAAGAACGACTGCGACCCGTTCGGCGCGTTGGGCGCCTGCTCCAGCTTGGCCAGATCGCCCGGCTTGGTGGAGAACGCGGCCTTGATCAGCGCCGGGCGCAGTTCCGCGGGCCCCGGGATGGGGGCCGGTTCGCCGGATGCGGCGTTGCCCTTGTCGTCCATCGTGCCGGTCACCGCTGCCACACCCAGATCGCTGGGCAGGTTGTCCAGCGTGGTGCCGGACGACAGCAGGTTTTCGATGCGGTTGGCGCGGTCATAGATCAGGTCGGCGGCTTTTTCGGCCAGCACCCGGGCGCGCACCAGATCGCGCACCTCTTCCAGATTCTGCGCCACGCCGCCGCTGACCTTGGTGACCTTCAGCACGTGCCAGCCCAGCGCGCTGTGCACCGGGGGCGCCACCACGCCTTCCGGCGTGGCGAACACGGCTTCGCCCAGTTCCGGGGCCGGGAACTCGGCCCGAGTCGCCTCGGTCAGTTCCACCGGGGCTGCGCCCGCCTTGTTGCCGGCGGCCTGCATCTCATCCCACGTGGCGCCGATGCTCCATTGCGTGGACAGGGCCTGCGCGACAGCCTCATCCTGCGCCAGCAGCACCTGCACGCTGCGGCGCTCGGGCTTGTTGAACTCGCTTTTGTGCTGCTCGAACGCGGCTTTCAGCTCGTCGTCGGTGATCTGGATTTCGCTGGCCAGCGTCTCGGGCGACAGAATGATCGCCTTCACCCGGCGCAGTTCCGGGGTGCTGTAGCGCTCGGGGTGGTTGGCCCACCAGCGTTCCAACTGTGCGTCGGTGGCCTTGGGCGGCACCGCGTCGCTCATCAGCGGCACGTCCACCACCTCGGCCACGCGCTTTTCCTGCTGGATGGCGAACACCTGATTGGCCAGCGTGGCCGGGGCGGCGGTGCCCGCGCGCACCGCGCCCATCACCTGCCGCTGGCGCAGGTCATCGCGCATCATGTCCAGAAACCGCTTCTCGCTCAGCCCGTTGTTGCGCAGCACGTTGTCCATCAGCGCGCGGTCGAACTGGCCGTTCTGGCCACGGAACTGCGGCACGTCGAACACCGCCTGCCGCAGCGCGTCGTCCGGCACGGCAATGCCAAGGCTGCTGGCGTCCTGCTGCAGCGCAATCTGTGTGATCAGCCGCTCGGCGGCCTGCATGGCCAGCATCCGGCGCTGATCCGGCGTCAGCTCCGCCCCGCCCATGGAACGCTGGGCCTGCGCCACTTCGCGGCGGTAGGCATCCTGCAGTTCCGGCATTTCCACCTTCTGCCCGCCCACGGTGACGGCAGCGGTATCGTTGGCGATGTTGCGCACCACATCGGCCACACCCCACAGGCTGAACGAGCCGACCAGCAGCATGAAGAACAGCCGGGCGGGCCATGTGTTGAGGTAACGGCGGAAAACGGCGAGCATCGGCGGGTCCTGTGGCAAGAGCGGGCGCACCATAGGTACACTGCCGCTCCAATGCCAGTCAGGGTTTGCCACCCATCGCTTCATGCTCTACCACCCGCCGCTGATCCGGGAGGCTGGGTATGCGCGGTCTGGTGGCAGGCAACTGGAAGATGAACGGCGACACCGCCGGGGCGCTGCAAATGGCCGTCGCCGTGCGCGAAGCGGCACCGGCGCTGGCGTGCGACCTGCTGATCTGCCCGCCCGCGACGCTGCTGCACACGCTGGCCAATGCGCTGGTGGGCACAACGGTTGCGGTGGGCGGGCAGGATTGCCACGCCAACGCCAAGGGGGCCCATACCGGCGATATTTCGGCGGCGATGCTGCATGATGCCGGGGCGGGCTGGGTGATTCTGGGCCATTCCGAGCGCCGCGCTGACCATGGCGAGACCGATGCGCTGGTGCGCGCCAAAACCGTCACCGCGACGTCCGCCGGCCTGTCCGCCATCGTCTGTGTGGGTGAAACCGAGTCCCAACGCGTGGCCGGTGAGCAGATCGCCGTGGTGGGCGCGCAGCTTGCGGGCAGCCTGCAGGACGGGTTCGAAGGCGTGATCGCCTATGAGCCGGTGTGGGCCATCGGCACCGGGCGCACGCCCACCGAAGCCGACGTGGCAGCCATGCATGCCTTTATTCGCGGCCAGCTCACCCAACGTTTCGGCGCGGCTGGATCGGCGATGCGGATTCTGTATGGCGGGTCGGTCAAGCCGTCCAACGCCGCCGCCTTGTTGAACCTGCCCGAAGTCGGCGGCGCACTGGTAGGCGGCGCGTCGTTGCAGGCCGCGGATTTCCTCGCCATCGCGTCGGCGGTCCGGGGCTGACTTTGCAATAACGGCGCGGGCCGCTAGAAGGCGCGCGCACACCGAGGACCGCGATGACCACCGTATTGCTGCTGATCCACCTGTTTGTCACCATTGCCCTGATCGGGGTGGTGCTGATTCAGCGCAGCGAGGGCGGCGGCCTCGGCATCGGCTCGTCGCAGGGCATGGGCGCGTTCATGAGCGGGCGCGGCACCGCCAACCTGCTCACCCGCACCACCGCCATTCTGGCAGCCATCTTTTTCGGCCTGTCGCTGGCCCTGGCGCTGCTCAATCGCGGCACCAGCGGCCAGGGCCGCTCGCTGCTCGACACTCCGGCCTCCTCCAGCGCCCCCGCGCCGCTGAAGCAATTGCCTGCACTGCCGGCAGCCGCAATTCCGGGTGCCGACGCACCGCCGCCCGCCGCTGCGGCACCTGCACCGGCCGCCCCGGCGGCGGAAGCCCCTGCGGCTGCACCAGCTGCAACGGCCCCGGCCCCCGCAGCAGAAGCGCCCGCGACCGCTCCGGCCCCTGCGGCAACCGCACCGGCCGAGCCTGCGCCTGCCACGCCTGCTCCTGCTACCCCGGCGCCTGCCGCTCCGGCCCCGGCTTCGTCGAACTGACCCGGCCAGCGGGCGCGGTAAGAGCCGCGTTCGCTGCACGTCTCACATCCCGCATCGTGCGGCACAGGTCGCTTCCCTGCGACTCGGTGACGCCTGTAAACTGAGGGCCCATGACGCGGTTCGTTTTCATCACCGGCGGCGTGGTTTCCTCGCTTGGCAAGGGTATCGCCTCGGCCGCCTTGGGCGCGCTGCTGCAAACGCGCGGCTACTCCGTGCGGATGCGCAAGCTCGACCCGTATCTGAACGTCGATCCGGGCACGATGAGCCCGTTGCAGCACGGCGAGGTGTTCGTCACCGATGACGGGGCGGAAACCGACCTCGATCTCGGCCATTACGAACGCTTCACCGGCGTGCCTGCCACCAAGGACGACAACGCCACCACCGGGCGCATCTATTCCGAAGTGATCGCCAAGGAACGGCGCGGCGATTTTCTTGGTGCCACCGTGCAGGTGATCCCGCACATCACGGATGCCATCAAGGAAGCCATCACCCGCGAACTGAACGGGCCAGACGGCAACCCGGTGGATTTCGCGCTGGTGGAAATCGGCGGCACGGTGGGCGACATCGAAAGCCTGCCGTTTCTGGAAGCCATCCGCCAGTTGGGCAACGAACTCGGCCCCGAGCAGGTGATGTTCGTGCACCTGACGCTGGTGCCCTACATCGCCTCGGCTGGTGAATTGAAAACCAAGCCCACGCAGCATTCCGTGAAGGAACTGCTCAACGTCGGCATTCAGGCCAACATGCTGATCTGCCGCGCCGACCGGCCCATCCCGGACAATGAGCGCCGCAAGATCGCGCTGTTCTGCAACCTGCGCCCCACCGCCGTCATTGCCGCACTGGATGTGGATACCATCTACGACGTGCCGGTCAGCTATCACCGCGAGGGGCTGGACCGCGAAGTGCTGCGCCATTTCGGCCTGCCGTTCGACGCGCAGCCCGACCTGTCGCGCTGGACCCGCATCACGCAGGTGGTCCGCCAGCCGGATGGCGAAGTCCGCATCGCCGTGGTCGGCAAATACACCAACCTGCTCGACAGCTATAAATCGCTGAACGAGGCACTCGCGCATGGCGGCATCGCCAACCGGGTGCGGGTGCATCTGGACTGGGTGGACAGCACTATTTTCGACGAACCCGATGCGGTGTCGCGGCTGGAAGGCGTGCACGGCATTCTGGTGCCGGGCGGCTTTGGTGAGCGCGGTACCGAGGGCAAGATCAACGCGGTCCGCTTTGCGCGGGAACGCCGGGTGCCGTTCTTCGGCATTTGCTTCGGGATGCAGATGGCGGTGATCGAATGCGCCCGCCATCTCGCCGGTCTGCCGCGCGCCTCCTCCACCGAATTCGGGCCATGCGATGAGCCGGTGGTGGGCCTGCTGACCGAATGGGCGCGCGGCAACGAGATCGAGAAGCGTGAGGCAGGCGGCGACCTCGGCGGCACGATGCGACTCGGCGCGTACACCGCCGATCTCGCGGAAGGCTCCCTAGTGCGCGAAATTTACGGCGCGGACCACGTCAAGGAACGCCATCGCCACCGCTTCGAGGTGAACGAGCGTTACCGCGAACGGCTGGAAGCCGCCGGGATGCATTTCTCCGGCATGTCGCCCGATGGCGTGCTGCCGGAAATCATCGAAATCCCGGCGCATCCGTGGTTCATCGGCGTGCAGTTCCACCCGGAACTGAAGTCCAAGCCGTTCGACCCGCACCCGCTGTTCCGCGGCTTCATCGCCGCCGCCGTGCGGCAGGCGCGGCTGGTCTAGGATGGCCAAGCTCACGCTGCTGTTCGATCTGGACGGCACGCTGACCGACACCGACCACCTGCATCTGGGTGCCTACGACACGCTGCTGGGTGAAATCGGCCGCTCGTTGAGCCTGCACGATTACCGCACGCGCGTTATGGGCGCGCCGAACGACGCGATCATGGAATACCTGTTCCCCGAGCATCCACACGACGCGCGCAACGCGCTGGTGGCCCGCAAGGAGGAACTGGTGCGCGCGTCGATGGGCGTATTGCAGCCCACCGCCGGGCTGGACCGCGTGCTGGCATGGGCCGAGCGCCACGGCGTGCCCTGCGGCGTGGTCACCAACGCCCCGCGCGCCAACGCCGAGATGATGCTGGCCGGGCTTGGCCTGTCCGAACGCTTCGGCGTGCTGGTGATCGGCGACGAACTGCCGCACGGCAAGCCGCATCCGCTGCCCTACCTGACCGGGCTGGACCGCTTGGGCGGTGTGGCGGGGCAGGCGGTGGCGTTCGAGGATTCGCTGTCCGGCATCCGCGCCGCCGCAGCGGCCGGCATTCATACCTTCGGCATCCGCACCGCACTGTCCGACGCTGCCCTGCTGGGCGCAGGCGCTGCGGCCGTGATTGACGATTTCACCGACGCCGCGCTGTGGGCGCTGCTGGAAGCCAGACTGTCATGACCCAGACCAATCGCAGCGTGCGCGTGGGCAGCTTCGATGTCGGCAACACGCTGCCATTCGTGCTGATCGCCGGTCCCTGCCAGATCGAAAGCGCCGCCCACGCGCTGGAAGTCGCCGCCGCTCTGGCAGACATCTCGGCCAGCACCGGCGTGCGGATCATCTACAAAAGCAGCTACGACAAGGCCAACCGCACCAGCGCCGGGGCCGCGCGCGGCATCGGCATGGCGGCGGGGCTGGATATTCTCGCCCAGGTGCGCGCCCGCTACGGCATGCCGGTGCTGACCGACGTGCATCTGCCCGAACACTGCGCCCCCGCCGCCGAAGCGGTGGACGTTCTGCAAATTCCGGCCTTCCTGTGCCGCCAGACTGACCTGCTGCTGGCCGCCGGTGAGACCGGACGGGTGATCAACGTCAAGAAGGGCCAGTTTCTGGCGCCGTGGGACATGACCCACGTTGCGGCCAAGATCGCCTCCACCGGCAACCAGAACATCCTGCTGTGTGAGCGCGGGGCCAGTTTTGGCTACAACACGCTGGTCAGCGACATGCGCGCGCTGCCGATCATGGCCCGCACCGGCTACCCGGTGGTGTTCGACGCCACGCATTCCGTGCAGCAACCGGGCGGTCTCGGCGGCGCCTCCGGCGGGCAGCGGGAATTCGCGCCCGTGCTGGCGCGGGCAGCCTTGGCCGTGGGTGTGGCGGCCGTGTTCATCGAAACGCACCCGGACCCGGATGCCGCCCCGAGCGACGGGCCGAACATGATCCCGCTGCGCGAAATGCCCGCACTGGTGCGGCGGTTGCGGGCGTTTGACGATCTCTCGAAGGCGGGCTAGCGCCAGACAGCAGTGGTCATGCTACGCTCGTGCCCGTGAAAGGCCGAAGCGATGAACGTAGCCCTGCCTGCACCCTGGACTCTGGCGGAATTCCTGGCCTGGGAAGAACGGCAGGAATTGCGCTGGGAATTCGACGGTTTCGCTCCGGTGGCGATGACCGGCGGCACGTTTCGCCACGAAAGCATTGGCGGCACTTTGCGGGCTTTGATCCGCGAGAAGCTACTTGGCGGCCGTTGTCGCGTCCTTGGCCCAACGCTGAAAACGCTGGTCGCCGGCCGCATTCGCTACCCTGATGCAATGGTCGTCTGCGTGCCGGTCGCCGCGAACCAGACAGTGATCGCCGATCCCGTCGTGGTGTTCGAAGTCCTCAGCCCCAGCACCGCCGCGACAGACCGGATCGTCAAGTTGCGCGAATATCAGGCGACCCCGTCCATTCAGCGTTACGTCATGCTGGAGCAGGACAGTGCTGCCGCCACCGTGCTGGTGCGGCGGGGTGAGGAGTGGATTGCCTCGGCGCTGATCGGCGATGACGTGTTGCGCATGCCCGAGATCGGCGTGGAACTGACGATCACCGAGATCTACGCCGATAGCGGCCTCGACGCGGTGGAGGAGACCGCCGCCGGACCTGACCGGGTTGCCGGCCAATAGGCGTGGCACGCTGCGGATGCGTCAGTGCATCCGGGGCGCACGCAGGAACTTGGTGCGGTCGGCGGTGGTCACGCGCACCGCCATGTCGTTGCCGTCCCGCGTCAGCCGCAGGCGCACATTGATGCCGGCCGTCCCGCTGGCCCACAGCCTGCGCCACAGCCAGGCAAGGTCGGGGACGTCGTCCTCCCCAAAGCCCACAATGCGGTCGCCCGCCTGAATTCCGGCTTTTTCGGCGGGGCCGCCATCGGCCATGCCCTGCACCACCAACCCGCCTTCGCTTTCCATCACATACACGCCCAGCCACGGGCGCGGCGGCAGGTTCACGCGGCCCAGTGTGAGCAGATCGTCCAGAATGGGCCGCAGCAGGCTGGTAGGCACGAACATGTTCATGTCATGCCGCCGGCCGCGCCCGTCGCCCTGTTGCAGGATCAAGGATCCGGTGCCGACCAGCTTGCCGTCACTGCCAATCAGCGCCGCGCCGCTCCAGAACGGGTGCGCGGGGGCGGTGTACAGCGCTTCATCCAGCAGGTATTCCCAGTAGCCCGCGAATTCCTGCTTGCCCGCAATCTTGGTCTCAATCGCCCGCTCCCGCCCGCCACCGGCGGCAGCGATGCAGGTGTCGCCAACCTTCAGCTTGCCGGAATCGCCCAGTTCCAGCGCGGGCAGACCCAGTTTGCCCAGCGCCAGCACAAGGCCGAAGCCGGTGTTCTGGTCATAGGCCAACGCATGGCCCGGCACGGCGCGGCCATCATTGCTGATCAGCCACACGGTTTCGGCCTCGGTGATCAGGTAGCCGATGGTCAGCACCAACCCGTCTTCACGGATCACCACGCCGCTGCCGGTGCGCTCCGTGCCCAGCGCGCCCGCCGTGAAGGCGTCGGCCGGGACGTTGGCGCGCAGACCCACCACCGCGCGCAGCGCGCGTTCCAGGTCGAAACTGTAATCGTCGGGGTCGGGCTGCAAGTTCTGCGGAATGTCCCAGTCAGAGTTCGGCATCTTGGTCCAGCGATTGGCGGGGAGGCTACTTTATCGTCTCCCGCGCCGATCAGGGCAACCCGCCCGCCAACGCGTCCCCCCGGCTTGCCAAAGGCGCGAGCCAGAGGGGGGAGCCAGAGGGGCGTGCCAGATGGGCGTGTTAACGCGGCGCAGCCACGCGCAGCTGGCCCGCGAATTCCTTGCGGAATTTGCGCACCTTGGGTGCCACCACCATCTGGCAGTAACCGCTCCACGGGTTGCGGGCGAAATAGTCCTGATGCTCCGCCTCGGCGGGGTAAAATATCTCCAGCGGCGCAATCTCGGTCACGATGCGCTGCGGGAACAGGCCGGAGGCATCCATTTCCGCCAGCACCCGCTGCGCCACCTCACGCTGCGCGTCGTCGTGCGTCAGGATGATGCTGCGGTATTGCGTGCCCACATCCGCCCCCTGCCGGTTCAGCGTGGTGGGGTCGTGGGAGGCGAAGAACACCCGCAGAATATCGTCGTAGGAGATCAGCGCCGGGTCGAAAATCACCTGAATCACCTCGGCATGGCCGGTGCTTCCGGTGCAGATCTGCTTGTAGCTGGGGTTTTTCACATGGCCCCCGGCATAGCCGGACACCACGCGCTGCACGCCGCGCAGTTCCAGAAACACCGCCTCGGTGCACCAGAAGCAGCCGCCGCCGATGGTCGCCGTCTGGGATGCTGTATGCTGATCCATGTCCGCCCTCCGTCGCTGCTGCGCATGTGGGCGGCGCGGCGGGATTTTCCAACAGCGCGGATGCGCGGCAGGGGCGATGGTGGCGGATGTAACGGATGCGGCGGCGGTGATACTGGCCGGTGGCCGGGCGCAGCGCATGGGCGGCGGCGACAAGCCGCTGCGCCTGCTGGCTGGCCAACCGTTGCTGGCCCATGTGCTGGCGCGAGTCGCCCCGCAGGCGGGCGCGGTTGCCATCAGCGCCAATGGCGACCCGGCGCGCTTTGCGGCTTTCGGCCTGCCGGTGCTGGCTGATCCGGCGGCGGACTATCCGGGTCCGCTGGCCGGGATACTGGCCGGAATGGTGTGGGCGCGCGCCGCCGGGTTTGCCCTGCTGCTGAGCGTGCCGGGCGACACACCGTTCCTGCCGCGCGATCTGGCAGCGCGATTGGCCGCCGCGCGCATGCCTGCTGCCAGGGTCGCGTTCGCCGCCTCGGCGGGGCGCACGCATCCGGTGGCGGGGCTGTGGCCGGTGGACCTGGCCGATGATCTCGCTGTTGCGCTGGCCGGGCCGGATCGCAGCGTCGCGCGGTTCGCCGCGCACTACGGGGTGGCGGTGGCGGAATTTGCGGTGGCACCGTTCGACCCGTTCCTGAACATCAACACGCCTGCCGATCTGGCCGCAGCCGAACTGCTGGCTTCGGGCGGCGCGGGCGTGCCATAGCGGCGCGGCAGGAAGGATGACCGCCGTGGCGTTGGACGATGTGCTGGCCGAGGTGTGGCAGGCGTTGCTGCAAGGCGTCGCGCAGCCCGCCTCACCGTTTCGCACGCTGGTGCTGGCCACGGCGGCGGCGGATGGCACGCCGGATCAGCGCATGGTGGTGCTGCGCGCGGCCGACCCGGCGGCGCGGCGGCTGGAGGCGCATACCGACTCGCGCTCGGCCAAATATGCCCAACTGCGCCACTGCGATGCCGTGGCGCTGCTGGGCTGGGACCCGGCGCGGCGGTTACAGGTGCGGCTGTCCGGGCAGGCCACCCTGCATTCTGGCGACGCTGCCGCCCGTGCCGCGTGGCAGGCGCTGTCCCCGCTCAGCCGGGGCCTCTACCGGGTCAGCCGCAACCCCGGCTCGGTGCTGCCCGATCCCTCACCCAACCACTACAGCGAATGGACCGAGGCCGAGGGCTTTGCCGTGTTCAGCGTCATTGCCGTGACCATCGCCCGCATCGAGACGCTGCGGCTCGACGCCCACGGCCAGCAACGCGCCCGCTTCGACTTCGACGGCGATGTCACCGCCGCCGCATGGCTGGTGCCCTGAGCCTCAGCGGCCTTCCACTGCCTCGCGCAGCAATTCCAGTTCCAGCCAGCGCTCCTCGGCCTGTGCCAGTTCGGTCTCGGCCCGGGTCAGCGCCTCGGTGGTCTTGCGGAACTTCATCGGGTCGCGGGTGTAAAGTGCCGCGTCACTCAGCACGCGCTGAAACTTGGCAATCTCGGCCTGCAACGTGGCCATCTGCCCCGGCAGGTTGGCCAGCGCGTGCTTGTCCTTGAACGAGAGTTTCTTCGGCGCGGTACTGGCCACCACCGGCGGCATCGCCACAGGCCCGCGCGAGTCGGTGGCGCGGGAAGATTGCGCCGCCCCCAGCGGCGACGGCGGCTTGCCGCCCTGTGCCAGCATGTCGCTGTAGCCGCCCGCATAATCCTGCCACTTGCCGTCACCTTCCGACACCAGCACGGACGTCACCACCCGGTCGATGAAGTCGCGGTCGTGGCTCACCAGCAGCACCGTGCCGGGAAAGTCGGCCAGCAGTTCCTGCAACAACTCCAGCGTCTCAAGATCAAGGTCGTTGGTGGGCTCGTCCAGCACCAGCAGATTGCCCGGCTTGGTCAGCGCCACCGCCAAGGTCAGCCGTCCGCGCTCCCCACCTGACAGCACGCCGACCGGGGTGCGCGCCTGTTCGGGGCCGAACAGGAAGTCCTTCATGTAGGACATCACATGCCGCGCCTGCCCGTTCACCACCACCTGATCGCCGCGCCCGCCGGTCAGCGTGTCGGCCAGGGTGGCGCGCGGGTCGAGGCTGTCGCGCCGCTGGTCCAGCGTGATCAGTTGCAGCGAAGCGCCCAGCTTCACTTCGCCGCTGTCCGGCTGCAACGCGCCGGTCAGCAGGCCCAGCAGCGTGGTCTTGCCCGCGCCGTTCGGCCCGACAATGCCGATCCGGTCGCCGCGCAGCACCCGCGTGGTCAGGTCGCGCACGATGGGCCGCCCGTCATAGGATTTGCTGACGTTCTCGGTCACGACCACAAGGCGGCCCGAAATTTCCGCGTCCGCGGCGGTCAGTTTCACGCCGCCCTGCGCACCGCGCAGTTCCTTGCGCTGCTTGCGCAGCGAATGCAGCCCGGCCAGCCGTTTCTGGTTGCGCTTGCGCCGCGCGGTCACGCCGTAGCGCAGCCAGTCCTCCTCCATCAGAATCTTGCGGCCCAGCTTGTGCTTGTCGCGCTCCTCCTGCTCCAGCACCTCGTCGCGCCAAGCCTCGAAATGCGCGAAGCTGCGGTCCAGCCGCTTGGTGGTGCCGTTGTCGATCCAGACAATCGAGCGCGACAGTGCTTCCAGCAGGCGGCGGTCATGGCTGATAATCACAATGGCAGCTCGCATCGACGACAATTCCTGTTCCAGCCACGCAATCGCGGGCAGGTCCAGATGGTTGGTCGGCTCATCGAGCAGCAGAATGTCGGGCTGCGGGGCCAGCACGCGGGCCAGCGCCGCCCGCCGTGCCTCACCACCCGATAGCACGGCGGGGTCTTCCTCCCCGGTCAGGCCAAGGCATTCCAGCAGATAGCGGGCGCGGTACGGGTCATCGCCCGGTCCAAGCCCGGATTCCACATAGTCCAGCGTGGTTTTGAAACCAGACAGGTCCGGCTCCTGCGGCAGATAGCGCACGGTGCAGCCGGGCTGCACGAACACCCGCCCGCCATCCACCGGCTGCAATCCCGCCGCCACTTTCAGCAGCGTGGACTTGCCGGAGCCATTGCGGCCCACCACGCACAGCCGCTCACCGGGTGAGACCGACAATTCGGCCCCCGTGAGCAGCGGCGTGGTGCCGAGGGTGAGGCGGATGTCTTGCAGGTGCAGCAGGGGAGGGGCCATGCGCGGGCTTCTAGCATGGTCCATGGCCATTCGCGGCAGGGGCACACGGCAGGAAATTTCAATGCGCTGCGGGCGAGGCAGGCTTGCCACCGCAGCATGACCGCTTCATTGTCCACGGCTTGTGGCCTCCGTGGGGCCATGGACGTTCCACAAAGGAGATGGAATACATGCTGTCACGCCGTACCAACTTGCTGGCCGCTTCGGCGTTTGTCGCCGCTGCGATGTTCAGCCTTCCGCCGGTTGCCCATGCGGCCGACACGCTCGTGAAGATCGGCATCGATGCCTCGCTGACCGGCGGTGACGCCAACGAGGCCGAACTGGTCAAGAACGGCGTTCTGATGGCCATCGAGGAAGCCAACGCCGCCAAGACCGTGAAGGGCGTGAAGTTCGAGGGCTACGTGCTCGACGACGGCACCGCCACCGCCGGCCAGTATGATCCGGCGCAGGCCGCAATCAACATGCGCAAGTTCGTCGCCGACAAGGCCGTGCTGGGCGAAGTCGGCCCGCAGATGTCCGGCGCCGCCAAGGCGATGATCCCCATCGCCAGCTGGGCGAATCTGGCCATGATCACCGAGTCGGCCACCAACCCGGCCATGACCGACCCGCAGAACGCCGCGCAGTATCGCCCGAACGGCAAGCCGGTGTTCTTCCGCACCGTGGCCACCGATGCGTTCCAGGGCCCGTACATGGCGAACTACTTCGCGGACGTGCTGAAGGTGAAGACGCTGTACGTGCTGGACGACACCGGCGCCTACGGCGAAGGCATCGCCGATTCGGTGCAGGCGCAGGCTGCCAAGAAGGGCATCAAGATTCTCGGCCGCGACAAGCTCGACCCGAAGGCGGCGGACTACTCGGCCGTGTTCACCAAGATCAAGGAACTGAACCCGGACGCCATCTATTTCGGCGGCGTGTTGCAGGCCGGCGTGAAGGTTGTGAAGCAGGCCTATGACATCCTGCCGCACACCGTCATCAAGGGCGCGGGCGACGGCCTGTTTGGTGCCGAACTGTTCACCGGCGCCGGCTACCCGGCGGCCGAAGGCTGGTACGCCACGCAGGCAGGCCCGCACGTGTCTGAAGACAAGTCCACCGAGCAGTTCGTGGCCAAGTACAAGGCGAAGTTCAACAAGGCGCCGGACGACTACACCATCACCGCCTATGACGGCGCGCTGGTGATCATCAACGCCGTGAAAACGGTGCATGAAAGCGGCAAGCCGCTGACCCGTGAAGCGGTGCGTGATGCCGTTGCGTCCAGCAAGCTGAAGACCCTGCAGGGTGAAGTGGCGTTCGACGAGAACGGCGACATCCAGGACAAGGTGATCTCGGTGTTCCAGGCGCACGAGAACAAGGCGGCACCCATCGACGATGTGGTGTCCCAGTTCAAGTACATCGGCGTCGCGCCGCAGTCCTGACCGGTTGACGTGAATCGGCCGGGGGAGACGACATGACGGCAGTCGATGTTTATTTGCAGCAGGCGATCAACGGCGTGAGCCTGGGGGCGATGTATGCGCTTCTGGCCCTGGGCTTCACGCTGGTCTACGGCATTCTGGAGTTGATCAACTTCGCGCACTTCAACGTGTTCATGGTCGGCAGCTTTGTCGGCCTTGGCATGCTGGAACTGCTCGGGGTGATGCCGAACGATCCGGCCCTGACTGGACTGACGCTGGTTGGGGTGCTGCTGCTGACCTTCGCTGTCACCATGGTGTTTTCCGGCGCGCTCGGTGTTCTCATCGAGCGCGTCGCCCTCCGGCCGCTTCGCAACATACGCGGTCCGGCGTCGATGATTACCACCATCGGCGTCAGTTACGTGCTGTTCAACATCGTGCTGCTTGGCTTCGGCGCCGATGCCAAGAACTTCCCATCCCCGCTGCCGCAGGTGCAGTTTGCCATCGGCGGCGCGGTACTGCGCCTGCGTGAGATCCTGATCTGGGTGATCTCGATCGGGCTGATGGGCGGGCTGACCTATTTTGTGCAGTTCACCAAGATGGGCAAGGCCATGCGCGCCACCGCGCAAGACCCGGATGCCGCACGCATGATGGGCGTGGAAGTGGACCGCGTGATCATCACCGCCTTCTTCCTCGGCTCGGCGCTGGCCGGTGCGGGCGGGCTGATGTTCGGTCTGTACTACAACATTACCAGCTACGTGATCGGCTTTCAGGCCGGTTTGCGCGCCTTTACCGCCGCCGTGCTGGGCGGCATCGGCAACGTGCCGGGCGCCATGCTGGGCGGCATCATCATCGGTCTGGTCGAAGCGTTCGGCAGTTACTGGATTTCTGCCGCCTGGGCCGACGTGATCATTTTCTCGATCCTGGTGCTGGTGCTGGTGTTCAAGCCGGCTGGCCTGCTCGGCCGGATCGCGCCCAACAAGTCCTGACGGAGCGCCCGACATGACCGCAGCAATGTCCCTTGGTGCGCATGAAAGCGCCACCCAGAAAGCCGCGCGCCAGGCCAAGGCGTTCATCAGCATCATGACGGTGGTGATGGTCGCCTTCCCGTTCCTCGGCATGGCCTTTCAGGGCCTCGGCCTGGACTGGGACATCGGCGACGATGACGTGGACAGCGTATCCAACGCGCTGGCCTATATTACCCTCGCACTCGGCCTGAACATCGTCGTGGGTTTCGCCGGGTTGCTCGACCTCGGCTACGCGGCGTTCTTCGCCATCGGTGCCTACACCTACGGCATTTTCACCGCCTACCAGATCATGCCGGAATGGTCCGCGTTCTGGGACCCGCTGGCCGCGATTTCGCTGGTCGAGAAAATCCATCGTGACGGCGCCGATGTGGTGCATTTCACGCTGTCGTTCTGGATTGCGCTGCCGCTGGCCGCAGGCATCAGCGCGGTATGCGGCGTGCTGTTCGGCTTCCCCACGCTGCGCCTGCGCGGTGACTATCTGGCCATCGTGACACTCGGCTTCGGCGAAATCGTGCCCATCGTGTTCCGCAACGTGAAGTCGGTCACCAACGGGGCCGCCGGCCTGAACGGCGTGCAGGCGCCCAGCCTGTTCGGCCACAGCTTTCAGGTGAACCCGAAGCCTTACTATTACGTCGGTCTGGTGCTGGTGTTCCTGCTGGTACTGTTCAGCGTGCGTCTGCGGGATTCCCGCATCGGCCGTTCGTGGATGGCGGTGCGTGAGGATGAAACCGCCGCCGGTGCGATGGGCGTGGACCATGTGAAGGCCAAACTGCTGGCATTCGCCATCGGTGCCGCCTTCGCGGGCATGACCGGCGTGTTCTACGTGGCCAAGTTGCAGACCGCGACGCCCGACATGTTCGGCTTCCCGGTTTCGGTGATGATTCTGGTCATGGTTGTCTTCGGCGGCATGGGCAGCGTGTGGGGCGTGGTGGCGGGTGCCGCCGTGCTGTCGCTGCTGCAAACATGGTTCCTGCCCAGCCTGACCAACTGGTCGCACGGCATCGGTGAGGCCGTGGGCAATCGCTGGATGCAGAAGGTCGATTTCGCCGGGTCCACCGAACTGATCTTCGGCATCATTCTGGTGATGACCATGCTGTACCGCCGCGACGGGCTGATCCCGGCGGCACGCAAGCAGGCGGCGCTGTCGTTTGATGCGCAGAACGTGCAGGGCGTGGTGCGCGGCGGCTTCAACAAGGCGGCGGCGGCCAAGCTGCTGCGCGACATGCCGAAAAAAGGCGGCAATCTGCTGGAAGTGCGCGGTGTGACGGTGAAGTTCGGCGGCCTCGTGGCGCTGAACGCGGTGGACATCACGGTGCCTGCGGGCGGCGTGGTGGCGGTCATCGGGCCAAACGGCTCCGGCAAGTCCACGTTGTTCAACGTCATCACCGGTCTGGTGCAGGCCGATGGCGGCAGCATCAAGTTCGATGGCGCGGAAGTGCTGGGCCTGAAACCGCACGAGATTCTGGAACGCGGCATCGCCCGCACCTTCCAGAACATCCGCCTGTTCTCCAACCTGCCGGTGCTGACCAACGTGCTGATCGGCCAGCATGCGCGGCTGCACACCGGGGTTGCCGGTGCGGTGCTGAACCTGCCGAGTGCCAGCAGCGAGGAACGCACCGCGTTGCAACGGGCGAAAGACATCGCCGCGCTGTTCGGCAACCGCCTCACGCCGCGTCTGGGGCAGGTCGTCTCCAACCTGTCCTACGCCAATCGCCGCCGCGTGGAGATTGCCCGCGCGCTGGCCAGCCAGCCGAAGATCCTGCTGCTCGATGAACCCACGGCCGGCATGAACCCGGCGGAAACGCTGGAACTCGCCGAGCAGATCAAAAGCCTGAACGAACTTGGCCTGACCATCCTGATCATCGAACACAAGCTCGATGTGGTCACGCAGCTTGCCGATACCGTCGTGGTGCTGGACCACGGCGAGAAACTCACCGAAGGCAAACCCGCCGAGGTTCGCCGCAACGAGGAAGTGCTGCGCGCCTATCTGGGCCGCGCCGCCACGGAGGCCGCCCATGCCGCGTGAGGATCAGGGACCGCTGCTGGAATTCAAGGCGGTCAACACGTATTACGGCGATCTGCACGTGCTGAAAGACGTGAACTACACCATCGGGCGGGGGGAAATTGTCTCGCTGCTCGGCGGCAATGCCTGCGGCAAGTCCACCACCATGAAGACCATCATGGGCGTGGTCCGCCCCACGCGCGGCAGCGTCACCTTCGATGGCCAGCCCATCGAAAAACTCGCCACCAGCGAACGCGTCAAGCGCGGCATCGCCCCGGTGCTGGAAGCGCGGCGGCTGTTTCCGCGCATGACCGTCTACGAAAACCTCGAGATGGGCGCCTACACCCAGAAGCGCGGCGCGCAGTTCGACGAGGATCTGGAGCGGGTGTACAGCCTGTTCCCCCGCGTCAAGGAACGCCGCAATCAGGTCTCCGGCACGCTGTCCGGCGGTGAACAGCAGATGGTCGCCATCGGCCGCGCCCTGATGGCCCGCCCGCGCCTGATCTGCATGGACGAGCCGTCGATGGGCCTGTCGCCGCTGTATGTGGAACAGGTGTTCGACATCATCCAGGAAATCAACCGGCAGGGCACGACCATCTTCATGGTCGAGCAGAACGCGGCCATGGCGCTGTCCATCGCGCACCGCGCCTATGTGCTGCAAACCGGCAAAGTTGTGCTATCCGGCACGGCCGCCGAGTTGCGCGAAAACCCTGCCATCAAGGAAGCCTATCTCGGCGAGTTGCAGGTTCCGGCGGCGGCCTAGCCGATATTGTCCGCGGGACCCGCAAGGGTTCGGCGGACATCGCGGCGAAACAGCACAAGCGCCGCCAGCGCTGCCCGCGCGCCAGCAATCGCGCGGGCGCGGCGGGTTTCGGCAGACGGGGCGGTCTCGCTCATGCCGGTCGCATAACCGCGCGGCAGGCCGCCCCGAACGCATTACGCCGCGGGCGTATTCGCCCCCCGGATCGCCGCCACCACCGCCGCCGTCACCTCCTTGGTCGTGGCCGTGCCGCCGATGTCCGGTGTCATGATTCCGGCGGCGCACACCTGTTCCACCGCCGCCATCAGCGCCGCCGCCGCCGCCGGTTCGCCCAGATGCTCCAGCATCATCGCCCCGGTCCAGAACGTCGCCACCGGGTTGGCGATGCCCTTGCCGGTGATGTCGAAGGCCGAGCCATGAATCGGCTCGAACATCGAGGGCCGCTTGCGCTCCGGGTCGATATTGGCGGTGGGCGCCACGCCGAGGCTTCCTGCAAGGGCCGCCGCCAGATCGGTCAGAATGTCGGCGTGCAGGTTGGTGGCCACCATCGTGTCCAGACTGCGCGGGCGGCGCACCATGCGCAGCGTCATCGCGTCCACCAGTTCCTTGTCCCAGGTCACGTCCGGGAACTCGGCGGCGACTTCGGCGGCGATCTCGTCCCACATCACCAGCCCGAACCGCTGTGCGTTGGACTTGGTCACCACGGTCAGATGCTTGCGCGGGCGGGACTGCGCCAGCGCGAAGGCGAAGCGCAGGATGCGCGTCACCCCGGCGCGGGTGAAAATTGCCACCTCGGTGGCAATTTCCTCCGGCCGTCCGCGATGTGACCGCCCGCCTTGGCCCGCGTATTCACCCTCGCTGTTCTCGCGCACGATCAGCCAGTCCAGATCGCCGGGGCCCACGTCACGCAGCGGGCTTGTGATGCCGGGCAGAATGCGCGTGGGCCGTACATTGGCGTATTGGTTGAAGCCTTGGCAGATCGCCAGCCGCAGGCCCCACAGTGTAATGTGGTCGGGCAAATCGGGTGCCCCGACCGCGCCGAAGTAAATCGCATCCGCCGCCTGCAACTGCGCCAGTCCGTCGGCGGGCATCATCCGCCCGGTGCGGCGGTAATAATCCGACCCCCAGTCGTAGTGGTCCACATCCAGCGCGAACCCGGCCCGGCTTGCCAGCGCCTCCAGCGCCTCCAGCCCGGCAGAAATCACTTCCGGGCCGATCCCGTCGGCAGGAATGGCGGCAATTCGGTAGCGGCGCATGTTGTGTCTCCCTATCCGGCTTCCTGATAGCGGCGCATCCACGCCCGGTCGATGCGGTCTTTCCAGCGCCATGCCAGGCCGCCGGACAACGTGACGCCGTTGCGCCACGCCACCGCCTGCCCGTGGCCGAGCCCCAGAATCGCCAGCGCATCCCGCTGCGGCTGCCACGGGGCCGGGGGCTGCCCGGTGGCAGCCCGGCGCAGATTGGTGGCCAGCACCGGCCCCGCGCGCACCGCCCACACGCCCGATTGCGGCAAGGGTTGGCCGATGAACGCCGCGCAGTCGCCCGCCGCGAACACATAGGGGTGCGACACGCTGCCCAGCGCCGCATCCACCTGCACCGCACCGCGCGCATCGCAGGCCAGCCCCGACGCGGCCAGAAACGCCGGGGCCACAACGCCGGTCGCCCACAATGCGGCGGCGCAGGGCACCGCGCCCCCGCCCGGCAGGTGCAGCGCCGCGCCGTCATGCATCCCGGCGGCGGCGCCCAGCAACAGCGTGACTCCGGCGGCGGCCAGCGCCTCACCCACAAGCCGCCGCGCGCGCGGCGGTGCCGCTGGCAGCAGTTCAGCCCCTCGTGCCACCAGAGTCAGGCGTGCAACCCGGCCCCAGCGCGCGGCCAGCGCCAGCGCCAGTTCGCACCCGCCTGCGCCCCCGCCCACCACCGCCACGCCGGCAGGCATCCGCGAATCCAGCGCCGCCAGCGTTTCCAGAAATGCGCCCACCGGCTTCACGCCGATGCCGCCCGCCCCGGTCTGCGGCACGCCCCCCACATTGATCGACAGCAGATCGAACCCCACCCCGGCCACCATGCGCGCCGCCAGATCAATCTGCGCCGCGGTGGCCAGCATGAACGCCGCCCCCGCCGCCCGCGCCAGCGCCGCCGCGTCGATATGCGCCTGCGCGGTGCTGTATTCGCCACGGATCAGCCCCGGCAGCATCCCGGAATACGGCGCCATCGCCTCGGCGGCGATCAGCGTCAGGTGCACCCCTGCCACCGGGCGCGCGGCAA
>CAIPHQ010000092.1 GCA_903864895.1 uncultured Rhodospirillales bacterium
CGTGGCCGGGAAATCCTTCAGACTGGGATCGTAGATCGGCGACGGATCGAACGCGGGAAGCCCGGCATCGCCCGGTGCCGGGCTTGCCAGCACTGCGTCCACCGCCCCAAGCGGCCCCAGCGCATGTAGCCGGGCGGCGTCCTGCGGCGTGCCACCGAAGCCGGCGCGGTCCAGCAGATGCCGCGCCCGTGCGTAAGACCAGTCCGCCGCTGCAATCGGGGCCAGATCACCCGCCCCGTCATCCGCCACCGTATCGGCCATCCCACCCGCAAGCCCCGTTTTGCGAGCCATGATAATAGCGGACGGGATGCTTGTCAGCGCGTACCGGGCGGGACGGGATCAACTCCCGGGAACCCGGTCAAACCTCGGCCAGGCTGTCTTCATGGCACAGCGCGTCCATCGCGCGGCGCAGGTCCTGTGCCTCTCGCACTGTCACCTCCCGGAACCGCAGTACGTCGCCGGGGCGGGCATGGGCGAGTTTCCAGAAGGCGGCGCTGGCCACGGTGAACGGGTTGACGAAGCCCCCGGTGCTGGGCGCGTCGTTGACCAGAATGATCGGTGTCTGCCCGGCCAGATTCACCGCCCCAAGCGGATAGCCGTGGTCGAGAATGTTGGACGGATCCTGTCCGTGCTCGGGCCGCTTGTGGAAGGCACGTTCGGCAAAGGTGAAGGCCGGGCCGGTCAGGCGGATGCCGGTGCGGCTGCTTTTGGCCTGCACGGTCCAGTCACTGCCGTAAAACCGGGCAATGGCCTCGCCGGTCAGCCAGCTATCATTGGGGCCGCGCACGGCTTCGACGGTCCAGGTGCGGGTGCGCGGAATGGCCGGGCGGGCCGCCTCCGGCACCCGGCGGGCGCGCACGGGACCGGCCGGTCCAAGCGCCAGACGCTGCCCGGCGCGCAGGGCGTAGCCGCCGACGCCCGCCATATGGAAAGTGGCGCGCGAGCCCAGCACCTGCGGCACATCAATGCCGCCGGCAAACGCCACGTAGCCGCGCGCACCGGCCTTGGCACCGCCCAGCGCCAATGTCTGCCCCGCCCGCACCGGCAGGCTCACCCAGGCTTCCACCGGCACGCCATCCAGCGTGGCCCCCATGTCGGCCCCGGTGACGGCGGCCCAGCCATCCTGCGAGACGCGCAGCGACGGGCCGATGAACTGGCATTCCAGTGCGGCCGTGTCGCGCTTGTTGCCCACCAGCAGGTTGGCCATACGGAACGACCATGCATCCATCGGGCCGGATGGCGGAAAACCCTGCGCCCAGTAACCAAGGCGGCCGGGCAGTTCCTGCACCGAGGTTTCCAGCCCCGGCTTGATCACCTCGATCATGCGCTCACTCCGCCTCGATCCGGCCAAGCCACGCGCGGTAGCCGGCCAGCGAGAAGCGCTGATAGTCCACGCAGGCGTGCTGGTAGGTGCCAGCCTCCACTTCGGCGGCGATGAAATCGTATTCGTCGCGCTCGATGGGCACGAATTTCACCCGGTCTCCGGCGCGGAACAGCGCCAGACTGTCGCGGAAGGCGGGCAGGCGCTGTTCGCGGTCCCAGATCGGCATCGGCGTGCGGGCGAAGATCTGGTAGCCGCCGGGCGTGCGGTCCGGATAGATGCAGGAAATGGCACCGCCGTGGCCGATGGTGCCCTTGGGGGTCCAGGTGCGCGGCGGGTTGTATTTCGGCGCGTTCAGCCGCGCCCGCGGGTCCAGCGGCATCAGCGAGCACAGGCCGGGCCAGAAGCCCAGCGCCGCCACCCAGTATTCCGAACTGCTGTGCCTGCGGCGCAATTCGGCCCGGCCCGGCAGCCCGTTCAACTGGCACAGCAGATCCGGGTCTGCCACCTTGTCCGTGACATGGGCACGGTAGTCGTCCACGCATTCGCGGGTCCACGGATCGAAATACAGCACCGGCACATAGAACAGCCGGCTGTCCAGTTCCGCGTCCCCGCCATTGCCCAGCGTGGCGGCAAGGCTCACGGCCTCGGCCACCGTGTCCTCGTAGGAAATCAGGTCCGGGTCGTAGGAGATTTGCAGCGACGCCATCTCCGGGATCAGTTCGATCACCCCGGCGATGCGCGCCGCCTCGATGCGGGCGGCGAGGCTGTGGACGCGGAAATTCAGATCGAACGACATCTCGTCGCCGAGTTCGACCTCGATGTAGCGGTCCCCGCCAGGGTAGCATTGCGGCGTGTCGTAAATCATGCCCGCGCGTGTCCGTGATGGGGCCACCTGTCGCGGCAGCCGCAGAGGGTCCGGCCGGTCATGCGAGGCCGCGCAATCAGAGATAGGCCGCGAGGGCTTCGTGCACGGCCCGCGCCACGGCGGGTGCATCCGGCGTATCGCTGTGCACGCAAACGCTGTCGGCCACCACCCGCACGTCGGTGCCGGTGAGTGAGCGTGTCAGGCCATCCTGCACCGCGCGCAGCACCTTGGCCGCCGCCGCCGCCAGTGCCACCGGTTCGTGTTCCCGGCTGATCACCTGCCGTCCCCGCTCGTCGTAATCCAGATCGGCATAGAACTCGCAGCAGAACGGCACGCCGCGCTGCGTGAACACCTCCGACATCGCGCAGTCGGAATAGGCGATCACCTGCACGCCGAACAGCAGCGCCGCATCGGCAATGCCATTGGCAATCTCGGCGTCGCGCTGCGCCATGCCGAACAGCGCGCCATGCGGCTTGATGTGTGACAGCGCCATGCCCTCGGCATCCAGAAACGCCTTCAGCGCCCCGGTCTGATAGGTCACGAGCGCCGCCACCTCATGCCGCGTCATGCGCATCTCCCGCCGCCCGAAGCCCTCGCGGTCCGGCAGACCGGGATGGGAGCCCACCCGGATGCCATGCCGCTTGGCAGCGCGCACGGTGCGCCACATGACCACCGGATCCGAGGCATGAAACCCGCAGGCAATATTTGCATGCGTGACAAACGGCATGCAGGCCTCATCGTCCCCAAAACGATAGATGCCGAACGCCTCACCCATGTCGCAGTTGATGGTGACCTTGGCCATGCCGCCCGCGCCTCAATCTGTCCGGCACGATCATGGCACACTGCCGGGCGGGGACAATATAGACCGGATCGCAACGTTGAGGCATCACCGGCGTGGCAGCGTTTGAGATGCGCCACGATGAACCGGGGATGCTTGCGGGGGCTCTTTGGGGGTGCTGCTGAATATCAGGCGCGGAGAGTTGCCAGAAATCTCTGGGCGCTGGCGGAGAGGGTGTCCGACCAAAAATGAGGACATAAGCCAATTTTCCGATTAAATCAGAACTCAACCCACAATCCGGCCCACAATCACAGTTCCGGTGCCCCCTCATTCCGGTCGGCTGGGCAGTGCCACAGCGGTGCCGGTAACATCACCGGATGAACTCGCACCGTCGAGCGCATCGCTTTCGAGCCCCAGGCACCGATGGTCACGGAGAAACTCGGACGCCTCCTAGGCTGGCAGTGGTGCTGGATGGCCCAGCGAGAATACCACTGTGCATGCCGCCGTCGCCAGGGCGGAACAGCTTGGAGCCTTTTCGGAGATTGCCAATGCCCTCGCACTTTCCTGGCGCGGCTCGGACGCGTCTGCTGTGCGGCGCGCTTGAATGATCCGCCTCCCTGATCGTCCTTTCGGATATTGCGTTTAGGGCCAAGCTTCCAATATGGTCGCCAATTCGAGTGTGCCTCCACTGGTGCGCTCGGCGAAGGAGCCCAGATCATGGCAACGCTGGCAGTTGCGCCGCCCGCATCCATTCAACCGAGCGACTCCGACCGCACAGAAGCGATGTCAGCTAGCCGGGCGTTGGCGAGGCTTGCGGGGCGCGACCGACTGCGAGTGGAGGCAACGGCCGACGGACTGCCGCCGCAAACCTTCGTCTTGCCCGCTGCGGCGGTGAGTTTGCTGACCGACTTGCTGTCGCACCTCGCACAGGGGCGAGCCGTTGCGGTGATGCCGGACGAGGCCGAACTGACCACCCAGCAGGCCGCTGATATGCTGAACGTGTCACGGCCGCATTTGGTGCAACTGATTGAAGGCGGGGCCATCCCGTTCCACAGGACCGGCACGCACCGGCGGATTCGGCTGCGTGATTTGCTGGCCTATCGCGAGCACCGGAGCACCGAGAGCCGCAGCGCGCTGGATGCGTTGGCCGAGCAGGCGCAGGACTTGCGGCTGGGCTACTAACGCAGTGGCGTTCGTGGCGCTGTTGGATGCCTGCGTGTTGTATCCGGCGCCGCTACGCGATCTGCTGCTCCGGCTGGCTCAGACCAAAGTGTTCAGGGCTCGTTGGTCGGATCAGATACAGGCCGAGTGGATGAACGCCGCGCTCCGAGAGCGGCCGGAATTGGCGGCCGCGTTGCAGCGCACCCGCGCGTTGATGGATGCTGCCATCGACGATTGCCTTGTCAGTGGGCATGAGCCGTTGATCCCCACATTGCAGCTACCAGACCCCTTTGACCGGCACGTGCTGGCGGCTGCCATCGTTGGGCGCGCCGACGTGATCGTGACCAGCAACCTGCGCGACTTCCCTGCCAGCGTGCTGTCACCTTACCGGATCGAGGCCCAGCACCCTGATGTGTTCGTACGCCATGTGCTCGACCTTGATGAGGCGGCCGCGCTTTCGGCGGTGCGGGACCAACGCGCCGCTCTGCGCAACCCGCCGCGCACCGTTGCAGAGTTTCTCGACACGCTGGCGCGGCAGCAGTTGCCGGAGACCGTGGCCTTCCTGCGTGGCCGCGCCGGCCTGATCTGAGAGCCGTTGGCATAGCCCCCACTCCCCCACGGGGCATACCAAAGACCCCCGGGGTGGGGGTCCGAAATGCAACTGGCGGGAAAATTCTTTGCCCCAACCAATGTTTTCGTTCGTATTCGAAAATGTACCGCTCGTTCATCCTGATAAGAGGTCCCTCAGGAACCCTGCGCCAGTTCCGTCGGCAGATTGGGCCGATTCTGGAAACGCCACGCCGCCCGGGCTCCAGAGTTCCACGGAATCAGCATTCTCCTCGTAGAACGACGCGTCTGTCGTCACGCGCAACTCGGGCTGCCCAGGCGTGAGCAACCCATAGCTTCGGCCATCCAGTTGGCGCGTTTGGGTGCCGGGCGGCAGCAACGCTGGAATGCGGATCAGTGCATCAAGGTCGTCCAATGTCAGAGCGGCAGGCGCTTGGACAGCGTCGTCAAACGCCGCCTCCGTCACCGCGTCGAGATCGAAGCCGCCTTCGGCCGCATCGACGGCGCGTTCCAAATCCTCCACCACGTCACGCGTGTTGCCCCGCAGCACCCGCTCCCCGATCAGGCGCGGCATGCGGGCGAGGATGGGCTGCAAGCCGCCGACGACATTCTGGAACAGGCCAATGCGCTTGCGCAGCGCCGCGTAGACGTCCGCCTCCACCGTGTCTGCGTAATGCAGGTTCACGATGCGCACCGTGTCGAAGCGCTGCCCCAGGCGGTCGATGCGTCCGATGCGTTGTTCCACGCGCATCGGGTTCCATGGGCTGTCGTAATTCACCAGTGCGCCGCAGAACTGGAAGTTCAGGCCTTCTGCCGCCGCATCGGTGCAGAGCAGTACATCGGCCGCCCCCTCGCGGAAGCGCTTCTTCACCTGGTCGCGCGTGATGGTACGCCACGTCCCGTCGTTCGCCTGCACCTCGCCGCCGCGCCCCGAGAAGCACATGATCCGCAGCCCGGAGTCGCGGGACAGTTCGGTGCGCAGCAGGTCCATTGTGTCGGTGTATTGGGTGAAGACCATCACCTGTTCGCGGCCGCCCTCCCGCAGGCGGGTGATCTCGTCGCGCAGCGCGCGCACCTTGGTATCCGGGGGAAGGCGGCGGATCATGGCCAGCAGACGTTCGATGTCCGTTGCTTCCTCCAGCGACAGCGCCTGCTTGGTCAGCTTTTCGGCTTCGTCCTCCTCGGGCGCATCTTGTTCGTCGTCGTCCATGTCCTCGTCCAGACCGGCCAGCAGATCGCCCGGCTTGGCTGGATTGGAGATGGAGGCCATGTGTGCTTCCAGCGTGCAGCGCAGCGCGTAGAAGCTGCTGGCCAGCCGCCGCCGGTAGATCGTCATCACGAACCCGACCGCATTGCGCTCCTGCGCATTTGTGCCGGCCTGATTGTAGGTGCCCGAGATATAGGCCTCTACCTCGTCGTAAATTGCCCGTTCGTCCTGCGAAAGTTGGATGAACTCATCGCGCACCACGCGGTCGGCGATGCGGGTCTTGAGTGTACCCGCCTTGTGATACCGGCGCAGCAGGTCGCGGGTGTGGCGGCTGACCAGGCGTGCGATCGGCGTGTTCCGGCGCATCAGCGTCACGGCCGCCTTGCGCTGGTCGGCTTCCAGTTGGCGGCGCGGCACATTGGCGGGGTCGCGCAACGCGTCCAGCACCTTGCGCGCCCGCAGCTTGCTGGACAGGCCGAGTGCCTGCACGGCGGCCGGATCAACCGGGCCGAACGTGGCCTCCACCGCCCGGAACAGCGCGGCCATGCGGTCGATGGCGTCGTGGCTGGGGCTGTCCTTGGCGACATCCTCAAAGAAACCCAGGAACGCCCCCTTCGACCACTGCGGCGGCAATCCCAGCAAGTCGAGCAGGTCCCACACCTCCACCGGATTCACCTGCATCGGCGTTGCGGTCAGCAGTATCAGCCCTTGGGTGCGCACCTTCAGCCCGCGCATCAGCCCCAGCAGCGCGTTTGGCCCGCCTTCCTGCGCAGTGCCTGCGCCGCGGCGGCGGGCGTGGTGGGCTTCGTCGAGAATAATCAGGTCCCACGGCTCGGCTCCAAGAACCTCCGGCTGACGGTCGGCGCGGCGCAGCAGGTGGGAGGACACCAGCACCACTGGTTCCTTGTGCCAGTCGGCGCGCGACACCGGGCGTTCGTTGTGGCCCTTCCACGCCGGGCTTGGGTCCCAGGACAGCTTCTGCCCGTCATAGATCGGCCAGTTCAGATTGAATTTTTCGCGCAACTCAATCTGCCACTGCCGCACCACCGCCTTCGGGGCCATCACCAGAATGCGCTTGGCGCGGCCCGCGAGGCTGGCTTGGCGCAGCAGCAGCCCGGCCTGCACGGTCTTGCCGAGTCCCACTTCGTCGGCGATCAGCAGTTTCGGCGGCCAGTTGCGATACATCCGCTCGAACGCGCGCACCTGATGCTGCCAAGGGGTTACGGCGCTGGTGGCTTCACCCACGCGCTCGCCGCCCTGCGGTTGCAGCGGCGCGCGGGCGATGGCGGACCAGACGGCTTTGCGCAGGTCCGTTGCGGGAGCCGTCAGTGGAGGCGCTGGCTTGTCCTGAGGCTCTGGCTCTGGCGGCGCGTGCGGCTTCGGCTCAGCCTTCAAACGCGCAGGTAATTCGCCGGGGTCCGGCAAGAAGCGCAGCAGGTCGTCGCGTGCTGCTTGGGGTACATCCATCACCAGCACCCGCTTGGCTTTTCCTGCCCACAGTCGCGCGAAATGATCTTCCTGGTCTGCCACACGAGCGCCATCTGCCCAGGACGTGAACAGGCTCAGGCTTTCGTAATTCTGTGTCCAGCCCTGTGCCGTTTCGTTCAATGAGCCTTGGAAGGCGACCTTCTGTCCGGTCTTGTCTTCCACTATGCCAGATTTCTCGTGAAAGATTGCGGTGCCAGCCAGCGGGCGCTGGGCATCGTCGCATGGCACAGCGACTTTCACTTCCAGCCGCCCTTGTGCGACCAGCCACGCCAGGATTTCCAGACCCTGCCGAGCGCCTTCGTCAGTTGGTTGTAGCGAAATGGCGGACATCTGGCGTTGTACGGCGGTGCGCAGCGCTTCGCCCTGCTCGATGGCAGCCACTTCGTCCGGCCCCAGCGTGCAACCCACCAACATGCGCATGGTGCCGTTGTTCAGCAACAGTCCCTCGATACCGCGTGCCGCAAGTGCCAAGGCGTTGGCCGTGAAGTAGCCGGTCAGCCGGTCATAGCGTTCCGCGCAGGCCAGCAGCGGCACATACAGGCGGCGGACGAGATCGCCATCCTCGGGCGTGTAGCGCAGCCGCCATGTGTGGTCGGACAGCAGTGGCATTAGCGGCTCGATCTGCGAAGTTCAGGTGGCAGTAGGCTTCGTATCAGTTCGAGCGCTTCATCAATTCGCGCCTCGCGGCTCTCAAGTGTCCGTTCGGTTCCGGCCAGCCATAGCAGCGTTTGATAATGGTCATAGGCATTGTCGCTGCGTTCCGGTGCACCGGGGACCGGTGCGCCGGATTGGGTTGTTAACATGCTGGCCTTCTTCTCGCGGGCCGATTGGCCAACGCTGCAATCATGCCCGGTCTTGGCAATATGCAGAAACCGGGCGGCCCGAACCTTGCCCCACTGCTCGGCAACAACATGATCGACCCACTCGACCAGATAATTTTCATCAATTTTGAAATCAGCCCAGCGGCGCAGCATTTCTATCTGATCTCCGTTACCCAGAAGGCGCTCGCTCAGAAATTTCACCGGTGATTCGCTGGATTTCAGTTTGGAGTGATGGATTTTTCGGAGCCTATCGTCAGGCTCCCACACGCCAAGGCCATTGCTGCAAATCAGGCGCATCCAGCCGATGGCGACCTCCATCGCCTGCGTGCGATCGACCGAGTTCCAAACCCGGACTTCGGGGTACAGGGAATCGCCTTTCCGCACGTGCGCGATCATGCCCGGAATTGGGATGCGGAGGCTCATGCGCTCACCGTATTCCGAGCAGCGCATTGTTGCATCGAGCTCCGCAGGGTCCCAATTCAGTTGTCGGAAGGCCTCGCATACCCAGGTAACAAGATCGCGATGCTGAATTAGCGCATAGCGCCGTGACACAGTGGAGACCGGCACCGTGCGGTCGTCGTCCCCGTGCGGTAAACGCACGATCAGGTCGATATATTCATTGAGTGCATTTTCATATGACAGGCCGGTCCGGGCAAATTCGGGCAGCATGTCGATCAGGCCAGCGAGTTTTCCGGTGCACTTGAACACCGGCTGCCCTTCCCACGTTGCGCCGTCCTGCTCAAATCTTGGGCGTTGTCGATAGCGCTCAACCGCTCTCAAATTTTGCGCTGCTACCATCGCTCTGTGGCGCAGTTCTGCGCTAAGGCCGGGCTGATTCTCGGCCCGGTCTTCCAGATTGCGTGCAAACTCAAGCCAGTTACGGTCGTCCCCGTTCCCGCTCATTGGTTTGGTGCCCTTCTTGCGATCTACGCCGGCTCGGCCCCCGCCCACAACTCCAACTGCTTCGGCGCCGCCACCCGGTCCGCCAGCGCCAGCCGCCGCAAGTTCTCCAGCGCTTCAAAATCGCTGCTGGCCGCGGCCAGATCGCCGTCGAGCGACACGCCAGAGAATGCGCCGCCCACCGGCAGTACTTCCAGCACGTAGGTCAGCGCCTGCTGGAACGCAGCCTCGCCCAGCGTGCCCGCACGGTCCGTCATCTCGCGGGCGGCGGCCAGCGTTTTGCTGCGGGCGATGTGGGCGGCGTGGTGCAGGGCGTCGATCATGGCACGGCTGCCGTCCGGCGCGCCCAGGGCGGCTTTGGCGGCGCGTTTGGCGCTGTCCCACAGGATCAGGTCGGCACCTTTCTTTTCCGCCAGCACGCCCACCACCTGCCCGTCCAGATCCACGCCGACGGCGCGAGCGAGGCGCAGGGCTTCGTCGTAGGGGAATTGCGGGGCCTTGAACGCGTCCCACGCCAGCACAAAGAAACTGGTGAGCGGGTCGAGTTCGGCGTAGCCCTGCCGCTGGCCGAGCTGTTCCAGCCGCCATTGCTTCACCTCACGCCGCGCCGCGTCCAGCGCGTCTTCCGGGGTGACGGCGTAGGGGTCGTATTCTTCCTCGAACATCTCCTGCTGGCGTTTGCGCTTGCGGGCTTCCGGCGCGGGGCGCGGGGTGCCGCGTTTCAGCGGCCAGTGGCGGGAGAATTCCTCCAGCGCCGGGCCGAAGCAGGCGAGGTACAGGTCCACGCCGCCGATGCCCGCCTGCTGGAATTCCGCCACGCGGCGGCGCACGGCCTTCGCCACCAGCGGCTCCACATCCTCCCAGTAATCCGCCGCCGCGTGCGGGGTGGCGGCGGCGCGGGGGCGGCAGACCAGGAAGATGGTGGAGTTGGCGGCGGACTTGTCCTTGATGTGCAGGCTGCCCTCGGCCTCGGTGTTGATCGGCCAGGAGGCGGTGATGATGAAGCCCGCGTGCATCAGCCCGGTGGTGAGCGCATCCCAGGCGCCGGTGGCCTTGTGGGTGAACATCAGCGTCATGATGCCGTTCGGCTTCAGCACGCGGCGGCATTCCTCGAAGATGCGCGCCATCCGCTCCTGATAGTCGCGCCCGGCCAGCGCCTTGGCCCCCTTCTGCCCGGCGAACTTGGCCGGGTTGGCCACCGCCTCATTGTCCTTGTCGGTCAGTCGGCGGGTGAACAATTCCGGCACCACCTGCCCGGCAGTGCGTTTCAACCAGACATAGAAAAAGTCCGACAGTTCCGCGTACATCACGTTGTCGTAGTATGGCGGGTCCATCACCACCACGTCGATGCTGGCGTCGTCGATGTGGTCCAGTGCGTCACCGGGTTTGCAGGTTATGCTCACCGGCGGCGGTGGGACGGCTGGCGAGGCGAACAAACCAACATTTTGCGCAGCGTCTGGTCGAATAAGTTTGGCAAGTTCTTCAATACAATCGCTGGTCTTCTCGATCGCCCAGTCATAGCCTAATCCTTCGACTAACGACGCCATCTCGCCATAGGACCAAAGCATAGCAAATCCGTGCCTATCAAATACTGAGCGCACGCGCTCGGTAACTCCGTCCCAACGACAGGCCCTGCTGCTGTAGTTTAACATCGTATCAATGGCAAGTGCCAAATAAACGAATGCCGCATTTTCGATATCATTTAATTGACCCGAAATACGTCGTCTATCTATGAGTTCATTGAATACGGATACGCTTTCGGCATTGCATAATAACTGCCTCGGACTGCTAAAATCTCGCCATTTTAACATCCCGTACATCCGATGGCCGCGATCATAATTCGACATTTCGCCGATTTCTTCACTAGGAATGATGTTCAAAGCCTCCCAATCTGGCATCTTCTCGGCCAGCCGCGCGGCGATTAGGGCGCTGTTGTCGTCATCCACGCGGGGCGCTCGGTAGCCACGTGCCCACTTGTTGCGGCCAGCTTTGCCGGACTTGGTCTTTGTGCCAATTCGCCGTTTGAACACTATGGCGAATAACTGCTCGCCCATCTGCGCCGCCTGCGCCTGCTGCTTAACGGCGTCGCCGTCGATCACTCGCCCGCAATCCGGGAACGGGCAGGTGCCGTCGCCGTCGGCTATCGTGCCCGCCGAGTGTTCCGTCGCCTTCCCTACAATTTCGAACGTGCAATGCCGCTCATCATCACCGGGGCCTTTGCCAAGCTGCGGCCGCAACCGAACACCGATGCCCGCCGAAGACAGTCGCCAATTTGGCGATAGCGGCACAAGTCCTTCGCAATATGGACAGCGGATCGTTCTAGCCCAGAGGTAGCCATCCGGTCTGCAATCAAGGTCGGGTTCTTCGGGAAATATCCCTTGAAGCCGGGAACGGACAAGATTGACGAACTGAGCCCCGAGCGCATCGAAAGCTGGCCGCAATGCGGCTCCAAATTTAGCCGGATATTCCAATGTAGCCTTTTCGATCAACGTCGCGACAGGGTTTAGATCGTTGGAAATTGCGGTAAAGCCAAGTCGAGCTGTTTCGAACGGAATAGAGCAACCACCGGCCGTGGGATCAAGCACCCTTATATCGGATGATTTTACGACATTTGTTAGTTGTTGAATTTCGTCCTGTGTTGGTGAATATCCGAATGCGCGAGGATAACCGTATGCATCCTTGCCCAAACGTTCCCCATTCTTGTCCGCAATCGCAATCCGGTGCTTTGCCGCCATAGGGTTTCCGTGAATTCCTAGCGCATGCATGAACGACTCGCGGTTGGCGTCCGCAGGGATTACCGATGCCAACACTGCCGCCCGGCTGGCGACCAATGGCCGCCGCGCCCACCAGACATGAAGGCGGTTTGGTGCAGGGAAGGGAGTCATTGGTGTCCGTTCGCGGAGGCTTTCAATACCCAGCGCCGCAATCGGCAGCCACCGCTCGATCAGCCGCGTATCGTCGGTGCTGGCTGCCGGCTCCGGCTGCTTCCCCTGATCGACGTCCATGCAAGCAGCCCCTTCGTGTTCTCGTCCCTCGCCCGGCGTAACGGCCGAGGCGTGCATAGCATGGCGCTGCCTTTCGCCCGCCTGTCCAGCCCCGCGCCACGCCGCAACGGTGGTGGGGCGGCGGCACGCTGGCGGATCGTTGCATGACATGTCATTTTGCCGTCAACAACGGGCGAGCGTGTGGCGACCATGACCCTGCCGAGCATTTTCGACCTCTGCGTGCCGCGTGACGACGTGCGCAGCGGCGCATCCTCCGACTCGGATTTCGCCGCCGACCTCGCCCGCGTGCTGCGCGACCCGCACGCGCCGCCGGAATACCGCGACCCGGTGCGGTTCTTCGCCACCACCTATCCCACGCGCGGCCTGAAAAGCCTGTTGGCCAATGTGTGCGGCCGGCTGTCCGGCAACGGGCCAACAGTGGCGGCAATCTTCCGGCTGGACACCGCGTTCGGCGGCGGCAAGACGCACGGGCTGATCGCACTGGTCCACGCCGCGCGCGGCATGCCGGGGGTGGCCAACCCGGCCGAGTTCGTCGATCCGGCGGTGCTGCCCACCGGCCCCGTGCGAGTCGCGGCGTTCGACGGCGAAAACGCCGATCCGGCCAATGGCCGCCGCATGGGGCCGGACGTGCTGGCCTACACGCCGTGGGGCGAGCTCGCCTATGCGCTGGCGGGCCAGGAAGGCTACGAGCGCGTCCGCAAATCCGACGAACAGGGCATCGCGCCGGGGGCGGAAACGCTGGCCGAATTGTTCGGCGGCGAACCGGCGCTGATCCTGCTCGACGAGTTGGCGATCTATCTGCGCAAAGTGTCCAGCCGCCCGAATGCGCGCGAGCAACTCACCGCGTTCCTGACCAGCCTGTTCAAAGCGGTGGAAAGCGCGCCGCGTGCCGCCCTGGTCTATACGCTGGCCGTCAGCAAGGACGGCCGCGCGGGTGACGCCTATTCCAGCGAAAACCAGTTCGTCGCCGACCGGATGGCGGAAGCCGAAAGCGTGTCTGCCCGCAAGGCCACGTTGCTGAACCCGACTGAGGACGACGAAACCGTCAAAGTGCTGCTGCGCCGCCTGTTCGAACGGGTGGACCACGCTCGCGGCGGCGAAGTGGTGGCGGCGTACAAAGACATCTGGAGCCGAAATCGGGAGGCACTGGCGCTGGAAGCGGCCAATCCCGCCACGGTTGACGGGTTCCTGGCCAGTTTCCCGCTGCACCCCGAAGTGCTGGAAACGTTGACGTCGAAAACCGCCACGCTAGTCACGTTCCAGCGCGTGCGCGGCATGCTGCGCCTGTTGGGCCGCACGGTGCAAAAGCTGTGGCAGGACCGACCGGCCGACGCGTTCGCCATCCATCTGCACCACATCGACCCGGGCTTCGAGCCTATCCGGCAAGAGATCACCACCCGCCTCGGCCAGTCGATGTACGTGCCCGCCATCCGCGCCGACATCGCGGGCGAAGGTGGAACGCTGTCGCTGGCGCAGGACATCGACGCCAAACACCACAAGGGCATGCCGCCGTTCGCCACCTACGTGGCGCGCACGGTGTTCCTGCACAGCCTGGCGTTCAACGAGGCGCTGAAGGGATTATCACCGGAACGGCTGCGCTACGCCGTGGCCGGCCCGGCTTGCGATCTGGCGTTCGTGGAAGAGGCGCGGCGGCTGTTCCTGGCACAATCGGCCTATCTGGATGACCGGACCGGCGTGCCGATGCGCTTCCAGGTGGAAGCCAACCTGACCCAGATTATCCGGCGCGAAGAACAGAGCGTCGATCCGGGGCAGGTACGGGCGGATCTGAACGACACGATCAAGGGCATCTTCAAGGGTA
>CAIPHQ010000093.1 GCA_903864895.1 uncultured Rhodospirillales bacterium
CACTCCCGAACCGGCGCTGCGTGATGCTGTCGCTGCGCTGGCCGAGGCCGGGCGCGTGCGGCTGATTCGCCACCGGCGCAATCTGGGCTTCCCGGCAGCAGCCAATGCCGGGCTGCGTGCGGCGGCGGCCTTGGCAGGCGGGCCGGACGTGCTTCTGCTGAACAGCGACACACTGCCCGCGCCGGGCTGGCTCGCCCGGCTGCGCGCAGTGGTGCATGGCGCGGCAGATATCGGCACCGCCTGCCCGCTGAGCAACGACGCCAGCATTCTGAGCTACCCTGATCCGGTGAAACCGGCCAAGCCGCCACCGGCGGATGAACTGGCGCAGATCGGCAAGCGCGCTGGCAAAGCGCTGGGCGATACCTGCGTCGATCTGCCCACTGCGGTGGGGTTCTGCATGTATATCCGCCGCGAATGTCTGCTGGAGACGGGGCTGCTGCGCGAGGACGTGTTCGCGCAGGGCTATGGCGAGGAGAATGATTTTTGCCTGCGCGCCAGCCGTCTGGGCTGGCGGCATGTGGCGGTGCCCGGCGCTTATGTGGCGCACACCGGCGGCGCATCCTTCGGCGCGGCGGGTGAGCAGCTTCGCGGGCGCAATATCGAGGTGCTGGAGCGGTTGCATCCCGGTTATGGCGCGTTGATCGCCGATTTCGTGCGCCGCGATCCGCTGGCCGCCGCGCGGCGCGCGCTGGATATCCCGCGCTGGACGGCGCGGCTGCGCGCGCCCGGCGGCAGCGCCATCCTGATCACCCATGACGGCGGCGGCGGGGTGGAGCGGGCGATCCGTGCCCGCTGCGCCGCGCTGGCCGCCGAGGGGCTGGAGCCGATTGTGCTGCGCCCGGTGCTGGACATGGATGGCACCGCAGAGCGGCGGTACAAGCCCGGGCTGGTCCGGGTGGACGGGGCGCAGAAGGGCGAATTTCCCAACCTGACCTTGGCGCTGCCCGAGGATTTTGCGGCGCTCACCGCACTGCTGGCGCAGGCCGCGCCGCGCTGTGTGGAATTGCACCATCTGCTCGGCCACCACCCGTGCGTTGCCGATCTGGACCTGAAGCTGGGCGTGAAGCTGGATGTTCACGTCCACGACTATTCGTCGATCTGCCTGCAAACCAACCTGATCGGCACGGCGCGCCGGTATTGCGGCGAGCCGGATGTGGCCGGGTGCAATGCCTGCGTGGCCGGGATTGGCGCCGTGCTGGAGGAAGATATTGACGCCTCGGCACTGCGCCGCCGCTCCGCCGCACAGATGGCGCGCGCGCGGCGGGTGGTGACGCCGTCCAATGATGCTGCGCGCCGCCTGCGCCGGTATTTTCCGGCCTTGCAGGCGCAGGTGGAGCCGCACGAAACCGATGCGGCGCTACCGCCGCTGGCGGCGATGGGCGGGCCGCCGCGCCGCGTGGGCATTGTGGGCGGCATCGGGCTAGCCAAGGGCTATGATGTGCTGCTGGCATGCGCCGAGGATGCCGCAGCCCGCAATCTTGCGCTTTCGTTTACCGTCATCGGCCACAGTGAAGACGATGATCGCCTGCTGGCGACCGGGCGGGTGTTCCTCACAGGGCCGTATGCGGAACGAGATGCCGTGGCATTGATCCGTGAACAAAAATTGGATTTGGCGTGGTTGCCGTCGATTTGCCCGGAAACTTGGTGCTATACCCTCGGCGAAGCGATGCGTGCTGGCCTTGGGGTGGCTGTGTTCGACATCGGCGCCCAGGCTGAACGAATCCGCCGCACCGGCCGCGGATGGATTTTGCCGCTTGGGCTTCCGGCGTCTGCGATCAACAACGCGCTCCTTGCCTTACAATCCGTAACGGGCGATGTTCGCGCCCCTGCGGCCAGTGACGACGTCCTTAGTAACCTGCGGTCCTTGCCAGCGAGATCCTGAATGTCCGAAGCGCACGCTGCCCAAAACGAGCAGACCACCGCTCACAAGCCTATCACCGAACTGAAGGTCAGTGCCCATTTGATGGTGCTGGAGCCCGGCCTGTTCTGCATCGTGCAAAAGCCGTCCCCGGCTGCCGACGCAATGACCGGGATGCCCGGCGTGCGCCTGTCGCTGCCGCCAGGCGTGGCCAGCCGGCCAGAGGCGGTGACCATCAGCACGTTCCGTGGCGATGGCTGGCTCAGCGGCGGCGGCGATGCGGCGCTGGTGCGGGTGCTCGGCACCCCGGCGCATGTGCTGGTGACGATCTATCAGTCGCCCATGGCAAAGGATGGCGCGCCCAGCCTGCAAGTGTTGCGCCTGATGGACGGGCCGGTGAACCCGGCGGTTGCGGCGGCGCGCGCGCAGGTGGCAGCCCAGCCGCCCGCGCAGGCCGATGCGGCCGCGCCTCCTCCTGCGGCAGCGGCCGCCCCGGCCAGCGAACCGGCACCTGCAGCCCCGGCGGCCCCGGACGTGGCGGCGCTGGACCTGATGGCGCATATCCAGACCCGTGGCGACGTGGCCGCCAGGTTTGGTGAGTGGGTGGGAATCAAGGGCAGCAAGAACTGGATCGAGGGCTTCGGCATCGCGCCGGCCACCGGCCTGCCGATCGACCAGATCGAATATCAGGCCGTACTGGGCCGCGGCTGGATGTCGCCTTGGGTGGAAGGCGGCCAGTTCTGTGGCAGCCGTGGTATGGCGCTGCCCATTCTGGGCCTGCGGGTGCGGCTGCGCGGTGCGGCGGCCGACACGCATGATGTGGTTTATGCAGCCACCTTCGTGGACGGGGCGGAGGCTGGCCCGGCCAGCAACGGTGAGCCGTGTGAGGCCGAAAGCCTCGCGGCCATGGAATCCTTCCGCATCGAGTTGCGCCCGAGGGCAGGTGTGACCGCAGAACCGGCGGAAGCCGAAGCCAAGCCTGCCAAGAAGGCGGGCGGCCGCAAGGCGGCGAAGCCGAAAGCCTGACCGCTCTGCGGGCCGGACATCCGGCCCGCATGTGCGACGCTTCACCTTCAAGCGGAGCCCGCCGGATGCGGTGGGCTCCAAGAATTTAGGCCCAGCGTGAAATATCTGTTTGTACACCAGAATTTTCCTGGCCAGTACCTCCACATCCTGCAGCACCTGACCACCGATCCGTCCAACGAGATCGTGTTCATGAGCGAGCCGAGTTCGCGTTCGATGGATGGCGTGCGGCGGTTGCTGTACACCTTCCCCCGCCCGGATCAGGAAGCCATCCACCCGGTGGCGCGCGATCTGGACTATGCCGGGCGCCGCGCGGAACTGGTGTCGAACATGGCCGCCAACCTGAAGCGGCTCGGCTTCGTGCCCGACATCATCATCGGCCATCACGGCTGGGGCGAACTGCTCGATCTGGTCGATATCTGGCCCGGCGTGCCGTTGCTGGGGTATTTCGAGTTCTACTATCACACCGACGGCGCCGACGTGGTCTATGACCCGGAATTCGTGATGGCGCCGGACCGGTTTCCGCGCGTGCGGGCGATGAACGCGATCAATCTGCTGGCATTGAATCTGGGCCAGCACGGTCAGACCCCCACCCGTTTCCAGCGTGATACCTACCCGGAATGGGCGCGGCCCAGCATTCGGATGATCCGCGAAGGCGCACAGCTTGATGTTTGCAAACCCGACCCGGCGGCGCGCAAGCGGCGCTTCGAGATCGGCGATTTCAAGGTCGCTCCCGGCGAGAAACTGCTGACCTATGTGGCGCGCAATCTGGAGCCGTATCGCGGCTATCACACCATGATGCGCGCTCTGCCGCAGTTGATGCGTGACCGGCCTGATCTGAAAGTGGTGATGATCGGCGGCGACGATGTCAGCTATGGCGCGCGCCTGGCCAACGACACGTGGCGTAACGTGTTCCTGCGCGAGGTGGAAAGCCGCATCGACATGAACCGGCTGTGCATGCCGGGCCAGATTGCGTACGACAAGTATCTGGAACTGCTGAAGCGGTCCGACACGCACGTGTATCTGACCTACCCGTTCGTCGCCTCATGGAGCCTGCGTGAGGCGCTGGCGATGGGCTGCGCCATCGTGGCCTCCGACGTGGAATCGGTGACCGAGTTCATCACGCATGACGACAACGGGTTGCTGGTGCCGGGGCTGGACCCGGGCACGCTGGCCGATACGGTGCTGAAGGTGCTGGCCGACACGAAGCTGAACAAGCGGCTTCGCGTGAGTGCGCGGCGCTATGCCGAGACGCATCTGGACATGAAGGACTATATTGCGTCGATGATGGCCACCATCGCCGAACTGACCGGCAAGCCGGTCACATAAAAAACGCCGCATAAAAAAAGTCCGGAGTGTTGCCCCGGACCTTGCCGCATCTGTGAACGCCCGGGGCAGTGCGCCCCGGGCGTTTTGCATTACGGCGTCATCAGCTTGGCCAGAATGGCCAGCAGCAGCAAGGCGACGATGTTGGTGATCTTGATCATCGGGTTCACCGCAGGGCCAGCGGTGTCCTTGTACGGATCACCCACGGTGTCACCGGTCACGGCCGCCTTGTGCGCGTCCGAACCCGTGCCGCCGTGATGGCCTTCTTCGATGTATTTCGTGGCGTTGTCCCACGCGCCGCCGCCCGAGGTCATCGAGATGGCGACGAACAGGCCGGTGACGATGGTGCCCAGCAGCATCGCGCCCAGCG
>CAIPHQ010000094.1 GCA_903864895.1 uncultured Rhodospirillales bacterium
GCGGGGATTGCCATCACCGGGTTCAACACCGCCGATGCGGGCGGGCGTTCGGTGGGCACGTGGTTCTACTCCATCGACAACGGCAGCACATGGACCGCGTTCCCGGCCAGCATCTCGGCCACGCAGCCGCTTGATCTGGCGTCCACCGCGCGCATCGCCTTCCAGCCTGCGGCAACCAATTTCAACGGCCAGATCCCCAACGCCATCACCTTCCGCGCGTGGGACGCGTTTGACGGCACCGCCAATGGCACGCAGGCCAACCTGTCCGGGGTGACGCTGTTCGGCCAGAACGCCGCCCCGAACACGGCGGCGACGGCCTATTCCATCGCCACCGAATCGCTGCCGTTGATGATCGATAACGTCAACAACGCGCCCGATGCAGCGGGCCGCGCCACCCTGCCGCCGGTCAGCGTGGCCGAGCAGCATCCGCAGGGCCAGACTGTGGCACAGTTGTTCGGGCCGGGCTTCTCCGACCCGCGCGACCTGCAATACATCGCCGGTGCCAATCCGTACGGCTCCACCCCGAACGGCTTCGCGGGTATCGCCATCACCGGCAACGCCGCCCCGCACAGCCAGGGCACGTGGGAATACTCGGTGGATGGCGGCAGCCACTGGACGGCGATTCCGTCCACGGTCTCCACAGCCTCGGCCATCATCCTGCCCGCCGGGGCGAAAATCGCCTTCCAGCCCAACGGCAGTTTCTCGGGCAATCCCGGCCAGTTGACCGTGCATCTGATCGACAGTTCGCCCACGCTGATTGCACCGGGTGTCACCGGACTCACGCTGGCCGGCGAACGGCCGGGCGGCTCACCGCTCGCCGCCATCACCGGCGTGGACGTGACACTGAATGGCGGGTCCACGGCAATTTCGTCGCAGACCATGCCGCTGAACACCACGGTCACGCCACTCACGCCGCCGCCGCCTGCGCCGCCACCGCCGTTCAACCCGAACCCGCAGCCGAGCACCTTCCCGGACGACAACAACCACACGCCGGACGGCACCCAGTTCTGGACCACCGACGACTATCTGAACCGCCCGCTGATTCCGGATTTGTCGCTGGTCGGCTCAGTGGCCAACCGCTTCGTCATCGTGCAGCAGCACGCCGTGGTTGCCGTGCCGCGCAACATCTTCCAGGACAGTCTGCCGCAGGCGCAACTGACCTTCGAAGCCAAGCTGCCGGATGGCTCGTCGCTGCCGTCGTGGATTTCGTTCAATTCGAACGACCTGACCTTCAGCGGCACGCCGCCCGCAGATTCGCACGGCCGGCTGTCGATTCTGATCAAGGCGCGCGACATCGCGGGCAACACCGCAGACGCCACCTTCAACATCCTGATCGGGCGCCAGCAGGGAGATCTGCTGAAACTGCTGCGCGGGCGGCATCACGGCGACCTGTATCTGCCGAACCACCCGGCCACGGCCGGGCAGGCCCTGCGCGCGGCGATTGACGGCTGGGCCGATGCCGAACACGCGCTGGCGCAACGCCAGACCGCGCCGGACCCTGCACCGGTGGATGCCGTGCAGGCGCGTCTGGCGCAGCAGGCCGCAGCCTTGGCTGGTCTGCCGCCGCCCGGGGCTGCGGCGGGCGGGTTCTCCGCCGCGCTGCATGCCGCCGGTCCGCTCTCCGCTCTGGGCCGGGCGCGCGCCTGGCTCGACAGCCTCGATGACATGGTTCGCCAGCGCCCGGCCGCCTGACCGCGCCCGCCGCCCGCTTTTGCTAGGATAACAAATCGATGAAGCAGATACGCTTGGCGCCGTTCGTTTTGCTTGCGCCACTCGCGCTTGCCGCCTGCGGCAGCGTGACACCCTCGGCGATGACCCCCGCCGAGCAGGCCGACCGGGCGCATCAGGACCACACCGCATTGCTGACCGGGCATGTGCCGGTGACAGGCCCGCTGTCGCTGGAGGAAGCGGTCGCGCGGGCGCTGAAATACAATTACGACGCCGAGTTGACGCGCATCGAGCAGACCTTGCAGGAGCGCCAGATTGATCTGGCCATGATGCAGATGCTGCCGCGTCTGGCCGCCGATGCCGGGTATAGCTGGCGCAACGTGCCGAACGCCGCCGAGAGCATCGACGTCATCACGCGCCAGCAATCGCTGGCCTATTCGTATTCCGAAGAACCGCAGCACGGCACGGCATCCTTGCAGTTCTCATGGAACGCGCTGGATGTGGGCGTGGGCTATTATCAGGCCAAGCAGCAGGGCTATCGCGCGCTGGTGGCGGTGGAGCGCCGCCGCAAGGTGATCGACAACATCGTCAAGGGCGTGCAGGAGGCATACTGGCGCGCCGCCGTGGCGCAGGTGCTGGTGCCGCGTCTGGACCCGTTGCTGGCCGATGCGCAAAAGATGCTGGACAATTCACGTGAATCGGCCCGCCTGCGGTTGCAGCCGCGTGCCCAGGCGCTGGAGTACCAGCAGGGCCTGCTGGAAATCATTTCCCAGCTTCGCCACATGAAGAACGAACTGGTCACCGCGCAGGTCAATCTGGCCACGCTGATCAACGTGCCCATCAACAGCCCGCTGCCCATCGCGGCATCACCCGATTCCACACTGTCAAAACCGCCCGCGGTGGACGTGGCGGCGCTGGAGGAAACCAGCCTGAACCTGCGTCCGGAACTGCGCGAGGCCGCCTATCAGGAAAAGATCGACCGGCAGGACATCTACAAGGAAATCATCAAGATGCTGCCCGGCGTGGGCGTGCTGGGCAGCCTGAACTACGACAGCAACAAGCTGCTGTACAACAACACCTGGGGTGAGTTGGGCGTGCGCGCCACCTACAACCTCGTCAGCCTGATCGAAGGCCCGAAAGCCATCGCCGCCGCGCAGAGTGCGGTGGAAGTGGCCAAGGCGCGGCGTCTGGCGCTGGGCGTGGCGGTGCTGACGCAGGTGAACCTCAGCGTGCAGGAATATCACAACGCGCTGGACGATCTGGACATCGCCAACCAGATCGACGTGTTGCAGCGCGACTTGGCCGAAGCCACCAAGGGCGATGCCGAAGCGCAGGCGCAGCCGGAATCGGCCCGCGTGCGCCGTGAACTGGCGGCGATGGCAGCGGATTTTGAACGTGGCCGCGCGCTGGCCGACGCTTATGCCGCGCTGGCCAATCTGTACATCGCCACCGGCACCGATCTTGTCTCTCCGGATGTGGATGTCAGCGACCTGCCCAAGCTGACTCAGGTGGTGAAAGTGGCCATCGCGCCATGGACGCATGGCGAGATGCCGCGCGTCGTGGCACCCCCCGCTGCCGCTGACAAGCCGGTGGCGCAAGGCAGCGTGGCGGCACCGGTGGTCGTCGCCAGCGCCGCGCCGCGTTGATCGCCGGAAGGGAACACCGGGCCATGCGGTGCGTTTGGGTGCTGGGGGCCGCGCTGCTGGCCAGCCAGCCACTGCCGGTGCTGGCCGCGTCGTCCTCGACGGGACTGCTGGACGATCTCGGCCCGGCCCCGGCGGCCAAGGCGCCACCCGCCGCCGCAACGCAAGCGGCCAAACCGGCGACGGAGGACACCAGTGCGCCCGATATCCGCGTGCAGGTGGTGGCGCACAACGCCGCCAGCCTTGGCGCGCCGATGTCCGGACGGCTGGCGGAATTTCCGCTGCGCGATGGCGAACGGTTCCAGCAGGGGCAGGTGATCGCCCGCTTCGTGTGTGGTGAGCAGGAAGGGGCACTTGCCCATGCCCGCGCCCTGCTGGCCGAAAAGCGTGAGATTCTGGCCACCAACAGCAAGCTGCACACGCTGGGCACCGGGTCCGGGCTCGATTTCCACGTCGCCGCCGCGCAGGCCGAGGAAGCCGCCGCCGAGGTGCAGATTGCCACCGCACAGGTGGACAATTGCGTGGTCAAGGCCCCGTTTCCCGGCCGGGTCGCGGGCGTCTCGGCGCGGCCGTACCAGTTCGTCGGTCTCGGCCAGCCTTTGATCGACATTCTGGATGACCGCACGCTGGATCTGGAACTGTTCCTGCCGTCGCGCTGGCTGTCATGGCTGAAGCCGGGCACCGCGTTTGCGGTGACGGTGGAGGAAACCGGCAAGACCTATGACGCGGTGATCGAACGCCTGTCGGGCCGTGTGGATGCGATCAGCCAGTCCATCAA
>CAIPHQ010000095.1 GCA_903864895.1 uncultured Rhodospirillales bacterium
CGTCATGCCGAAGGATGTCACCAGGCCCAGCCCCACGCTTGCCAGCAACGCCAGAATAATGGCGGCGAAGCCCGGCAGCGGGAGGTTGGCGATATTGACGCTCGCGTCCTGCATGGTGAAATACGCCACCACGATGCCGGTGGCGTTGGCCACGCTGGCCACCGACAGGTCAATTTCCGCGCACAGGATCACAAAGGTCAGGCCCACCGCCATGATGCCGGTGACCGAGATCTGTTGCAGGATGTTGAACAAATTATCCAGCGTGGCGAAGCTTTTGCTGGCGAAGCTGAACAGGATCACCAGCACCAGCAGGGTCGCAAACGGGGCGATATTGCGCAGTTGGCTGCGCAGCCAGTTGTTCATCGGAAAAAGCCCTTCATGCGGCGGCCAGCAGGCGGTCCTTGCTGACCACCTCGCCGGCAAATTCGCGGGTAATCTTGCCGCGCTTCATCACCAGAATACGGTCGGCCAGCGACAGCACGGTTTCCGGCTCGGTGGACACCACCACCACGCCGATGCCCTGCTCGCGCAGCGACTTCACGATCTTCAGCACGTCGTCCTTCGCGCCCACATCCATGCCGCGCGTCGGCTCACTCAGCAGCAACACTTTCGGCAGGAACGTCAGCCACTTCGCCAGCGCCACCTTCTGCTGATTGCCGCCCGACAGCGTGCCCAGCGGGCGGTCCACCAGCGGCGGGCGGATTTGCAGCGTCTTCACATGCTTGTTGGCAATGGCCCGCTCGGCATTGGGCCGCAGCCACAGGCGCGAGATTTGCCCCAGAATGCTGATGGAGACGTTCTTGTACACCGGCTCCATATGAAACAGCATCGAACGGCGGCTTTCCGGCACGAACGCCATGCCCGCGCGCCGCGCCGCCGCCGTGTTCTTCAGTTTGGCGGCCTGCCCGCCAATACTGATCGTGCCGCGCTCCACCTGCAACTTGCCGAACAACGCGCGCGCCAGTTCCAGTTGCCCCGAGCCCATGAAGCCGTAAATCCCCAGCACCTCACCGCCGCGCACCTGCAACGACACGTCCTCGAACGCGCCGCTCAGCGTCAGCTTGTCGGTGGTCATCACCACAGGCGCATTGGGTTTGCTGCGCAGATGGATTTCGCCGGTATAGCTTTCTTCCAGCTCCTCATGCCCGGCGCCGATCATCCGCTCGATGATCCAGCCCTTGTCAATCTGCGGCACCGGCGCCGTCTCAATCCGCCGCCCGTTGCGGAAGATCGTGACGGTGTCAGAGATGTGCAGAATGTCGTCAAGGAAGTGGGAGATGAACACCAGGCTCGTGCCGTCCTGCTTCACGCGGCGCAGGATGGCGAACAGCTTTTCCACCTCCGGCGGTGACAGGGCAGAGGTCGGTTCATCCAGAATGATGATGCGCGCGCCGGAAAACAGCACGCGGGCAATTTCGACAAGTTGCTGCAAGCCCAGCGGCAGCGTGCCGATGGTCTGGCGCGGGTCCAGATCAATCCCCAAGCGCTTCAACTGCTCGCCCGCGATGCGGTTCATCGCGCCATAGTCGATCAGCCCGAGGCTGTTCACCGGCTGCATCCCCAGCAGCACGTTTTCCGCCACCGACAGTTCCGGCACGATCGACAGTTCCTGATGCACCATGCCGATGCCGTGCGCCTTGGCGTCGCGCGCCGAGCGCAGCCGGATGGTCTGGCCCGCCAGCATCATGGTGCCCTGATACTCGGTGTGCACACCGGCGATGATCTTCATCGTCGTGCTCTTGCCAGCACCGTTTTCGCCGACAAGGCCGTGGATTTCCCCGGCCTTCAGCGTGAAATCCACGTCCGTCAGCGCTGCCACGCCGCCAAAGGATTTGGAAATGCCGCGCATTTCCAGCACCGGCATGCCGGGCGCGATCTTGGTAAGGTCGGCTGTCATTCAAAAATGTCCTGCACCCTGGTCTCCGTCGTCACCACACAAATTCCCTCTCCGCCCCTTGGGGGGGAGAGGGTTAGGGTGAGGTGGGGTGGTGCCGCCCATCCGTCGCAGTCTGGTAAGCCCGAAGCGGTTGCGCCGCGCACCTCACCCCGGCCCTTTCCCCCGCAAGTGCGGGCAGACAGGGGGCAAGGCTGGCCGCGCAACCGCAGTGTCCGGTGCCTAGATCAGGAAGTGGTTTTCCATCCACTGCATGCCGGCGGCATTGGCCTGCGTCACCACCGGGCCGTCGGTGACGATGTTCTTCGGAATGCCAACGCCGGTCTTCTCACCGTTCAGCACCGCGTTCACACCGGCGATGACGGCACCGCCATGGATGCGGCAGGACGGGTTGCGCACCGTGGCCAGCATGCGGCCATCGGCCACCGCCGTCAGCGCAGGCGGCATCGCGTCCACGCCACCGATCTTGATGCTGGTGCGGCCATGCGCCTTCATCACGTTGTAGGCAGCCAGCGCCATGTCGTCGTTGTGGAAGAACGCGGCGTCGATTTGCGGGTACTTGGTCAGCAGGGTTTCCCAGATGCGCGAGGCCTTGGAAACGTCCCAGTCGGCCGGGGTGGTGTCCAGCACTTCGATGTTGGGATACTTCTTGATCACGCTCTCAAAGCCGCGCGCGCGGCCCTGTGCGCCGGTGTGGCCCAGCGCACCCTGCGTCATGGTGATCTTGCCCTTGCCGCCGATGGAATCCACCAGCGCCTGCGTCACGGCCGCGCCCATGAACTCGTTGTCCGGGGCCAGGAAGCTGTGCACGGCAATCTTGTCGAGCGGGGCGATCAGCGTGTCCATGTCGATCACCGGAATGCCGGCGTCGATCATCTTCTGCACCGGGGCGGTCAGCGTGCCGATGCCGAACGCCTGAATGGCGACGAAATCCCACTTCTGGCTCGCCATGTCGTCAATCGCGGCGCGCTGCTTCACGGCGGACAGTTCGCCGTCAAACCAGGTCACGTCCACGTTGAACAGCTTGCCCCAGAACTCGGCGGCCTGCTTGCCCTGCGCACACCACGTGGCCTGCAGACCGGCGTTGGAGAACGCGGCCTTCAGCGGCTTCTCGGAGCGGCCAGCGGCCTTGGCCATTTCGTCGGCCATCGCGGGCGCGATGCCGAAGCCGCCGAACAGCGCGGCGCCTGCCATGGTGGCCGTCGCGGCACGCAGCATGTCGCGCCGGTTTGCGGTATATTCAGTCATCGTTTCCTCCTCAGGGCGCCCGCCATTCGCGGTGCGCTTGTTCGATTGTCCGACTATACTGCCCAACGGTTTTACGAAAGGCAACGCCTGATAGGTGAAGCTGCGCGGCGTTTCGGCAAGGCGGCATATGGGAATTCCGGTTGCATGAGTTTTGTGCTGTCGAAAATGCTGTGGGCGGTGCTGCGGCCCAGTGCCTTGTTGGTACTGCTGGCCACGCTCGGCGCGCTGCGCGGGCCCGGGCGCGGCGGGCGCACGCTGCTGTGGCTGGGACTCGGCGGGTTGCTGGCCGTGATGCTGCTGCCGCTCGACCGCTGGGCGCTGCGTCCGCTGGAAGACCGCTTCGCGCCGGCAGCACTGCCCGCGTGGGTCGATGGCATCATCGTGCTCGGCGGCGCGGTGGAAACCCGGTTGTCCGCCGACCGCGACCGCCCGTCGCTGAACGGTGCCGCCGAGCGCATGACGGAGTTTGTAACGCTCGCACGCCGGTATCCGCAGGCCCGTCTCGTGTTCACCGGCGGCAACGGCCTGCTGGAAGGCGGCACCCCGGAAGCCGCCTCCGCCCGCGCGCTGTTCCAGTCCCTCGGCGTGGCACCCGAGCGGTTGGAATTCGAATCCGCATCGCGCACCACGTGGGACAACGCGGTGTTCAGCCACGACCTGCTGCATCCGCAGCAAGGCGAAGTCTGGGTGCTCGTCACCTCGGCCAGCCACATGCCGCGCGCCATGGGCGCGTTCCGGCAGGCCGGATGGCCGGTGCTGCCGTGGCCGGTGGCCTACAAGTCTCTCAGCCGAGCCGCCGGCTGGCTGCCCGACTCGGGGCTGGCCGAGCGCCTGCTGCTGCTCGACTGGGCGGCGCATGAATGGGCGGGGATGCTGGCCTACTGGCTCATGGACCGCAGCGACGCGCCGTTTCCGGCACCGCTGGAGCGCTAAACCACCAGCCCGCGCACCTGCACCGCCAGCGTCATCAGGCCGTTGCTGCCCGGGGCGGCCGTGCTGCCGGCCGATTGCTGCCGCATCGCCAGCAGATACTGGTCGGTCAGTCCGGTGACGAATTTGGGGTTTTGCAGCTTGCCGATGTCCAACCGGCTGCTCACCGCCTTTTCCTGCGTGGCCAGCGGCTGAAACGCCACCTGCTGCGGAATCCCCAGCGCGGTCAGTACCACGGCGCGGTTCACCTTGTCGCCCAGAATCTGGTCCACCGATGTAATCGACCCGGCCTGTCGCAGAAATTGCAGCGCGTTGGACAGGCCAGGCGTGGTCTTGTCCAGCGACTGCTGCCACTGTATTTCGGCGTAGGCTTGGGTCAGCGACGATTGCACCGAATTGTCTTGCAACGCCGCCAGCCCATTCTTGGCGAAATCATACGCCTTCGCGGTGGCCAGCCATCCCGGCGCGGTCGAAGCCAGCTTGTTGGCCAGCGATGCCGGGTCGCCCGGGTCAGACAGCAGCGCCTTCTGCGCCAGTGCCGGGTAATTCACCTGATCGCCCAGCCCGTTGGCGGTCAGCAGCACTTTCAGTACATCCGGGTTGCGCAGCGCCTCACCGATGGTCTTCGCCCCGGTGACACCCTTCTGAAACGCCGCAATGTCGCGCGCCACTTCGGGCGTCTTCGCCTCCCTCGCCACGTCGCGGGTTTCGTTCTTCTGTGCCAGCCGCAATGCCGCCAACGGGTCGCCACCCGCCGCAGGCGCGCTGCTGCCGGTGAACAGCAGCGCATAGTCCAACCCCGATACATTCATGCCGCCACCTTCCGGCGGCAGCATGGGGCAGGGGGGTTAACCCCGGCTGAACCTAGCTGTTCGGCCCGCGATCCGCCCCAATCGGCTGCCAGCGGCGCAGCTTGCTTGTGGTCAGCACCGAGGGATTCACGCAACTCATCGGCCAGCGGCCCGACAGCACCAGCGCCAGTTCCTGCCCCACCCGCCGCTTGCGCGCCGGATCAAACCGGGCGGAGGCGGAGGCTACGTGCGCCGTGAACGTCACATTGCGCATTTGCAGCAAGGGGTTGTCCTGCCGCGGCGGCTCCACCTCCAGCACGTCCAGCGCCGCACCGGCAATCCAGCCCTGCTGCAGCGCCGTGATCAGCGCCGCCTCATCCACCGTCGCCCCGCGCCCGGTGTTGATGAACAGCGCGGTGGGTTTCATGGTGCGGAATTCCGCCTCACCCATCATGCCGCCGGTCTCGTTGGTGCCCGGCGCGTGCATGGACACGAAATCCGACGCTGCCAGCAATTCGTGCAGCCCCGCCGGTTCCACCCCCAGCGGCAGCATCGACAGTTCTTCCACATACGGGTCATACGCCAGCATCCGCAGCCCGAACGGCCGCGCCCGCTGCGCCACCGCGCGGGCGATGTGGCCGAAGCCCACAAAGCCCAGCGTCTGCCCCCACAGGCGCGGGAACTGGTACAGATGCGCCCGTCCCTCGCGCCAGCGTCCGTCACGCACCATGCGGTCATGCTCCACCAGCCGCCGGAAGCCGCCCAGCAGCAGCGTCATGGCGTGATCGGCGACTTCCTCCACGAAGGTATCAGCGCAGTTGGTCACCGGAATCCCCGCCTCGGTGGCCGCCGCAATGTCGATGTAGTCCACGCCGATCGAACCCAGCGCAATGATCTGGCACTTCTTTGCCGCGCGGATCACCCGCGCCGAGATCTTACCCACCGGATACAGCGCATCGGCATCGGCCATCGCCGCCACCATCGCGTCCTCATCGCTGGCCACCTGCACGAATTCGGCGTCCAGCCGCGCCAGCGGCTCCATCTCATGGTCGAACGGCGCACTGGCATTGGTGACAATCTTGAAGCGGGCCACGCTGACTTCCCCCGGAGTTTCTTGCGCTGGACTGCACCACGCAGCGGGCGGCGCTTCAAGCCTCAGCGTTCACCGGCGGTGATGGCCAGAAACTTCTCGGCCAGCCACTTTCCCGCAGGTCCGGGCGGCGTGTCGGCGCGGTGGATCAGATGCAGGGGAAACTGCGGCACCGGCGGGGCCGCCGAGTGCAGCCGCACCAGCCGCCCGTCGCGCAAATCCTCCAGCACCATGTCCTCCGGCATGTTGCCCCAGCCCAGCCCGGCGCGCAGCAGCGCCAGCTTGGCCCCCAGATCGCCCAGCCGCCAGCTGCGCGCCGACAGCACGCCGAAATCCTGCCCCTCGGTGAATTTGGAGCGGTCGGTCAGCACCAGTTGTGTCTGTTCCAGAAACGCCCCCGGCGGCACCGGCGGCGGCAACTGCGCCAGCACGTGGCACGGCGCACACACCGGGATCAGCGCCACATGGCACAGCGACCGGCGCTCCACCTCCTCGGCGCGAATGCCCATCGGCCCGCTGATGCCCAGCACGCAGGACCGCTCCAGCACAAGCTGCACCACCGCTCCCAGAGCCTCCACGCGCAGCCGCAGCGACACCGTGGGGAAGTGCTGCGCGAACGCCTCCAGGGCGGAAACCAGCCAGGCGGTGGGGAACATCACGTCCACCACCAGCCCCACCTCCGCCTCCAGCCCCGCCGTCAGCCCGCTGGCACGCGCCCGCAGTTCATCGACAATCCGCCCTACCCGCCGCGCATCAGCCAGCACCGCCCGCCCGGCCTCGGTCAGCAGCGGGCGGCGATGCCCGCGCTCGAACAGTTCCAGCCCAAGCTGCTCCTCCAGATTGGCCACCGCGTAGCTCACCGCCGACTGCGCGCGGTTCAGGGACCGCGCGGCGGCGGAGAAGCTGCCGCTGTCACACACGGCGGCAAACACGCGCAATTGGTCGAGGGTGGGGGAACCGGCGTTTGGCATATCGGATAATTCGATGGATCAGTTCAGAATTTTTCCTATTCCATAGATGCTACGATGACCCTATCTCCCCAGCAAGCCGGGTTGTGACCCGGGTGAAGGAGGTTTGCATGACCAATGTGTTGATCGCGTTTTA
>CAIPHQ010000096.1 GCA_903864895.1 uncultured Rhodospirillales bacterium
CAAGCTGCCGCCGATTGCGCTGCGCGACCTGCTGGATTTCCGGCTGGATGGCCGCAAGCCGATTGCGGTGGACGACGTGGAAAGCATCACCGAAATCCGCAAGCGGCTGGTGGCCCCGGGTATTTCGCTCGGTGCGCTGAGCCCCGAAGCGCATGAGACGCTGTCGATTGCCATGAACCGCATCGGCGCGCGCAGCGACAGCGGTGAGGGCGGCGAAGATCCTGCCCGTGCCAAGCCGCGCGCCAATGGCGACAATGCATCCTCGGCGATCAAGCAGATTGCGTCTGGCCGTTTTGGCGTGACCGCGCAGTATCTGAACGACTGCCGCGAGATCGAGATCAAGGTGGCGCAGGGGGCCAAGCCCGGTGAGGGCGGGCAGTTGCCCGGCTTCAAGGTGACGGGGCTGATCGCCAAACTGCGCCATGCGACGCCCGGCGTGATGCTGATCTCCCCGCCGCCGCATCACGACATCTATTCCATCGAAGATCTGGCGCAACTGATCTACGACCTGAAGCAGATCAACCCGGATGCCAGCGTGTGCGTGAAGCTGGTGTCGCGCAGTGGCATCGGCACCATTGCCGCCGGCGTGGCCAAGGCCAAGGCCGATGCGATCCTGATCTCGGGCCATTCCGGCGGCACCGGGGCGAGCCCGCAGACCTCGGTGAAGTATGCCGGGCTGCCGTGGGAAATGGGGCTGAGCGAGGCGCATCAGGTTCTGATGCTGAACCGCCTGCGCCACCGGGTGAAGCTGCGCACCGATGGCGGCATCAAGACCGGGCGCGATGTGGTGATTGCCGCGATGCTGGGCGCCGAGGAATTCGGCATCGGCACGGCAAGCCTTGTGGCGATGGGCTGCATCATGGTGCGGCAGTGCCACAGCAACACCTGCCCGGTGGGCGTGTGCACGCAGGATGAAGCGCTGCGCGCCAAGTTTGAAGGCTCGCCGGAAAAGGTGATCAACCTGTTCAGCTTCGTCGCTGAGGAAGTGCGCGGTATTCTGGCCTCGCTCGGCGTGCGGCGCCTGGCCGATGTGATCGGCCGCACCGACATGCTGGAACAGGTCAGCCGCGGGTCAGAACTGCTGGATGATCTGGATCTGAACCCGCTGCTGGTGCAGGCTGATCCGGGGCCGTATGCGCGCTACTGCACGCTGGAGACCCGCAACGAGGTGCCGGAGACTCTGGACGCGCAGATGATCGCCGATGCGGCAGCGTTCTTTGAGCGCGGCGAGAAGATGCAGTTGCAGTACAACATCCGCAACACGCACCGCGCCATCGGCACCAAATTCTCCAGCCGCATCGTGCGCCGTTTTGGCATGACCGGGCTGAACGAGGGCCACGTGACGGTGCGGCTGCGTGGCTCGGCGGGGCAGTCGCTGGGCGCGTTTGCGGTGCAGGGGCTGAAGCTGGAAGTGTTTGGTGATGCCAACGACTATGTGGGCAAGGGCCTGTCGGGTGCCACCATCGTGGTGCGCCCGTCACCCTCGTCCACCTTCGCAAGCCAGCAGAACACCATCATCGGCAACACGGTGCTGTATGGTGCCACATCGGGCGCGCTGTTCGCCGCCGGGCAGGCGGGGGAGCGGTTTGCGGTGCGCAACTCCGGCGCCATTGCGGTGGTGGAGGGCTGCGGCTCGAACGGGTGCGAGTACATGACCGGCGGCACGGTGGTGCTGCTGGGCCATGTGGGCGACAATTTCGGCGCGGGCTTCACCGGCGGCATGGCTTTTGTGTACGACCCGGAAGGGCAGTTCCACCTGCGGGTGAACCCGGACACGCTGCTGTGGCAGGCGGTGGCACCGGGGCACTGGGAGGAGGTGTTGCGCGGTCTGGTCATGCGCCATGCCGAGGAAACCAACAGCCGCTACGCGCGGATGCTGCTGCATGACTGGGCACGCGCGCTGCCGCGTTTCTGGCAAGTGGTGCCGAAAGAGTACGTAAAATATCTGCCAGTACCGCTGACGCAGGAACCCGCCGCACTGCGCGCCTGACGCCACGACAGCGCAGACCGCCACGTTGCAGATCATGGCCGGCAGCAAGATGCCGGCCATGATACGACTACGGACGTCATACAGGGCCTTTCCTGAGCGGGTAGGGGGCATTGCAACCGCGGACATGCTGGATGCAGGCGCGTTCCGTGATGCCCTAACCTTGGCCTTGGTTGGCAAGGGACATGCCGGTGCTTGATGCGGGAGCAGAGAAGTTGCCGGTCAAACTCGCGATTGACCACGCTTTGGCTGTGCGGGCACGGGCCGCAGGGTTGGACTTGTCTGCGCTTGCAGAGCCGCAGTAGCGGCGGCACATGCACGGATGCCCGATGACAGTATCGAATCGGTTATAGCGAAATCCTGTGCGGCGCATGAGGAATATCGGGCTGAGTATGGTGGCTTGGGCGAAGCCGTGCGGGTGATGAGTGATGCCGCCGAATAATCCGCGCTGGCTTGATATCGTTCGCCATCGCGGGCGGGGCTTGCGGGTGCCCTACTTTCTTGTGGCGCAGGACCACGAAAATTGCGACCGGCACGCGAATTGTTGCCCCGGTGCCGCGCCCATTGGCGGTGGATGCGGATGCCATAGCCCCGCGCTTGCTGGTGGAAGGTATCGAACTTCGTGCCCGGATGCTCGTTCTGAGCGCCGTGCCGGTCGCCTTGCAGGGCGAGATGGTCACCTCGGCGGTGGCTGACAGTGAGCCGGTGCTGCATCCCATCGATATCATGTTGCGTGGCTATACGGTCGGGTTGCCCCCTTGACGCCAGCCTGCAAGCGCCCCGGTTGGCGTGGCGCGCGCACGATGCCATAACGCGTTGACATGCGAATCCTGTATCACCTTCCCCTGTCGCCTTACTGCCGCAAAGTCCGGCTGGTGCTGGCCGAGAAGAAGCTCGACTTCGACTTGCAGGTCGAGCGGGTGTGGGAACAGCGGCCGGAGTATCTGGAGCTCAACCACGCCGCCACGGTGCCCACGCTGGTGGAGACGACCGGGCTGGCGGTGCCGGATTCGCGGGTGATCTGCGAGTATCTGGATGAAGCGTATCCCGACATCAATCTGATCGGCCGCACCCATGCCCAGCGGGTGGAAGTGCGGCGGCTGGTGGCATGGTTTGATGGCAAGTTCGACCGTGAGGTAACACGCAACCTCAACGGCCAAAAATATATCCGCCGCCTGTCGGGCCTCGGCCACCCGGAGGCGGGGGCGCTGCGCACCGGCTACGCCGAGTTGCGCGAGCATCTGCATTACATTGGCTGGCTGGCGGAAACCCGCCCGTGGCTGGCCGGGCCGTCGCTGTCGCTGGCCGATCTGGCGGCGGCGGCGCATTTGTCGGTGCTGGATTTTCAGGGCGATGTGGACTGGACGATCAGCCCGGCGGCGCGTGAGTGGTATGCCCGCATGAAGGCGCGCCCGAGTTTCCGCCCGCTGCTGGCCGACCGTATTGCGGGCATGACGCCGCCTGCGCATTACGCCGATCTGGAGTTCTAGCTGCCGCCTACGGGCGGCCGGGTCCCGCGTCCAGCAACGCGATATTTTGCTCGGCCAGATCGGCGGTGGCCGAGTCGGGGGCCAGTTCAATGGCCTTTTCCCAGTCGGTCCGCGCCCCTGCGGCGTCACCGCGGCGCTGGCGCAGGATACCGCGCTCCAGTAGCGCCTCGGCGTTTTCCGGGTCGGCGGTCAGTGCGCGGTCCACATCGTCCTGCGCCAGTTCATCGTGGCCCAGATGCCGCCACGCTGCCGCGCGCAGCACCATCGCATCGCTGCGGCGGGGGTCTGCCTCCAGCGCGTGGGTCAGGTCGTCAATCGCGTCCTGCCAGTGTTCTATGCCACCGGCGGCGATGGCGTGGTCCACCAGCAGATCGGTGTCATCCGGGTCGAGTTTCAGCGCCTGCGATCCGGCGTCGAAGGCGCGTTGCGGGGTGGCGATCATCAGCCACGCCACCGCTGCCTGATGGTACAGCGTGGCGCGCGAGGCCGCACTGCGCTTGCTGCTGGCGGCGATCTTTTCCAGCATCGCCGCCCCTTCCTCGGCGTCGCCAAGCGCCACGCGGGCCAGCGCCAGGCAATGTTCCGCCGCTTCCCCGCCACCTGCCGTCTGCCACGTCTGGGCCAGTGCTTGCGCGCCTTCGGGGTCGGAGACCAGCATGGACAGGCAGCGGTCATAATCGTCGCTTTGCGCGATGCGCGGCGGCACTGGTGGCAGCGGCAGTGGCGCTTCCTCGGCTTCGGCGGCCTGGGGCGGCGCACGGACCTCGGGTTCCTCGGCCGGCGGCTGGGCGTACCACCACGCACCGCCTGCCATCCCGGCCAGAAGCAGCGCCGCCAGGGCCCCGATGATCACAGAACGCGAATTCATACGCGTGCAGTGTAGTCTGCGGGCGCGCGCTGCGGCAAACAGGCGGCATGAGCGACACACATCTGCTGATTTTCGGGCTGGGTTACACTGGCCAGGCCATCGCCCGCGCCGCGCTGGCGGCCGGCCATTCCGTGACCGCCACCAGCCGCGACCCGGCGCACGCCCCGCGAGTCGAAGGCGTCCGCCTGATCGGCTTTGGCGAGGCCGCACAGGCGATCGCCGATGCGACACATCTGGTGGCCACCGCGCCGCCGCCGGAGGATGGCGGGACAGGCGAGGGGACGGACCCGGTGCTGGACCTGTACGGGGCGGCCATCCGCGCCGCGCCCCGGCTGCGCTGGGCGGGGTATCTGTCCACCACCGGGGTGTATGGCGACCACGGCGGCGGCTGGGTGGATGAAGCCACACCGCCGTGCCCCGGCCAGAGCCGCAGCCAGCGGCGGCTGGCCGCCGAACAGGGCTGGGAAGCGCTGGCGGATCGCATGGCGGTGGATCTGTTCCGCGTGGCGGGCATTTACGGCCCCGGCCGCTCGCCGCTGGACGATCTGCGCGCCGGGCGGGCACGCCGCGTGATCAAGCCGGGCCATGCATTCGGCCGAATCCATCGCGATGACATCGCCGCCGCCGTGCTGGCCGCCATCGGCCAGACCCTGAAGCCCGGCGTGCGGGTGCTGAATTTGAACGACGACGAGCCCGCCGAGGCGGCGCTGGTGGTGGAGGAAGCCGCAAGCCTGCTGGGTATGGAGCCGCCGCCTGCGGTGCCATACGAGCAGGCGGCGGCACGGATGAGCCCGATGGGGCTGAGCTTCTGGCAGGAAAGCCGCCGGGTATCGTCGGTGGCGACACAGGCGGCCCTCGGCCTGCGCTGGCGCTATCCGACGTATCGCGAGGGGCTACGCGGCATTCTGCAGCAGGAGCGGATGCAGCAGGGACTCGACGGTCCGGCATAGCAGGTCGAGGTCGGACGGGCGGGCCATCAGGTGATTGCCGTCCTTGACGATGGTGACCTGCACGTCCTCGCCCCGGATCGCCTGCGCCAGCAGCAGCGAGGCTTGCAGCGGCACATTGCCGTCGCTGCGGCCATGCAGCAGGCGCACCGGCATCGCCAGATCAATCGGGCGGTTCAGGATCAGATGCTGGCGGCCTTCCTCGATCAGGTGACGGGTCACGCGCGGCGGCGTGTGCCCGTGCTCATGCCCGCCGCCGCCGTGGTTGGGGATGTCGAGCGCGCCTTCGCGCTCCAGCGCCGCGCGCTGCTGTGGCGTCAGGCGCTGCCAGATCAGCGTTTCGGTGAAATCCGCCGCCGCGGCCACGCCCACCAGACCGGCGATGCGCGGCTTGCGCGCCAGTGCCGCCAGCGTGGCGATCCAGCCGCCCATCGAATGGCCCACCAGCAGCAGCTTCCCGGCGGACAGCCGGTCGATCACGCACAGCGCATCATTGAGCCACAGGCCAATGCTGCCATCGGCGAAGTTGCCGTCTGATCCGCCGTGGCCGGAGTAGTCGAGGCTGAGATAGGCAAGCCCGTGCGTGTCGCAGTATTTTTCCAGCGCGCGCGGGATCTCGCCGGACATGCCGCCGAACAGGCCGGGCAGGAACACCACGGTGGGCCCATCGCCGCCGCGCGCGGCCCAGGCCAGTTCCACCCCGTCGCCACGATCAAGCTTGCCCGTTTGGCGCGCCATTGCCCCAGCCCCCAGTTCAACAATGCCGATATTGGACCGTCCGGCGGCAATTGCCGGTCACGCCGGTATTAATTGGCGGCAAGGCTTGGCACTTCGGCGTCCAGCAGTGCGGCCACAATGCGGCACAGCAGCGCCAGATCCTGCGGGCGGGACAGCCGGTGGTCGCCGTCCTTGATCAGCACCGCCTGCACGTCGCCGCCGCTGATGTGTTCGATCAGCTTCAGCGCGGTCTGCCACGGCACGTCCGGGTCTTGCAGGCCTTGCAGCAGGCGCACCGGCATGGTCAGCGGTATGGGGGCATCGAGCAGCAGATGGCTGCGCCCGTCCTCGATCAGCCCGCGCGTGATGCGGGTGGGCGGGCCGTAGGCGCTGGGAATGTCGATATGGCCGTCGCGCAGCAACGCCTCGCGGGCTGCCGGCGGCAGGCCGTGCCAGATCAGTTTTTCGGTGAAATCGGGTGCGGCGGCGATGCCCACCAGCGCGGCCACCCGCTCGGGCCGGGCGCGGGCCAGCAGCAGCGCGATCCATCCGCCCATCGAGGTGCCGGCGAGCAGCAGCGGGCCGGTGGTCAGTTGGTCGATCAGGAACAGCGCATCCTCATACCAGCGCCCGATGCTGCCATCGGCAAACTGCCCGCCGGAGGTGCCGTGGCCGGAATAGTCCAGCAGCAGCAGCGCCTGCCCGCGCGCGGCGCAGAAATCATCCAGCGTGGTGGCCTTGGCGCCGCCCATGTCGCTGGCGAAACCGGGCAGGAACACCACGGTGGGGCCTGTGCCGGCGCGTTTGGACCAAGCGAGGTGCACGCCATCGCCGCGATCAAGCGTTCCGGTAGTCCTGCTCATAGAGAATCCTTCGTGCGCGCTGTATGCGTGTTATAGCGCAGGAAATGGATTTCTCCGCCGAGTCTGCGCCTGCGGACACCCACGACTCCCGCGCTGCCGGTTATCCGGTGGTGTTGCAGGTGCTGCCCGCGCTGGGCGGCGGCGGGGTGGAGCGCGGCACGGTGGAAATGGCTGCGGCCATCACGGCCGCCGGTGGCACTGCGCTGGTGGCAAGTGCTGGCGGGCGGCTGGCGGCGGCGGTGGAGCAGGCGGGCGGGCGCAACATCCTGTTGCCGCTGGAAAGCAAGAACCCGTGGCGGATACGCCAGAATGCCGAGCGTCTCGCCGCAGTGATCCGGGCGGAAAAGGTGGACATTGTCCATGCCCGCTCCCGCGCCCCGGCATGGTCGGCGTGGCTGGCAGCCCAGCAGACCGGCGTGCATTTCGTCACCACCTATCACGGCGCGTATGGCGAGGGCCTGCCGTTCAAGCGGCGCTACAATGCGGTGATGGCCCGGGGTGAGCGGGTGATTGCCATCAGCCGCTTCATCGCCGGGCTGATCCTGCAACGCCACGGCATCGATCCGGCGAAAATCCGGCTGATCCCGCGCGGCGTGGACACTGCCGTGTTCGACCCCGAATTTGTGTCCGACGCGCGGGTCAATCGTCTGGCCGATCAGTGGCGGCTGCCGGAAGGCCGCCCGTTGGTGATGCTGCCCGGGCGGCTGACGCGCTGGAAAGGGCAGGAGGTGTTGATCGACGCACTCGCCCGCTCGGCGCGGCGCGATGTGGTGGGCGTGTTGGTGGGCGCGGCGCAGGGCCGCAACCGGTATGCGCGGGCGCTTGAACGCAAGGCGGCGGACCTCGGCGTGGATGTGCGGCTGGTGGGCGACTGCGCCGACATGCCCGCCGCCCTGTTGCTGGCCGATGTGGTGGTGAGTGCCTCGGTCAAGCCGGAAGCGTTTGGCCGCGTGGTGATCGAGGCGCAGGCCATGGCCCGCCCGGTGATCGCCACCGATCACGGCGGGGCAGCGGAGACCGTGGAGCACGGCGGCACCGGATGGCGCGTGCCGCCGGGTGATGCGGTGGCGCTGGCGGCGGCCATCGACCATGTGCTGGCCATGCCGCCCGAACGCGCGGCGGCGATGGGCGCGCGGGCCCGGGGTTCGGTGCTGGCGCACTACACCACTGCACGAATGCAGGCGGCCACGCTGGATGTGTACCGCGAAGTGCTGGGCCTGATCCCGCCGCCGGACCCGGCCCTGCGCGGGGTGTGAGCGCGGCATTGGCACGCCGCCCGCGATGCGGCGTATGATACGGACAGCCGGAGAGACCTGATGTCCGAAGCTATCGCCCTGCCGCCATTGCAGACCATCGCTGCCTTCGATGCGTTCCTGGTGGACCAGCGGGATGAAGGTGCGTGGGAATTGCTGGGCGGTGAATTCGTGGCGATGACCAATCCGTCGCTCGCGCACGAGGAAATTGCAGGCAATTTGGCGGCAGCCTTTCGTGCGCAACTGCCCGGCGACCGGCGGTGCCGGGTGGCAGCCGGAGGCGTGCGCGTACAGGCGTCCGACGACGAACGCGGCGTGTATGCGCCACGCCCGGACGTGATGGTGTGGTGCGGCCCGATGCGGCCGGACCGGCACCATGTGACGACACCCATGATCATCGCCGAAGTTCTGTTCCCGTCCAGCATGGACCACGACCGCGGCACCAAACTGCGCTTCTACAAATCCGCTCTGCCGACGCTGCGGCATATTGCGCTGGTGTATCAGGACCAGATGCGAGTGGAACTGTACAACCGCACCGGCCTTGGCTGGGAGCTTGAGGTGCTGACCCGCCCCGAGGATCGGGCCATGTTCGCCTCGTTGCTTCTGGAGGTTCCGCTGGCCAATATCTATGCCGGCGTGGAGCAGGCTGGCTGAGCGTTTCGTGAAGCGCATTCTTGTCATCCGCCTCGGGGCGCTCGGCGACTTCGTGCTGTCGTTCGCACCGTTCGCCGCGATCCGTTCGCACCATCCCGGCGACGAGATCACGCTGCTGACCACGCCGCCATTCGCCGAACTCGGCCGCCATGCGCCGTGGTTCGACCGGGTGGTGGTGGATGAGCGGCCGCGCTGGTGGGATGTGCCGGGGCTGTTGCATCTGATCCGCCAATTGCACGGGTTTGATTTCGTCTATGACCTGCAAACCTCCGGCCGGTCGTCGCGCTATTTCTGGCTGGCGGGGCATCCGCCATGGTCGGGCATCGCGGCGGGGTGCTCGCATCCGCACGCCAACCCCAGGCGCGACACGATGCACACGCTGGAACGCCAGCGCGAGCAGCTGGCGATGGCGGGCATTGTTGATCTGGCACGGCCCGACCTGTCGTGGCTGAGCGGGGCAGCGTTCGATTTGCCGGAGCCGTATGCGCTGCTGGTGC
>CAIPHQ010000097.1 GCA_903864895.1 uncultured Rhodospirillales bacterium
CGGGACGCTGCGGCAGGCGGATATTCTGCTGTGCCCGATGCTGTCGCCGCACACCAGCTATCCGGTGCTGGAAATGGCGGCCTGCGGCGGGCTTTCGGTGACCAACAGCTTCGGCCCGAAAACCCCCGAAGCGCTGGCGGCGCTGTCGCCGGACATCATCGGCGTCGCACCCACGCTGCAAGGCTTCGTGGACGGACTGGCCGAGGCCGCCGCGCGGGCGGGCGGCGCCCGGCAGGACCGTCTGAGCCTGCCCGCGGACTGGGACGCGGTGCTGCGTCCGGTGGCGCAGTGGGCGGCGAATGCGGTGCGGGAATGAAAAATATTCGAAAAGGAGTTGGACGCGGTGAATAAATTAATTAAGCGCTCGCTGCAAAAAATCGCCGAAGCTGCTGGATTTCGGCTCATCCCGGAGTGGATGATGCCTAATATCGCCCAATCCGAGCGACTTCGAAAAATCTTTTTGGATCTTGATATTCGTGAAGTTGTTGATGTGGGCGCCAATGCTGGGCAGTTTCGTGATTTTATACGAAACGAGATCGGATTTTTAGGTAAAATCTATTCGTTCGAGCCAGATCCTGCGATGGCCTCTGAACTCACCCGCCGCGCTGCGGCCGATCCGGCGTGGACAGTGTTTCCATTTGCACTGGGTGCCGAAGAAGGAGAGCTGACTCTGAATGTAATGCAAAATTCCGTGTACAATTCATTCCTAACGCCCAATACATCTGACACAAACAGCCATGCTTCTAGCAATACGATTGTCAAAACAGTCAAAGTAAATGTTAAGACATTGGATTCTATGGCGGAGATCTTTTCAAATTTGAAAAAATGCTATGTAAAAATTGATACTCAGGGCTTTGACGAGCAGGTCCTGAGTGGTGGAAAATATGTTCTGTCTACAGTACCGGCCATTCAGGCAGAAATTTCTGTCAAGAAAATTTATAATAATATGCTTGATATGTGGGAGTCCATTGCTGAATTCTCCAAGATGGGATTCGATATTGCAGATTTGTTCATTGTTTCAACGGATGGAGCGCACAGGGCAGTCGAGTTTGATTGCGTGATGGTACGCCGGAGCGATGCATAGCGCTCAGCGGATTGCTGTCTGCACTTTATTAGCCATCGCGGCCATCACGGCGATGGGCAGCTTGGCATCGATACTCAGAAACTGGCGCACAAAGCGCCAAGCCGGTATCTGGCCCCGCCGCAACTGGCCCAGCATCACGGCGGCGAACAGCCGCCGGTTGCGCGCCATCCGGTCGCCGAGCAGCGCCGCCTGCTGTGCCGTCAATGGGAAGTCCTGTGCGACCCGTTTGAAGATTTTTTGATACATCAAGCACATGCGCAGCTCGGCCGGGGAGGTCCAGCTGCCCGTCACGGTGATGCCGCCCACGCCATAATCCACCTGCAGCGTGGCGTCGAAGGCCACGCGGGGCCGCTGCCGCGCGATTTCAAACCAGAACATCAGGTCCTCGACCGCAATGGGCTGGAAGCGCTGCCGGCCCAGCGTGCTGGCCCGCATCACCACGGTGGAGATCGACACCGGCGACATCTTGATGTTCTCGGTCAGGAAATCGCCGGCAAAGGCGTACAGCCCCTCCATCTGTGTGATCGGCGTGTGGTTGCGCGGCTCGAAGCCGGCGCGCTGGAAGTGCGACTGTGCTTCATGGTCCCGGCGCGCGTCGGCGAACAGCAGATCGTGGTCCGCCTGTAGTGCGGCGATCGCGCGCGCCAGATGCGTGGGCCGCCAGCGGTCGTCGGAGTCGAGGAAGGCGATCCAGGTGGTATCGTCCGGTACCGCGTCCAACGCACGGTTGCGGGCCGCGCCGGCCCCGCTGTTGGGCTGGTGCAGCACGATCACCTGCCGGCGCAACGCCGGGTCCAGTGCCGCCAGTTCCGTCTCCGCCGGAATGGGCGATGCGTCGTCGCAGACAATCACCGTGACCGGACCGGCGTCCTGCTGGGCGAGAGCGGATTGTACTGCACTGCGCAACAAGCCTGGCGAGCGCTGGAAGAATGGGACAATAACGGCAGTGCCTGGCATAACGGCGGCCTCTGGTTTGACGAGATCTGCGGCCTACGCTCGCGGCAGTCCACGCCGAAGGCCGCCGCGCAGGCGCGTCGCGGCTTTGGCAAGGGCTCCCAGTATGTCGTCTTCGGGTCCTTGCGGGCGGCCTTGGGCGTACCAAAGCAACGCCAGCGTGCTGCCATAGGCCACGGTCCCGCCGAAGCATCCGCCGGCCAGCGCCATGGCCGAGTCTGCCCAAGTTTGGTCAGCAGGCATTGCCGTCCAGCCCAGGCCGGTGGCCCATAGTGCACCGGTCATCACGCTGCAGGCGGCCAGCGGACGCCAGGCCTGTGCCATGAGCTTGCGCAATTGCACGCCCACGCTTTGCCGGGCGATGACCAGCATCAGCGCCGCTTCCGCAGTGATCGCAATGGCCGTGCCCGCGGCCGCACCCGCAACGCCGTAGCGGCCCAGCAGCCAGACCATCAGCACCACGCGCACCGCAATACCGGCGGCCGCCGCCGCCGCGACTCGGTGGACCCAGCCCTTGGCGCGGAGCAGCATTGCAGAAATCGTTGCCACCGCGATGGCCCCGCCCGCCGGCGCCAGCAGCGCGATGGGCAAGATTGCCTGCGACCAGTGCTCACCCATCACCACACGAACCAAGGGGCCCGATACCAGCGACAATCCAAGTCCGGCCGGCAGCGTGACCACCAGCGCGCTGGCCAGTAGCCGGACATGCATCGCTGCGGCATCGCTGGTCCGGCTTGTGGCGCTGAAGCCGGAATAGGCCGCGCGGCCCAGCGGCTCGATCAGTTCCGTGCTTGGCATCAGCGCGATCTCGGCACCGAGCGAATACAGGCCGACCTGTGCCGTGCCGGAAATCCGCCCGACCACGAAGGCATCAGATCGCTGTTGTAGCAGATTGATGATCGCCAGCACCCATGACCATAGCGAAAAATGCAGCAGACTGCGCCAGGCAAGCAGTGTCAGGCGCGGCCGGAACGGGTGCATCTGGTAACTGAAGACCGTGCGCAGAAGCCGGTTGGTGGCGGCGCCGGCGATCAGTGCCCAGTAGGTGTGCAGCAAAAGCGCAAACACGATGGTTGCGATGACGCCAACCGTGCGCGGCACCACGTTCAGCAGGAATTCTTTATGGAACCGGAAATCCTTGCGGAAATCAACGATACCGATGTTGATCAGCCCGTCAGTTGCCGCCAGCGCGCCCAGCACGAACAGCAGCGGGCCCAACCGCGGCTCATCAAAGAACGCCGCTACCGGGCCGCTGCCGAGAATGATCAGCCCGCCTGCCGCCAGTCCGCGCAGCAAATTCATCGTGAAGGCGGTGTTGTACATGTCCCGCGACGGCTGCGCTTCGCGGATCAGCGCATCCTCCACACCCAGGACCGACAGCGCGTCGATGGTCTGGGCAAAGGCTGCGCCCAGCGCCACCAGCCCGAAATCCTGCGGTGCCAGAATGCGCAGCAGGATCAATGTGCTGAGCAGCCCCAGACAGCGGGTGGCAAGCCGCCAGCCGAACACCCAGCCAGCACTTTGTACCGTGCGCCCCATGATGCCGGAATTCATGGGTCAACTCCGCGCGGGATCCAGCCATCTTGCGGGGCGATCCGGGAAACTGGCTCAGGCTGGCCTGTCAGCATAGTGTGGCACCGCACGTTAATCTGGCTTGAACTTGCCACGGCGCTACGCGTTCTTGATCATTTGGTGGATTTCCGGCCATGTGCTGGCACGCCCGCCCATCTCGCCGGCGAAGAATTCCAGAAACGCGTCCAGCCAGCCCAGCAGCCGGTCCAGATCGGCCTGGGTCTGCACATAGGGCGTGTTGCCGATTTCCAGCGACGGGCTGTGATAGGTCAGCACGAACACCCGGTGCCCCTGCCCGTGCATGTGCCGCACCAGCCGCTTGGCTTCTTCGACTGTGATGCCTTCCGGGGTCAGCTTGATGCGCTCCAGCAGGCCGAGCCGGCCCAGCGCGGACGGGATGCTCAGACGCTCGGACGCGCGGCTGAACACCGGTGCGGTCAGCCGGGCCGAAAGCCCGGCGGCGCGGCCCACCAGGGCGGCGGAGATCGGCAGTTCCAGCAAGTCGCGGCCCTCGCCGATCCAGTGCGGCCAGGCGGTGTTGCGCCGGTAGTCCGGGCCGCCGCCTTTACGGAAGCTCCAGCAGGGCAGCACGCTGGTATCCACCTGATAGCCCAGCTGGCGCAGAATGCCGGCCGTGTTGGGCCCGGCCCCATAGCGCCCGGCGCGGAACACGCGCGGGCGCACGCCGAAGGCGTTTTCGATTTCCGCCGTCAGCACCTGCATCTTGGCCAGTTCCAGCTCGGCCGGCAGGTTGCTCTGATGGCTGTTGCGCGCCGACAGCCGCTCGACGAACGGCGGTGTCACCCAAGTGTGAAGTTGTGCGCCGATGCTGCACTGCCCGGCTTGCAGCAGGTCCAGCAGCGGCTCCCGGCCCTCCGGTTTGGAGGCCACCGGGTAGTCCACCATGTAGGCGGGCACCACGCCGTAGCGTTCGAACACCCGGTGCGCCAGATGCTGTGAGCGCATCGCCGCCACGCTGGTGGTGGCGCGCGAAAACGGCCGGCCCCAGTTGAACTCCTCCTCGGCATCCACCGTGGTCAGCAGCAACGGGCGATCCCAGTGCGCGACGATGCGGGTGATATCCTGCTGGCTGGCCGTGGTGGCGGCGGCCTGCGGCCATACCGGGGTGGCCGGAGTCGCCGGGCGGGTGGCGGCATCGGCGGCTGGCTGCGGCACGCTGCCGCGCAGCCCCGCCGCATGGCGCTTGATGTTCAGCACCGGCTCCGGCAACTGCGCCAGAAGGCTGTACAGCAGGATCGATGGCGATTTGCCGCCTGCCCAGGCTTCGCGCAGCAGCTTGCGCGCCGTGGGCAGATCGCGCTCGTACAGCGCCTGCCGGGCGAATTGCAGCACGATTTCGTTGCGCCGCCGCCGCACCATGTCGGGGGCCAGGTTCAGCTGCTGTTCAAGACTGGCGATGTTGTACAGCGATGCGTTGCGGAACCGCTCGGACTGCGCCGAGATGCCGATGCCGCGCGTGTAGTGCACCAGCTTGCGCTGGCAGGTGATGATCTTCCACTGCGAGGCGGCCACGCGCAGCCAGAAATTATAATCCTCGACGCTGATCAGTTCGCGGGCTTCGTTGAAGCCGCCCAGCGCCTCGAACACGTCGCGGCGCACCAGCACCGAGGAATTCACGATCCAGTTCTTGACCCACAGATCGGCAAACGTCAGCTGCGCCGGCACTGCCTCGCTGCGGTGTTCGGGCAGGCAGTGGATCACGCCGACATCCGGGCTGCGCGCCATGTCCAGCTGCACGTCCAGCTTGTCGGCCTGCCACCAGTCATCGGCATCCAGCAGCGCCAGCCAGCGGCCTTGCGCCAGTTTCGCGCCCAGATTGCGCGCCGAAGCGGGGCCGCCATTGGGTTTGCGGATCAGCCGGGCGCGCGGTTCGTAGGCGGCGACCACCTCGGCGGTGTGGTCTTTCGACCCGTCATCGACCACCAGAATCTCCAGCGGCGGATGGGTCTGCGCCAATGCGCTTTCGATGGCCCGCCCGACATAGGCGGCAGCGTTGTAGGCAGGAATGATCACGCTGACAGTTTCGGCCATGCTGCTCTTCCAGCATGGCCGCCGGACACTGGCAACCATCTTCACCGCCGGGCGGGCGCGGCAATTTTCCCGCTGGCCCAAGGCTAAGCATGGTGAACCCGGTCCGGTCTGGTTAAGGTGGCGCTGGCTCGGCGCGGCTGGGCGGACAGGTTTGGCGGCGGAGATCCCCAGTTTCCATGGCTTTGGTTCGCAAGCGCGTACTCGTCACCGGCGGCGCCGGTTTCCTTGGTTCACATCTGTGCGAAAGGCTGTTGCAGGACGGCCACGACGTGCTGTGCGTGGACAACTACTTCACCGGGCGGCGCGACAACGTGCGCCATCTGTTCGGCAACCCGCATTTCGAACTGCTGCGCCACGACGTGACGTTCCCGCTGTTCGTCGAGGTTGATGAAATCTACAACCTCGCCTGCCCCGCATCACCGGTGCACTACCAGTTCGACCCGGTGCAGACCACCAAGACCAGCGTGATCGGCGCGATCAACATGCTGGGGCTGGCCAAGCGCGTGAAGGCGCGGATCTTTCAGGCCTCCACCAGCGAAGTCTATGGCGACCCCACGGTGCATCCGCAGACCGAGGACTACCGCGGCAACGTCAATCCGCTGGGGCCGCGCGCCTGCTACGACGAGGGCAAGCGCTGCGCCGAGACGCTGTTTTTCGACTATCACCGCCAGCACAAGGTGGACGTGAAGGTGGTGCGCATCTTCAACACCTATGGCCCGCGCATGCACCCCAACGATGGCCGCGTGGTGTCCAATTTCATCGTGCAGGCGCTGCGCGGCGAGGACATCTCCATCTATGGCGACGGCCAGCAGACCCGGTCATTCTGCTTTGTCAGCGACCTGATCGAGGGCTTCGTGCGCATGATGGGCACCGGGCGGGACGTGACCGGGCCGATCAATCTGGGCAACCCGCACGAAATCACCGTGCTGGAACTGGCGCAGCGCATCATCGGGATGACCGGTTCAAAATCAAAGCTGATCAACAAGCCGCTGCCGCAGGACGACCCGCTGCAACGCTGCCCGGACATCACCCGCGCCCGCGCGGCGCTGGACTGGGGGCCGCAGGTGCAGCTGGAGGAAGGGCTGCGCCATACGGTGGCGTATTTCGACCAGTTGCTGAGCGAGCGCGGCGCGCCCGTCGAAGCCTGACCCCTCCCCGGCCGCCTCATCCCACCGGCCGCTCACCCGCCTCACAGGTGCGGTGCATCAGCCGGACGCTGGCCGCGTCGAAGGCGTCGCGCTTGTGCAGCACGCGGCGGTTGTCCCAGATCAGCAAGTCGCCGGTCTGCCAGATTTGCGTCCACACCAGCGCCGGGTTTGTGGCGTGCTGCCACAGCGCATCCAGCAGCGCCTCGCTGTCATCCGGCGGCAGGCCGATGATGCTGGCCTGCTTGCGCCGGCCCAGATACAGGCACGGGCGCTCCACCAGCGCCGGGCGGCGGATGACCGGATGGTCCACGCCGGCCCAGGTGCGGATGTCCGGGCTGGGCGGGTGGGCCATGCCCTGCCGCAGCGGTCCGGCCTCGGTATAGACGGTCTGGTGATGGATCGCCCGCCCGGCGATGGCCTCCCGCAGCGCGGCGGGCAGCGTGTCCAGCGCAGCCGTCATGTCGCTGAAATGCGTGTCACCGCCCGATGGTGGCACCACCAGTGCGCGCAGCGTGGCCACCGCGAAGGGTTGTTCGCGGAACCAGCCGTCGCTGTGCCAACTCACCTCCCCGTCGCCCAGCACACCCAGCGGTGTGCCGTCCGGGGCGGCGAGGTTGGTCACGCGCAGCACCGTGCCGGGCAGGGCCCCGGCGGGGTCCGCCCCGGTCAGC
>CAIPHQ010000098.1 GCA_903864895.1 uncultured Rhodospirillales bacterium
GCGGCGGCCGGGCTGGTCATGGCGGCGGCGCTGGCCGACGTGATGAGCGGCCCGGCCGGGCTGAGCGTTCGCGATGTGCTTGCAGCGCTGCTGGGCGGTGGCGATTCCGGGGCCAACGGGGTGATCGTCTGGACCCTGCGGCTGCCGATGGCCGCCATGGCGGTGGTGGTGGGCTCAGCCCTCGGCACTGCCGGAGCGGCGGCGCAGACGATCCTCGATAATCCGGTGGCCGACCCGTACACGCTCGGCCTGTCCTCGGCCGCCGGATTCGGAGCCGCCGCCGCGATTCTGTTCGGCGGCGCGCTGCCGGTCCGCCCAGAGGTGCTGGCCCCGGCCAGCGCCTTCGTGGCGTGTCTGGCCGCCAGCCTGCTGATTGCCGCCGTGGCGCGGCTGCGGCGGCTGGATGCCGAGACGATGATTCTGGCCGGCATCGCGGTGATGTTCATGTTCCACGCGCTGCTCTCGCTGCTGCAATACCGGGCCTCGCCCGAGGCGTTGCAGACCATCGTGTTCTGGCTGTTCGGCAGTCTGGCGCGGGCCAGCTGGCCGGCGGCGGGCGTGGTAAGCACCGTACTGGCCATCGTGCTGCCCGCGCTGCTGGCCGACGCATGGCGGCTGACCGCGCTGCGGCTTGGCGAGGAGCGGGCCAAGGGTCTGGGAATTCATGTCGAATTCCTGCGGCTGCGGGTGTTCGCCGGCATTTCGCTGCTGACCGCCGCCGCCGTGTGCTTCGCGGGCACCATCGGCTTCGTCGGGCTGGTAGCCCCGCATCTGGCGCGCGCGCTGGTGGGCGAGGATCAGCGCTTTCTGCTGCCGATGTCCGCCCTGCTGGGCGCGCTGCTGCTCTCGGTCGCCTCCACCACCGCGAAGTCCATCGTCGCCGGGGCGGTGTTTCCCATCGGCATCGTCACCGCGCTGATCGGCGTGCCGTTCTTTTTCGTACTGGTCCTGCGCGGCCACCGGAGTGCGGCGTGATGTTGCACCTGAACGATGTTTCGGTGCGGCATGGCGCCCGCACCGTGTTGCGCGGAATCGGCTTTTCGGCAGCGCCGGGCACCGTCACGGCGCTGGCCGGCGCCAACGGCTCGGGCAAGTCTTCGCTGCTGCGCGCCGTGCTGGGGCTGTGCGGCAGCAGCGGGGAAATTCGGATCGGCGGCGAGGACCGGGCCAAACTGAGCCGGCGCGATCTGGCGGCGCGCATCGGCTTCCTGCCGCAGGACATCGGCGGCACCGCCCGGCTGAGCGTGCTGGACGTCGTGCTGCTCGGCCGCATCGGCCGGCTGGGCTGGCAAGTGCCGCGCGAGGACATCGATGTGGCGCTGGCTGCACTGGACGATCTGGATATGGCTGCGCTGGCCGGGCGGCCGATCGGCCAACTGAGCGGTGGGCAGCGGCAGATGGTGTACGTGGCGCAGGCCTTGGCCCGCCAGCCCGGACTGCTGCTGCTCGACGAACCGACCAGCGCGCTCGACCTGCGGCACCAGCTTCAGTTGATGGAACTTCTGTGCCGCATCGCCCGGACCCGCAATGTGGCGGTGGTGATGGCCGTGCACGACCTCAATCTGGTGCTGCGCTTCGCCGGCCGCGTGGCGGTGCTGCACGGCGGCCGCCTGCACGCGCATGGAACACCGGACGCCGTGCTGACGCCTGCCCTGCTGGCCGAAGTGTTCGGCATCGAGGCCGCGATGGCGCACACACCGTCCGGCGCGCCGAGTCTGGTGCCGTTGCGGGCCCTGGCGGAGGCCTAGCGGCACATCCCCCGCCGCCGCAGGTACAACGCCGCCACCGCCGCGATACAGAGGCAGCCGGACACGCCCACCAGCCCCACGGCCCACAGCGTCCCCACGCGCCCGGCCATCCATCCGGCCAGCATCTGCCCGGCGGGCCAGGTGCCGATGGCCACCGTGATCAACCCCATCACCCGGCTGCGCATCTCGGGCGGGGTTTCGGTCAGTGCGATGGTGGTCTGCACGTTGGAATACAGCGCAATCCCGAACCCGCCCGCCAGCAGCAGCGCGCAGCAGGCCCAATACCACGGTGCCAGCGGAATCAGCGCCATCAGCCCGCAGAACAGTCCGGCCCCTGCCATCATCAGCCACACTGGCTGGCCGCGTGGCTGGCCGCGGGCGGCCAGCAGCAGTCCGCCCAGGCTCGCCCCGCCCGGTTCGGCAGCCGCCAGCACGCCCACCATCACCGCCGAAACGCCGAACACCTCCCGCCCCAGCGGGGCGACCAGCGAGGTGTAGGCGAAGCCGAACAGGTTCTGCGCCACCGTCACGCCCAGCAGCGCCATCAACGCGGGCGTGGCGCGCACGAAGCGCAGCGCCTCGGCGAAATCGCCATACAGGCCGCCCAGCGCCAGCGCGCGGGTGGTCTGGGTGTGGCGCACGCGGGTGGCCACCCACGCCGCGATCAGGCTGATGATGGCAGAGCCGAGAAACGCGCCGGTCAGGCCGAGAAACTGATACGCCGCCCCGCCCACCACCGGGCCGATGACCCGGCTGACCGAGATGGTCACGCTGTCCATCGCCACCGCGCGCGCCGCCATTGCGGGCACCACGCTCTCCCCCACCATGCGGCGGCGGGCGGGCATTTCGGTGCCATAGACCAGTCCGCTGACGGCGCTGGACACAAACAGGTGCCAAGGCTCCAGCACCCCGGCCCAGGCCAGCAGGAACACCCCGCCCGAGGATGCGGCGGTCAGCAGCATGCCGCCCACCACAATCACCTTGCGGTTCAGCGCATCGGCCACCACGCCCGCCAGCCCGCCCATCAGGATCAGCGGCAGGCTGCGCGCGGCCGCCACGGCGGCGACGGCGAATTCCGACCCGGTGGCGTCCAGCGTGAACAACGAAGCGGCCAGCACTTCCAGCCAGCGCAGCACGTTGGCCAGCCCGCCGACCGCCCACAGCTTCACGAAGTCCGGCGTGCCGAACAACGTGTGGGCGCGGTGATCCGGCGTTTCCCCATTCATCGGGCAATGCTGTCGCGCCGCGCGCCGCGCCGGAAGGGGCGGGCGTTGGGGGGCTGGGCTGCGTGACGGTTACGCGTGCTTGGCCTGCGCCAGCAGATCCGCGATCAGCGGATTGGGAAAGCGGCGCTGCTGCACGATGGCGTAGAATGTCTCGGTCACATCCGGCAGGCGGCAGCGTTCCACCAGCACGCCAGACGCCAGTTCGTCGCGCACCACAATGGGCGGCACCAGCGCCAGCACGCCGCTGTCGCGCGCCAGCAGGCGCAGCATGGCCATGTCGTCCACCTCGGCCAGCACCAGCGGCGTGATGCCCGCCTGCTCCAACGCCCGGTCGAAGGCCGCGCGCATGTCGCTGTCGCGGCCGGGCAGCAGCACCGGCAGTCCCGCCAGATCATCGGGGAAGCGCAGTGGCGTTTGCCCCGGCGCGGGGCGGCCCACCAAGCTGACCGGTTGCTGGCTGAGCAGGTGGCTCACCAGCGCATGCCCCCACGCCCGGTCCGCCGGGCCGGTGGCCAGCACCACGTCCAGCGCATGCGCCTCCAGATCGGCGATCAGCGCGGGCAGCGTGCCGGAGCGCAGCGTGAGCGCCACATCGTGCCGCCCGATCAACGGGCGCAGGAACCCCATCTGGAAGTTGCGCGACAGCGTCGTGAGTGCGCCGACCGCCACCCGCTGAATTGCACCGCTGCGGCGCCCCTGCAGCGTGCCCAGCAGTTCGTGCCCGGCCTCGAACACCGTGTTGGCGTATTCGAGCGCGATGCGCCCGGCTTCGGTGAGTTCCAGCCGCCGCCCGACCCGGTCGAACAGCGCGTGGCCCAACTGGCGTTCCAGCGTCTGAATCTGCGCCGACAGCGCCGATTGCGACAGGTTCAGGTGCTGCGCGGCCCGCGTCAGGCTGCCTTCCAGCGCGACGGCGCGGAAATAGCGCAGGTGGCGGTAGTTCAGGTTGGGCATGATGCTTCCTAGAAAATCGAACGATCTGATGCAAACTTTGTATTTTTTCGATCCTTCCGGCCGCGCTAGCCATCGCTGCGTTGTTGCCGGAGCGTTCGATGCCAGACCCCGCCCTGTTCCCGCTGCTCGGCCCGTTGGCATTGCTGCTCGCGGGGCTGTGGCCGCGCGGCGCGCAACCGGCAGCGGCCATGGCGCTGGCCACCGCGATTGCCATCGCCGTGTGGGTGGCCGTGGCCGGGCCGCTGCAAACGGCGGCGTTCAGCGCGGTGTATGCCGATGCGCTGTCGGCAGTATTCGCCGTGCTGGTGGGCTTTGTCGGGCTGGTGATCGTGCGCTTCAGCGCGGTGTATCTGGCGGGTGACCCCGGACAGACACGGTTCATGCGGTGGCTGTGCCTGACTCTGGCCGCCGTGTCGCTGTTGGCGGTGTCGGGCAACCTGCCGCAGATGGCGCTGGCATGGGTGGGTGTGAGCGTGGGGCTGCACCGGTTGCTGCTGTTCTATCCGGGGCGGCCCGCCGCCGTGCTGGCAGCACGCAAGAAGTTTCTGGTCAGCCGGGCCGGTGACGCCTGCCTGATCGCGGCGATGGTGCTGCTGTGGCAGGAGTGCGGCAGTCTGGACGTGGCCGTGGCCCGGCATTGCCACAGCGCCGGGATGGCCGCGGTGCTGCTGGCCTGTGCCGCCGTGCTGAAATCGGCGCAGTTCCCGCTGCATGGCTGGCTGCTGGAGGTGATGGAGACCCCCACCCCGGTCTCGGCCCTGCTGCATGCGGGCGTAATCAACGCGGGCGGGTTTTTGGTGCTGCGGTTTGCGGGCGTTGTGGAACAATCCCCGGCGGCAATGGCGCTGCTGGTCGCGGTGGGCGGCATCACCGCCCTGTTCGGCGCGGCGGCAATGCGCACGCAAAGTGCCATCAAGACCGCGCTGGCCTATTCCACCATCGCGCAGATGGGCTTCATGCTGCTGGAATGCGGGCTGGGCGCGTTTTCCGCCGCCATGCTGCATATCGCGGCGCACGGGCTGTATAAGGCACATGCCTTCCTGTCTTCGGGCAGTGTGCTGACCCAGCCACCGGCACGGACGGAACGGGCGGCGGGGCTGCGCGTGGCGGGTGCGGCGCTGGCGGTGGCCGGGCTGTATCTGGCCTTGCAGGCGCTGGCCGCGACCGTGCTGGCCGGGGCGTTGCCTGCCACCTCATCCCATACCGTGCTGCTTGTCGCGGTGCTGGCATTGGCCGGGCTTGGCGTGGCCGATGCGGCAGGGCGGTTGCGAGTGGCAGGCTCGCCGTTGTGGCAGGCGCTGCACATCCATCTCAGCAACGGGCTTTACGTCAACACGCTGGCCAACCGCGCGGTGCTGCGCTTCTGGCCCGCCCCGCCGCCGCTGGCCCGGACCATCCGGGACGGGGGCGTGGCATGAACACCGCCATCGCCGCCGCCTGCGCCCGCATCGCGCCACTATGGCCGCTGGACAGTTTCGTCGCCGTGAACCCGTTTCTGGGTTTCACCAACCAGAGCTTCGCCGAGACCTGCGCCACGCTGCGGCGTGTGGCGGGCATTGATGTGCTGATGCCGCGCGAATTCTACCGGCGCGAACTGGGGCTGACGGCAGCAGAGGCCCCTCCTGACGCTCCGCCCATTGGCCCGCCCGCCGTTGCCACGGTGGCCGAGGTGCTGGATGCGCTGGCGGGCGGTGACAAACAGGCCTCGCGCACCGCGTTCATGATCGACGAGATCTCGAAGTGGTGCGCCGGATATTTCGACGCCGGGCAAGCCGCATGGCCTGCGCCGTTCCGCGGCCTGCCGCCCTATGCGGCGTGGCGCGCGGCGATGCGGCACGACCGCAATGCCGAGGCCATGGGCATCAAAGGCTTCCGCCGCCTGATCGCAAGCCTGCCGGGCGACCCAGTGGCGGCGATTGGCGAAGTCGTGGCGGCCCTGGACATCCCGCCCGCAGCCACCGCCGATTATCTGTTTCGCGCGCTGCTGGATATCGGCGGCTGGGCCGGGCACGCGCGCTACCTTGGCTGGCCGGGCGAACCGGCGGGGGCGGCCAGCGAGGCGCTGGTGCAATTGCTGGCCATCCGGGTGGCCTGGGGCTACGCGCTGTTCTGCCAGCGCACGGACAGCGCGTTTCAGACGGCGTGGCGCGCCGCCCTTGCCCGCCCCACCGGTGCAGACACCGGGCTGGCCGCAGGCCTTGCACTGCACGGCGCCTATGAATCGCGGTTCCAGCGCCATCTGGCCGCGCAACTGGCCCGCCCGGCCCACGCCCGCCCTGCCGCGCGGCCCGCGCTGCAGGCGGCATTCTGCATCGACGTGCGGTCGGAAATCTTTCGCCGCGCTCTCGAGACCGCCTGCCCCGGTGCGGAGACGTTCGGCTTCGCCGGGTTCTTCGGCTTCGCGTTCGAATATGTGCGGCTGGGCGAGACGCGCGGCGCGGCGCAATGCCCGGTGCTGCTGCAACCCGAGGCTTTGATCTGCGAGTCCGGCACCACGGAGGCCGCCCGCACACGCACCGTGAAGCGGCAGGCGGCGCAGGCGTGGCAGGCATTCAAGCAGTCGGCGGCAGCGTGTTTCGCCTTCATGGAAGGCGCGGGGCTGCTGTTCGCGGGCAAACTCGCGCGCGACAGTTTCCGGCTGGATGTTTCGGCGCTGGAGGCCGAGGGCGCGCCGCTACTGGATCAAGTGCAGCTTCAGGGGCGGCAGACCGGCCTTGCCCCGGCACGGCGGGTTGATCTGGCCGAGGCGGCGCTGCGCGGCATGTCACTCACCGGCCCCTTCGCCCGTCTGGTGCTGCTGGCAGGCCACGGCAGCACC
>CAIPHQ010000099.1 GCA_903864895.1 uncultured Rhodospirillales bacterium
ATGCCCCGGCCAATACCCCAGCCAATACTCAGGTCACGGCACCGCACAGCACTGGCCCGGACACCCCCACACCGCCCGTACCGCCCCCTGCCCCTCCGACCACGAGGAAGCCGACATGAACGAGTTGTCGCGCCGCTTCCAACTGCCGCTGCCGTTGGACGAGGAGGAAGACGAACCCGCCAGCCGCCCGCGGCTGCGCCAGTCCGGCTCGATTGGCGTGCTTGATATCGGCAGCACCAAGATTGCCTGCATCATCGGGCGCATCGAGTCGGATGGCACGCCGCGCGTGCTGGGGTTTGCATGGCAGCGGGCGCGCGGGGTGCGCGGCGGGGCCATCGCCGAACTGCATGAAGCCGAGCGCGCGATCCGCGCCTGTGTGGGACAGGCGGAAACCGAAGCCGACGTGCGGCTGCGCAGCATCACCGTCAACCTGTCCTGCGGCCAGCCGGAAAGCCACGTGGTGCCGGTGCAACTTGATATGGGCGGGCGCGCGGTCACGGAAGCCGATGTACGCCGGGTTCTGCTGGCCGGGCGCACCCGCGCGGCCAGCGAAGGCCGCGACATCATTCACGCGCTGCCGCTGGGCTGGTCGGTGGACAACGCCGAAGGCGTGGCCGACCCGCGCGGGCTGTTTTGCGAAACCCTCAGTGCCCGCGTGCATGTGGTCGATGCGCTCCGCCCGGCGCTGCGCAATGTGGGCAGTTGCCTGCTGCAATGCGATCTTGAAGTCTCCGAGATGGTGTCAGCCCCGATGGCATCCGGTCTTGCCGTGCTGGTGGAGGACGAGCGGCAACTGGGTGCCACCGTCATCGACATGGGCGGCGGCAGCACCGGCATGGCGGTATTCGCCGACGGGCAGTTGCTGGACACCGCGCAACTGCCGATCGGCGGGTCGCACATCACCCACGACATCGCACGCGGCCTTTCCACGCCCACCCCGCACGCCGAGCGGCTCAAGACCATGTACGGCAGCGCCTATTCCAGCCCGGACGATGACCGCGAGATGCTGCCGGTGCCGCTGATGGGTGAGGACGAGCACCAGATTGCCAAGGTGCCGCGCAGCATGGTGATCAACATCATCCGTCCGCGGCTGGAGGAGACGTTCCAGCTGGTGCGCGACCGGCTGGATGCGGCGGGGCTGACCAACATGCAGGGCAACCGCATCGTGCTGACCGGCGGGGCCAGCCAGTTGCCCGGCGTGAGCGATCTGGCCGGCAAGATTTTGGGCCGTCAGGCCCGCATCGGCCGGGTGGCCGCCCCGCGCGGACTGCCGGACAGCGCCAGTGGCCCGGCCTTCGCCACCGCCGTGGGCATGCTGGCCTGGGCGTCCGGTGCCGGGCGCACGCTGCACGACATCGACCTGGAGGCCGAACAGCCCGGCGGGCTGGCGCGGCGCATCGTCAAATTTCTCCGGGACCGGCTGTGACATCGCTGCGAATCGGCAGCATCCCGTACACTCAACGCCCTAGCGGAAAGCGGAAGCCATGACCCTCAACCTTACTGTGACACAGCAGGCACATACCGATTTCACGCCCCGCATCACCGTGATCGGCGTGGGCGGCGGCGGCACCAACGCGGTCGACAACATGATCGCGATGAACCTTCAGGGCGTGGAGTTCGTCGTCGCCAACACCGACGCGCAGCAGCTCGTGCACAGCCGCGCCGCGCGGCGCATCCAGCTTGGCCCGCACATCACGCAGGGCCTCGGCGCTGGCGCCAAGCCGGAAGTGGGCCGCATGGCTGCCGAGGAAGCCGCCGATGAACTCGACCGGCATCTGGACGGCGCACACATGGTGTTCATCACCGCCGGCATGGGCGGCGGCACCGGCACCGGCGCGGCCCCGATCATCGCCAAGATGGCCAAGGAACGCGGCATCCTGACCGTGGGCGTGGTGACCAAGCCGTTCACCTTCGAAGGCGTGCGCCGCGCGCGGGCCGCCGAAGCGGGCATCGAGGACCTTCAGCAGTATGTCGATACGCTGATCGTGATCCCGAACCAGAACCTGTTCCGTCTGGCCAATGACCGCACCGGCTGGAAAGAAGCCTTCAAGATGGCCGACAACGTCCTGTACATGGGCGTGCGCGGTGTGACCGACCTGATGGTGGCGCCCGGCCTGATCAATCTGGACTTTGCCGACATCCGCACCGTGATGGCGGAAATGGGCAAGGCGATGATGGGCACCGGCGAGGCCGATGGCGAAGGCCGTGCGGTGCGCGCCGCCGAGGCCGCCATCAACAACCCGCTGCTGGAAGACACCAGCATGTCCGGTGCCAAGGGCCTGCTGATCAACATCACCGGCGGCGAGGACATGACGCTGTTCGAGGTGGATGAGGCGATCAACCGCATCCGTCAGGAAGTGGACGAGGAAGCCAACATCATCTTCGGCTCGGCGGTGGATGACGGGCTTGCCGGCAAGGTGCGGGTGTCTGTGGTGGCCACCGGCATCGACAGCGCCGTGTCGCGCAGTGCCGAGCGGCCGCGCCTTGTAGCTGTGCCGGGCGGTGCCACCGGCCAGCCCGGTGCCGCGCAACCGCAGCCTGCCGCAGCCGAGCCGCAGCGGCCCGCCGCGGTTGACCCGGGCCTGCCGCGCACTGCGGCCGCCACCGGCCTGCCGAACACGGCACCACCGCAGCCCAACGCCCGCCCCGGCTTGGCCGGTGGTCACGTGGCCGGTGGTCACGTGGCGGGCGGTCAGGGCGGCGCGGTGCCGCTGCGCCCGGCGCAGCCCGGCTTGCGCGTCGCGGCCCAGCAGAACACGGCCCCGCAGGCCGGTGCCGCCTACACGCTGAACCCGGCCAGCCGCACGCAGGGTGCGACGGCGCTGAACATCACCGAGCCGGACGTGGCACCGGTGGAATATGAGCAGCCCTTCGCCGAATCGGTGCGTCAGCCAACCGCCCAGCAGTCCCGGCCGCAGCCGCAGGTCCGCCCGCAGCAGCCGCCGCAGCAGCGTGAGGCCAGCCGCTTTGCCGGTGACACGCGCTATCCGGGCCGGGCTGACAACGGCCTGTTCGCACCGGCACCCGCAGAAGCAGCAGCGCAGCCGCAGCCCGTGCCGTCACGCAGCCTGTTCAGCCGGGTGACCCGCAGCCTGCGTGGCGAGAACCACGATGCGCCTGCTGCGGCCCCGCAGGCGGCCGCGCGTGTGGAAACCGGCTACGCCGAGCAGCGTGCCGAGACGCCGCGCAGCAACGTTAATCCGGCAGCCCCGGGCGGCGAAGGCTCCCAGTTCGAGATTCCGGCATTCCTGCGCCGCCAGTCCTGAACCTTGCGGCACCACGGCGGCGCGGCAGTTTTTGCCGCGCCGCCGTTGGCTTGTACAAGCCCCGCGAATCGGCAGTTAAATTTCTGTCCAGCCCTTCTTGCCGCGCCACGACATTAGCCGCAAAATCAAAGGGTTGCATCGAAATATTCGGAAATAATGATTGACTGGCCAAACACCGGCCGCACTGCCAGCCTGCGATTCGCGGTGCAGCAGCATCCGCACGGCGCGACAGCGCTGCCACAGGCGGGATCAGCAGACGCATCATGGACGGGCTTCCCCAAACTCCGGCACTGCAGATTGGCCCCGAGCGTCAGCGCACGCTGCGCACGGGTATCACCTGTATGGGCACGGGTCTGCACTCCGGCCGCCGCGTCCAGCTTGGCCTGCGGCCGGCCGCCACCGGAACCGGCATCGTGTTCCGCCGCACCGACCTTGGCGTGGATATCCCCGCGCGCTTCGACCATGTGGTGGACAGCCGCCTGTGCACCGTGATCGGGCTGGAAGGCCAGCCCGAGGCGCGCGCCGCGACCATCGAGCATGTGATGGCAGCGCTGGCAGGCGCAGGCGTGCACAACGCTATCGTGGAACTCGATTGCGCCGAAGTGCCCATTCTGGATGGCTCGGCGGCCGAGTTCCTGTTCCTGATCGACTGCGCGGGCGTGGTGGAGCAAAGCGAATTCACCTCCGGCATCGAGGTGCTGCGCCCGGTGCGTGTGGAGCAGGGCGAGGCGTTTGCCGAACTTCGCCCGTTCGCGTTCGGGTTCGACATGGCGATGTCGATTGCCTTCGACGCCGCCGCCATTGGCCGGCAGGCGCTGACGCTGCGGCTGACGCCTGAGACGTTCCGCGCCGAACTGGCGCGCGCGCGCACCTTCACGATGGTCAGCGAAATCGAGGCCCTTCGCAGCGCCGGACTGGCGCTGGGTGGCAGCCTGGATAACGCGGTCGTGGTGGATGGCGCTGCCATCCTCAACCCGGCCGGGCTGCGGATGCGCGACGAATTCGTACGCCACAAGCTGCTCGACGCCGTGGGCGACCTGGCGCTGGCCGGGGCACCGCTGCGCGCGCGCTTCATTGGCCACCGCAACGGCCATGCGCTGAACAACCGCCTGTTGCGCGCGCTGTTTGCCGATGCGGCCAACTGGCGCCCGCTGCCCGCAGCGATGCAGACCGCCGGGAGCCGCTGGCTGGAGCACGCGGCGGCCTGACCGGCTGGCTTTACCCAAGGGCCATGCGCGCAGAGGCTTCGTCTGCCGCTGCGGCGTGCTATAACGCCTGCACCCATCTGGCCCGGTGACCGAACTTGCAGACTTTCCGTTATGCCGCCCTGCCCGCGCTGCTGATCCTGAGCGGGTGCTCCCTGTTCGGCGGCAGCAGCGAGCCGGCAGGGCCTGACCCCACCAAGATCTCGCCCGAGATGACCTACAACAACGGCGTCGATGCGCTGAACAGCCACGACTATGCGGTGGCCGTGAAGCAGTTCGACAATGTGGAGCAGTACTATCCGTACTCTACCTGGGCCACAACGGCGCTGCTGATGCAGGGGTACGGCCAGTACAAGCAGGAAAAGTATAACGACGCCATCGGAACGCTGGACAGTTTCATCCAGCTTCATCCGGCACACCGCGACATCGCCTATGCCTACTATCTGCGTGCATTGAGCTTTTACGAACAGATTGCCGACGTCTATCGCGACCAGAAGGGCACGCAGGAAGCCATGGCCGCGTTGCAGGAAGTGGTGAACCGCTTCCCCGACACCACCTATGGCCGCGACGCCCGTCTGAAGATCGACCTTGCCCGCGACCATCTGGCCGGCAAGGAGATGGAAATCGGACGCTGGTATGAAAAACAGCACCTGTACACGGCAGCCTTGGGCCGCTTCAACCGCGTGGTGGAAAACTACCAGACCACCAACCACGTGCCGGAAGCATTGCACCGGCTGACCGAAATATACCTGCTGCTGGGCCTGCCCGCCGAGGCGCGCAAGACCGCCGCCGTGCTGGGGCACAATTATCCGGGCAGCGAGTGGTATGTGGACAGCTACAACCAGTTGATTGCCGCCGGGCAGTTGAATGCCAATGCCGCGCCGCACAGCGCCGATACGCGCGGCTTCTTTGGCCGCACCTTCGGCACCGTGTTCTAGCGCCGCCGCCGGTCCGGGCATCCCGCATGCTGACCGCGCTGTCGATTCGCGATGTGGTGCTGATCGAACGGCTCGACCTGAGTTTCGGCGCGCACCTGACCGTGCTGACCGGCGAGACCGGGGCGGGCAAGTCGATCCTGCTGGACAGTCTGGGCCTGACACTGGGCGCGCGCGCCGAGTCGGGGCTGGTGCGCGTGGGGGCGGAGCAAGCGTCCGCCGCCGCCGTGTTCTCACTGGCGCGCACACACCCGGCCTGGGCGATCCTGAGCGAACAGGGCATGGAAGCCGAGGACGAGATTGTGCTGCGCCGGGTGCTGACCCGCGATGGCCGCTCCCGCGCCTTCATCAACGACTCGCCGGTCAGCCTCGCCTTGCTGCGCCGGGTGGGCGCGCTGCTGGTGGAGGTGCAGGGCCAGCACGACCAGATGGGTCTGGCCGACCCGGCCGGACATGTGCTGCTGCTGGATGCCTTCGCGGTGCCCGCCGCCTTGCGCGACACCGTGGCGCAGCGCCACCGCACGTGGCGGGAGGCGGCGCGCGCGCTCGATGCGGCGCGTGAGGCGATTGCCGCCGCGCTGCGCGATCAGGACTGGCTGCGCCACGCAGGCGGCGAACTCTCGGCGCTGGCGCCTCAGCCCGGCGAGGAAGATTCCTTGGCGGCCGAGCGGCAGCGCTTGCAGGCCGATGAGCGCCGGGCGGCGGCGATTGCCAGCGCATTGTCGGAACTGACCCCGCGTGACCGCCGCAGCAGCGGCCCGGCGGCCGCACTGCGCGCCGCAAGCCGGGCGCTGCAACGCCTTGGCACCGACGCCGAAGCCGGGCCCGCCCTGCAGGCGCTGGATCAGGCCGAGGCAGCACTGGCCGAAGCCGAGTCGCTGCTGGCCCGCCTGTCCCATACCGCCGAAGGCGACCCCCGTCTGCTGGAACGCGCGGAGGAGCGGCTGTTCGCGCTGCGCGCCGCCGCGCGCAAGCACAGCACCACAGTGGCCGCCCTGCCCGAATTGCTGGCGGCGTTTCAGGCAAGGCTCGCGGCACTGGAAACCGGCGAGGCAGAAATCGACGCGCTGGATGCAGCCGCCCGCAGTGCCCGCGCGGCCTATGTGCAGGCCTGTGCGGAACTGTCCAAGTGCCGTGCCGATGCGGCGCAGCGGCTCGACCGGGCGGTGGCGCGCGAATTGCCGCCACTGAAGCTGGAGCGGGCGCGCTTCGTGTCGGAGATCACCACACTCGATGAATCGGCATGGGGGCCGCTGGGGGCCGATTCGGTGCGCTTCCTGATCGCCACCAATCCGGGGCAGGAGCCGGGGCCGCTGGGCAAGGTGGCCTCGGGTGGCGAGTTGTCCCGCCTGCTGCTGGCGCTGAAAGTGGTACTGGCAGGCAGTTCGCCGGTGCCCACGCTGGTGTTCGATGAGGTGGATTCCGGCGTCGGCGGCGCGACCGCCGCAGCGGTGGGTGAGCGGCTGGCCCGCGTGGCCGAGCGCGTGCAGGTATTGCTGGTCACGCACAGCCCGCAAGTGGCCGCACGCGGCGCGGCGCATCTGCGCGTGGCCAAATCCTCGGGCCGCAACCGGGCGGAAACCCGCGTTGAAATGCTGGACGGCAGCGCGCGGCGCGAGGAAATCGCCCGGATGCTGGCCGGGGAAACCGTCACCGAGGCCGCGCGGGCGGCCGCTGACAGCTTGCTGGGGGCCGCGTGATCGCGATTTCGGACCTGACTGCGGCGCAGGCCAGCGCCGAACTGGCGCGGCTGGGCGAAGCGATTGCGGCCGCCAACGCCGCCTATTACGAGCGCGATGCGCCCGACATCACCGATGCCGACTACGACGCGCTGCGCCAGCGCCTGGTTGCCATCGAAACCGCCTTCCCTGCGCTGGTCCGCGCCGACTCACCCCGGGACCGCGTGGGCGGCGCGCCTGCGGGCGGCTTTGCCAAGCTGCGCCATGCGGTGCCGATGCTGTCGCTGGACAACGCCTTCGCGCCGGAGGACTTCGCCGAATTCTGCGACCGGGTGCGCCGGTTTCTGGGGCTGAAGGATGCGCTGACCTTCGTGGCCGAGCCGAAAATCGACGGGCTGTCGGTCAATCTGACCTACGAGCACGGCGTGTTGGTGCATGGCGCCACGCGCGGTGACGGGGCCGAGGGCGAGGACGTGACTGCCAACCTGAACACTATCGCCGATGTGCCGCTGACACTGTCTGGCCCGTCCCCCGCCCGCATCGAGATTCGCGGCGAAGTGTTCATGACCAAGGCGGATTTTCTGGCGCTGAACGCGGCACAGGACGAAGCCGGGCAACGCCCGTTCGCCAACCCGCGCAACGCGGCGGCCGGCAGCCTGCGGCAGCTTGATGCCAGCATCACGGCGGGCCGCCGCCTGTCGTTCTTCGCCTACGCCATGGGGGCCTCCAGCGAACCGGTGGCGGCCACGCACTGGGACTATCTGCAACGGCTGAAAGACTGGGGTTTGCCGGTCAACGCCCATAACCGGCGGCTGGACAGCGAGGCCGAAGCGGCGGCGTTTCAGGCCGGCATCGGGGCCGAGCGTGCGGCGTTGCCGTATGACATCGACGGCGTGGTGTACAAGATCGACGACCTCGGCTTGCAGGAGCGTCTGGGTTACGTGGGGCGCGAGCCACGCTGGGCGATTGCGTGGAAATTCCCCGCCGAACAGGCCACCACAGTGTTGCAGGACATCCTGATTCAGGTGGGCCGCACCGGGGCGCTGACCCCGGTAGCGGCATTGCTGCCGGTGAATGTGGGCGGCGTTCTGGTTTCCCGCGCCAGCCTGCAC
>CAIPHQ010000100.1 GCA_903864895.1 uncultured Rhodospirillales bacterium
ACAATCGGGGCATCGACGATGGTATGGGTGGGGATCTGCGCCGTGCACGTCACAACGCCATCGGGATAGCGGATTCGATCTGCCGTCAGGATTTTGACGTTCGGGCCATGCGCCGAGCAGCAGCCTTTGCCCAGGCGGGCGTCGAGTGCCCGGCGCAGGTTGAAGGTGATGGCATCGTGCGCAAGCGTGCCAGCCGTCATGGCCACGGCTTGCATGCCATCAAACTCGTAACGTAATTCCTGCCGTTCCTCCCACGCGAGGAACTCGGCCACGCTGATCGGTTTGCGCAGGGCACTGGGCATGCCAGGCAGTATAGCAGGCCCGGTGCCGGTTTGTCGCGAATCAGCCGGTCAGCCCGCCATCCACCACCAGCGTCTGTCCTGTCACCATCGCTGCAGCGCAGCCCAAGTAGACCACCACCTCGGCAATATCCTCCGGCGTGCAGCGGCGCTTGAGCAGCGCGTTGTCGGTGGCGAACTGCACCTCCTCGTTGGTCCACTGGATTTGCCAGGTGCTGTCCACCGAACCGGGGGCAACGGCATTCACCCGCACTTCCGGCGAAAGCGCGCGGGCCAGATGGCGGGTGAGGGTGATCACGCCGCCCTTGGTGGCGGCATAGGCCATGCTGCTGCCGCGTGAGGTCAGGCCCGAGATGGAGGCGATGCTGACCACCGCGCCATGCGCCGCGCGCAACGCCGGGGCGGCGGCGCGGGTGATGCGGAACAGGCCCACCAGATTTGTGGACAGCACGCTGTCCCACACCTCGTCGGTCAGCAAATCCAGTTGCGCGCCGACGGTCTTGGTCACACCCGGCGTGCCGGCATTGTTGACCAGCAGGTCCAGCCGCCCGAGTTCACCCAGTGCTGCGGCCACAATCGCATCTTCCGCGCCGCTGCCGATGGCGCCGGGGATGCCCACCACGTCGAAGCCCTGATCGCGCAGCTTGCCCAGCGTGGCGTCCACACGCGGGTCATCCGGCAGATGGTTGATCGCCACTTTCGCGCCGCCCTGCGCCAGCATCGTGGCGGTGGCCAGCCCGATGCCGGAGATGGCGCCGGTCACCAGCGCGGTTTTGCCGTTCAAGTCGTAGCTTGGCATCGTCGTTTCCCTGTGCGTCGTGCAGTCGCGGCAGACTCGCCGCAATCTCCCCCGCCCGCAATCCCGCCGCGCCGTGATATGCTGGGGCGGATGTCCCGCAAGCCCGCCCCCGCAGCGCCGCTGTTCCAGCCCGCGCAGACCGCCCCGCTCGCTGACCGTCTGCGCCCGCGCGCGTTGGCCGAGGTGGTGGGGCAGGACCATCTCGTCGGCCCGCAGGGCACGCTAACCCGCATGCTGGGGCGCGGCAGCCTCGCCTCGCTGATCCTGTGGGGGCCGCCCGGCGTCGGCAAGACCACCATCGCGCGCCTGCTGGCCGAGCAGGCCGATCTGGAATTCGTGCAGTTGTCCGCGGTGTTCTCCGGCGTGGCCGACCTGAAACGCACGTTCGAGGCAGCCAGCGTGCTGCGCCAGTCGGGCCGTGCCACGCTGCTGTTTGTCGATGAAATCCACCGCTTCAACCGCGCCCAGCAAGACGGGTTTCTGCCCGTGGTGGAAAACGGCACCATTACGCTGGTGGGCGCCACGACGGAAAATCCGTCCTTCGCGCTGAACGGCGCGCTGCTGTCGCGCTGTCAGGTGCTGGTGCTGCGGCGGCTGGACGATGCGGCGCTGGACCTGCTGCTGGACCGCGCCGAGGCGGAAACTGGCCTGGCACTGCCGCTGTTGCCGGACGCCCGCGTGGTGCTGCGCGCCATGGCCGATGGCGACGGGCGTTATCTGCTCAACATGGCCGAACAACTCGCCGCCTTGCCGCCGGATCAGCCGAAGCTCGACCCCGCAGGCTTGTCCGAATTGCTGGCCCGCCGCGCGGCGCTGTACGACAAGGACCGCGAGGAGCATTACAATCTGATCTCCGCGCTGCACAAATCGCTGCGCGGGTCCGACCCCAATGCGGCGCTGTATTGGTTCGCCCGCATGCTCGCGGGCGGCGAAGACCCGCGTTACATCGTCCGCCGCCTGACCCGTTTCGCGGTGGAAGATATCGGTCTGGCCGATCCCAACGCGCTGCCGCAGGCCATTGCCGCGTGGGAGGCCTATGAGCGGCTGGGCAGCCCGGAAGGCGAACTCGCCATTGCACAACTGATCCTGTATTTGGGCACAGCGCCGAAGTCCAATGCGGCCTATACCGCGTATGGTGAGGCGCAGCGCGCCGCGCGCGCCACCGGCAGCCTGATGCCGCCCGCCCATATCCTGAATGCCCCGACCACCTTGATGAAACAACTCGGCTACGGCAGCGGCTACGCCTACGACCACGACGCCGAAGACGGATTCTCCGGCCAGAACTATTTTCCCGATGGCATGCCGCGCGCCGAACTCTACCGCCCGCGGGACCGCGGGTTCGAGCGCGAGATCGGCAAGCGGCTGGCCTATTGGGCCAAGCTGCGCGAGGAGCGAAGCAAATGACTGTTCTTCTGCGCGAAGTCAGCGCCGATGAGGCCGATATCCGCCTCGACCGCTGGCTGCGCCGCCACTACCCGGATCTGACGCAGGGCGTGATCCAGAAATTGTGCCGCACCGGGCAACTGCGTGTAGACAGCGCCCGGGTTGAGGCGGCAACCCGCCTCGCACCCGGCCAGATCATCCGCATCCCGCCGCTGCCGTCCCCGCCCCCCGCCGAGGTGGTGGCCCCGCCGCCCATCGACCCCAAGCTGCGCGCCGAGGTGGAACGCCTGATCCTGTATCAGGACGCGCAGATCGTGGTGCTCAACAAGCCATCCGGCCTGCCGACGCAGGGTGGGCCGGGGATCTCCAGACATCTGGACGGCATGCTGCGCGCGCTGGCCACCACGCCCGCCGATAAGCCGCGTCTGGTGCATCGGCTGGACCGTGATACCTCGGGCGTGATCGTGGTGGCGCGCTCACCTGGGGTGGCCGCCAAGCTGGCGGCATCGTTCCGTTCCCGCGCGGTCCAGAAAACCTACTGGGCCGTGGTCAAGGGCCGCCCGGTGCCGGTGGAGGGCAGGGTGGAACTCGCCCTGTCGCGCGGCGACCCCAGCTTCAGCAAATCCCGCGCCGCCCGGGTGACGGTTGCCGAGGAGGGCGATGCGGATGCCGCCCACGCCATCACCGACTACCGCACGCTGGACCATGCCGCGCGCAAGCTCGCTTGGCTGGAATTGCAGCCGCTGACCGGGCGTACCCACCAGTTGCGCGTGCACTGCCTGTCACTGGGCGCACCCATTCTGGGCGACTCGGCCTATGGCGAGTGGCGCGAGACCGGCAACACCGCGCTGGTGGAGGGCCTGTCCGAGCAGTTGCACCTGCACGCCCGCCGCCTGAGTTTTCCGCACCCGAAGGGCGGCACGCTGATTGTGGAAGCCGACCTGCCACCGCACATGGCCGAGACGTTCCGCGATCTCGGCTTCACGGCCCCCGCGGCTGCGCCGCCGCAATGGAGATGACACACCGCGCCGGGTGACGCTGGGCCGCGTGGCGGTCTATTCTTGTGGCCAGTGGTGCAGATGAGGATCGATGCCCCGACGCAAGAAATCGCCCGAAGGCGGGCCGCCATTGCTGCGCTGGTTGCGCAGGCTGGCCACCGTTGCGGTGTCCGCCGCCGTGGCGCTGGTGGTGGCTGTGGTGGCAGCCAGCCTCCTGCTGGATTTCGACGCCTACAAGCCGGACATCGCCGCCGCGATCCAGACCGCCACCGGGCGCGACGTGGAGATTGCCGGCCCCGTCGAAGTCTCGCCCGGGTTCAGCACGACGATCACGCTGCATGACGTGGCGCTGGCCGCCCCGCCCGGCGGCAGTGCGCTGCATGTGCAGAAGCTGGACATTCGGCTGGCCACAATTCCGCTGCTGTTTGGCAGTGTGGCCATCGAACGGCTCGTGCTGGTCAAGCCGGCGCTGGAGTTGGCAGGCGTTTTTGGCGATGAATTGCCGCTGTTCGCCGCGGCGCAGGGCAGTTCACCCCGCCCCGCCGCAACGCCGGCCAATGAGGCCCCGGCGGAGGAGGCCGATGCCGCGGCGGCGGCGTTGCCGCTCGAGTTCGGCGCGGTCAAGATTGAAGGCGGCAGCGTCGGCTGGACCAATCCGCGCACTGGGCGGGTGGCCCGCGTGGACATTCCGGTGCTGGAATTGCGCGCCGAATCCCTCGGCAGTTCGATGCTGATCACCGGGCGGCTGCACAGCGGCGGCCGCACGCTGACGGTGGGCGGCGATGTCGGCCCGATTGGCCGGCTGCTGAACCCGAATGCCACGTTGCCGTGGCAGGTGGCGGTGAAGCTGAATTCGGACGGGGTGCGGCTGGCCGCGCGCGGGTCGGTCACGCAAGCGCGGCGCGATCCGGCCTTCCAGTTTCTGCTGGACGCGGCGGTCAACGATCTGGCGGCGATTGAAGAATTTCTGCCGGACCCCAGGATGCAGCTGCGCGAAGGCAGCGCCACGTTGAACATCCGCAAGGTCAAGGGATCGGCGGCGGAACTCAGCGGGCTGACGCTGCATCTGAGCGGTCTGCTGGCCCCCGCTGATCTGCCGGGGATCAAGGTGGACCACGCCGATTTCAGCGCCCCGGCGCTCGACCAGCCGGTCACGGCAGATGTGGCGGTGGTATACCACGACATCCCGGTGCATGCCTCGGGCATGGTCGCCAAGCTGTCCGCAGCGCTGCCGGGCGCGCAGCCTGCGGCACCGGTGCGGCTGGAATTCAGCGTCGAGGCGCTGGGGGCGCTGCTGTCGGTCAAAGGTTCGGCCCGCGCCCCGGCCAAACTGTCCGGGCTAGATGTCTCGATCATCGCGCGCGCGGCCAGTCTTGGTGCGCTGTCCCCGCTGGCCGGCCGCACCCTGCCCGATTTCAAGCAGGTCGGTCTGGAAGGCGTGCTGGACGGCGAAATCGCGCCGGGCCGCGCCATTTCCTTGCGGCGGCTTGCGGTGTCCACGCCGGAGGGCAATTTCGGCGGCGATGTGACCCTGCTGCAAACCACCCGGCCCGCCCTGCGCGGCACGCTGAAGGTCGGGCAACTCGATCTGGATGCGGTGCTGGCGATTCTGTCGGCCAGTCCGTCACTGGCCTCCGCAGGTCCGGCGGCGCCCAAGGCCGCGCCACCCGTCCCGGGCACCGCCACGCCGCCGCCCGCCGCCGTCGCTGCCCCGGATACCCCATCCAGTCCGGACATGCTGTTTTCCAGCGTTCCGATCGACCTCCATTGGCTGGATCAAGCGGACGCGGACATCAAGTTCACTGCCGCCGCCTTGCTGGCCAAGGGGCTGTCCTACGCCAACATCGCCGGACGGATGGTGCTGAAGGATGGGCGGCTGACGCTTGATCCGCTGTCGGGCGATGCCCCGGGCGGGCGGGTTGACGCCAAATTCAGCATCGAGTCCCGTGCTGCCGAACCGCCGGTGGCACTCTCGCTGCGGGCACCATCGGTGACGCTCCAGGCCATCGCCGCGCCGTTCGGGGACTACGAATCGGTCACCGGAAACGTGTTCATCGATGCGGCACTCACCGCCGCCGGGCGCACGCCGCACAATCTGGCCGCCAGCCTGAACGGACGATTGTCGCTGACGATCCAGGATGGCGATCTGAGCAATGTGCTGGTCGGCAGCCTGCTGTCGCCGTTGTTGAAAGCCGCACAAGCTCCGCCGAACATGCTGGGCGGCATGGGCCGCACGCGGCTGCGTTGCCTAGCGGCGCGGTTTGAGGTGCGGCAGGGCGAGGCCAGTGTGACCACGCTGGTGGCCGATACCGGGCGTCTGTCGGTCGATGGCACCGGCAGCATCAATCTGGGCAGCGAGTTGCTGGATTTGCGGCTGAAACCACTGTTGCGCACCGGGCCGGGCATTGTGGTGCCGGTGCGGGTGGATGGCCGCCTGCTGGAGCCGAAATATGCCGTCGAGATGCCGCCCGGCGGCAAGGCGGGCGGGGCGCTGTCCGCCACAGTCACGGCGCTGCTGCCCGGTGCCAGGCCAGCCGAAAAACCCGCTGACCCTTGCCCGCCGGCGCTCGCCGCCGTGCGTGGCACGCCAGTTCCTGCGCCCGCCCAGACGCAGGCCACACCGGCACCACTTTTGCCGAAATTCGGGGATGTTCCGAAGAATGCGCAGCACTGACCGCCCGGCATGAAACGCTTCTGGGACACCGCCAGCACAATCCAGGCGGCGGACGGCGTTGGCTGGCAAGTGATGCTGGACGGCAAGCCGGTGCGCGTGCCGGGCGGCGCGCCGGTGCTGCTGCCGGTGGCACCCCTGGCCGACGCGGTGGCCGCCGAATGGCAGGCGGCGGGGGGCGGCAAGGGCGGTGAATTGTCCTATGCCGACCTGCCGCTGACCCGCATCGCGGGCACCGCGCAGGAGCGGATTGCCCCTAATCCGGAACCCGTGGTGCTGGAACTGGCGCAGTACGGCCAGTCCGACCTGCTGTGCTACCGCGCCCCCCATCCGCCGGTGCTGACCGCGCGGCAGGAGGCTGCGTGGCAGCCCTGGCTCGATTGGGCGGACCGCCGGTTCGCCGCCCGGCTTGCGGCCACGCAGGGCATCATCCACGTCCCGCAAGATCCCGGCGCGCTGGCGGCACTCGCCGGGGCAGTGGCAAGCCTGCATCCGTTTGCCCTCGGCGCGCTGGGCGTCGCGGTTCCGGCCCTTGGCAGCCTCGTGCTCGGACTCGCACTGGCCGATGGCGAACTGGCGCAGGAGGAGGCGTTCCGGCTGTCGGTTCTGGACGAGTTGTTTCAGGAAGAACTCTGGGGGCCGGACGCCGAGGCGGTGAAGCGCCGCGCCAACATGGCCGCCGATGTGGCCGTGGCGGCGCGGTTTCTGGAATTGCTGCGCGCATGACCGCGACCCGGCTGATCATTTCCGGCCGGGTGCAGGGTGTGGGCTACCGTGACTGGCTGGTGGCGCACGCCACCGCAATGGGCCTGCATGGCTGGGTGCGCAACCGCCGCGACGGCAGCGTGGAAGCCTTGCTGACCGGCGACGAAGCCGCTGTGGCCGAGATGCTGCGCGCCTGCTGGCGCGGTCCGCCGCACGCCGATGTGGCCGACATTGCCGAACACCCGGCCGAGCCGCCCGGTGAACCCGGCTTCCGCCGTCAGGCCACGCAGTGATCGCGTTTTTCCAGTCCTATGCGGAATGGGTCTGGCCCATCGCCTTCCTGCTGGCATTCCTGAAATCGCTGGCCTTCGTGTCGCTGGTGGTACCCACCTCGGTGGTGGTGGCCGCCATCAGCGCGCTGGTCAGCCTCAGCGGGGCGAATGTCTGGCCGGTGTGGGTGGCGATCAGCGTGGGGGCAGCGCTCGGGGACTGGCTGTCCTACGGCATCGGCGACCGCATGAAGGAACGCGCCTGGCATCGCTGGCCGTTCACCCGCTACCCCAGCCTGCTGCCGCGGGGCGAGGCGTTCTTTCACAAATGGGGCTGGATGAGCGTGGTGCTGTGCCGCTTCTTCAGCCCGGCACGGGCCACCGTGCCGCTGCTGTGCGGCATTTTCGAGATGCCGCCCATCCAGTTCCAGTTGGCAAACTGGGGCTCGGCGTTCCTGTGGGGCGCGGTGGTGATGGCCATCGGCAAGGTGGTGGAGCGCGTGTTCGGTTGAGCGTGATCGTTGCAGGCGGAACGCCGGAAACGTGAATCACGCGTGCAAAAATCATCCGCCGAATACGTCGGCCCATGCCAGCCGCAGCGCCGCATCGGCCTCCGGCAGGGTGGCCGGAATACCCAGCGCGTGCAGGCTGGTCACGCCATGCTCGCTGATGCCGCAGGGCACGATGCCGCCGAAATGCGACAGGTTGGGGGCCACGTTCAGCGCCACGCCGTGCCACGACACCCAGCGCGTGATGCGCACACCGATGGCGGCGATTTTCGCCTCGGTCCCGGCGGCACGGTCAGCCACCCAGATGCCCACCCGGCCCTCCCGCCGCTCCCCGCGCACGTTGAAGCGGTCGAGCGTGCGGATCAGCCATTCCTCCAGCGCCCACACATACTGCCGCACATCGCGCGGCGGCACCGGGCCATGCGCCTGCGTCAGATCCAGCATCACATAGCCGGTGCGCTGCCCCGGCCCGTGATACGTCCATTGCCCGCCGCGCCCGGCCTCATAGGTGGGAAAACCGAGCGGATTGCTCAGATCGGCGGGGTTGGCCGAGGTGCCGGCGGTGAACAGCGGCGGATGTTCCACCAGCCAGACCAGTTCCCCCGCCGTGCCCGCCCGGATTGCGGCGGCGCGCGCCTGCATGGCGGCGATGGCGTCGTTGTAGGGCACGAGGCCGTCTGAGAATTGCCACTCCAATTGCGACTCGGGGGGCGGCAGGGCGGTTGAAGTGTGCATGGTCCTCGTTTATACCGCCGCACTTCCCACGGTGCGGTCGTGGCGGAATGGTAGACGCGCAAGCTTGAGGTGCTTGTGGGGGAAACCCTGTGGAGGTTCGAGTCCTCTCGACCGCACCAGTTTTCTTCTCGTAGCATGCCCGGGCGGCGGTGACCGCCCCCTGTCAGCGGGCGAAAACGGGCGGACCCCATGATTGGCATTGCAACGCTTGAAACCCCGCGCTTGCGCCTGCGCGCGTTTCACCGTGACGATTTCCCGGCCTATGCGGCGATGTGGGCCGAACCGGCGGTGGTGCGCTTCATCGGCGGCGAGGCGCTGTCGCATAAGGCGGCATGGGCGCGATTTCTGCGCCTGTTCGGCATGTGGCACGTGATGGGCTTCGGTTTCTGGGCCGTCGAGGACCGGCACAGCGGCGCGCTCATCGGCCAGGCCGGATTCCACGATGTGCAGCGCGGCTTGCAACCTTCGCTGGATGGCACGCTGGAAGCCGGATGGGTGCTCGCCACCGCCATGCACGGGCGCGGGCTTGCCGAGGAAGCCATGCGCGCGGCGCTGGCTTGGGCGGATGTGCGGCATCCTGCCGCGCGGATCACGTGCATGATCCAGACGGACCATGCGGCGTCGCTGCATGTGGCGGGCAAACTTGGGTTCGCGGCGTTTGCGGACACGGCGTATCACGGCGTGGATATGGTGTTGCTGGAGCGGCGTGTTGCCGGCGGCCCCTAACGCTGAAGCCGCGCGACTGTTCAGGCCGCTTGCGGAATAGCGGCCGCCAGAACGTCGTCCACCACATCGGGCCTGCTGGCGATTACCAGCAACAACACGCGTGCCGCAGCTTCGGGCTGCCGCCGCCCTTGCTCCCACTCCCGTACGGCGCTGACGCTGAAGCCAAAGCGTTTGGCGAATTCAGGCTGGCTCAGTCCCGTGCTGGCACGAATGCTGCGCACATCAACGGTGTCGGGAAGCCGCCACGCCCGGGCCGGGGCCGTCTTGCCAGCCAGAATATCGGCGGCCTCCGACAAGGACGCCAGCAATTCATCCGCTATGTTCACCCGTTTGCCTGCCATTCGAACCTCCGTCACACCCTGTCCGCACCACGTCGCATCCGCTCCACAATTGCCAGCATGGCCCGCGTCTGATCGGGCGACGGATTGGCCTGCTCGTTCTTGCCGTAAATCAGCAGCGCCAGAACCGGCTGATGGTCCGCCTGATGATACCAGATGACCCGAAATCCGCCCCTCTTGCCCTGCCCGCCAGCCGCGAACCGCATCTTGCGGATGCCACCCAAGCCCGGAAACAGGTCTCCGCCAGCCGGATCGCGGGCCAATCTGGTGATCAGATCTGCGCGTTCGCCGCGCGTCAGCATGGCATCGGCACGGCGAGTGGAAATCGAGGTTTCCAAGACCGAATGCACGCCACGTCGATGCGGCATGTCGGCAGGGTGCGTCAATGCCATAGGGGGACCGCTGCGCAACCCAGCCCCCACTTGCCCCAAACCCCGCCGCGTACGATCCTCCGCGCCTCGCGAGGAGCAGCTTGCATGGACGAGGATTTCCGCAAGGCGGCGCTGGACTATCACCGCCTGCCACGGCCCGGGAAACTGGCCATCGAGCCTACCAAGCGCATGGCCACGCAGCGCGATCTGGCGCTGGCCTACTCGCCCGGTGTGGCCGCCGCCTGTCTGGAAATCGTTGACGATCCGGCCAACGCGCATTTGTACACCGCGCGCGGCAACCTCGTGGCCGTCATCTCCAACGGCACCGCCGTGCTGGGCCTTGGCAATATCGGGGCGCTCGCCGGCAAGCCGGTGATGGAGGGCAAGGCGGTCCTGTTCAAGAAATTCGCCGGCATCGACGTGTTCGATATCGAGGTGGACGAGCAGGACCCCGACAAGTTCTGTGACGTGGTGGCGGCGTTGGAGCCCACTTTCGGCGCGATCAATCTGGAGGACATCAAGGCCCCGGAATGCTTCTACATCGAAGCCCGCCTGCGCGAGCGCATGGCAATTCCGGTGTTCCACGATGACCAGCACGGCACCGCCATCACGGTGGCGGCCGCCGTGCGCAACGGCCTGCTGTTGCAGGGCAAGCGGCTGGAGGACTGCCGCCTTGTCACCTCCGGGGCGGGGGCGGCGGCGTTGGCCTGTGTGGATTTGCTGGTGGCCATCGGCCTGAAGCCGGAAAATGTCACGCTGACCGACATCAAGGGCGTGGTGCATGCCGGGCGCGAGGGGCTGGATGATCGCATGGGCCGCTACGCCCACATCACCGATGCGCGCACGCTGCCCGAGGTGCTGGACGGGGCCGACATTTTTCTCGGTCTGTCCGCACCGCGCGTGCTGAAGGCCGAGTGGCTGCCCAAGCTCGGCCCGAAACCGCTGATTCTCGCACTTGCCAACCCGGACCCGGAAATCCTGCCCGAGGCGGTGCGAGCGGTGCGGCCGGACGCCATCATGGCCACCGGGCGCAGCGACTATGCCAATCAGGTCAACAACGTGCTGTGCTTCCCGTTCATCTTCCGCGGCGCGCTGGATGCCGGCGCGCGGACGATCAACGAGGAGATGAAGATCGCCGCCGTGGAGGCCATTGCCTCGCTGGCGCGGGCCGAGGCGAGTGAGGTGGTGGCCGCCGCCTATGGCGGTGCCGCCCCGGTGTTCGGCCCCGAGTACATCATCCCAAAGCCGTTCGACCCGCGCCTGATCCTGCACATCGCCCCCGCCGTGGCACGCGCGGCGATGGCCAGCGGTGTGGCCACCCGCCCGATTGCCGATTTCGCCGCCTATCAGCGCGAACTGGAGCGGTTTGTGTACCGCTCCGGCCAGTTGATGCGCCCGGTGTTCGAGGCCGCGAAGGCGGCACCGCAGCGCATCGTGTATGCCGAGGGCGAGGATGAGCGCGTGCTGCGCGCGGTGCAGTCG
>CAIPHQ010000101.1 GCA_903864895.1 uncultured Rhodospirillales bacterium
AGGGTTGATTTTTTGTCCGCGAATCACGTAGTCAATGGATGGCGTCTGACAGCCTATGCGTTTAACAGCGGTGTTGTGACGGTCGAATTCAGGCGTGAAGCTGATCGCATCGAGGTTCTTGCTGATGTGGAAATCAACGGAGAGATTGTTCGTCTGTATGGTTGCCACATTGACGGATCGGGCGCTAATCGATTGGGCGTAGCAAATGTGCTGGCATTGGCCAGATGGGCGCGGGAGTTTTTGAGTGTCGCAGAACTCCGAATTGAAGGCGCTGCTCGGACGACTGGGGCCAGTCCGGGTCATCTCCCACGACCTGCCGGCGCTTCAGGTCCATCTCGAACGCCGCCGCGCCTTCCCCGAACCCGCCACCTTCCTGTCCGAAATCCGCGCCCGCCATCGCCTGTCGCAGCGGGACTTCGCCGATGCGCTGGGGTTTGACGTGCGCACGCTGCAAAACTGGGAGCAGGGGCGCAACACGCCGGACCGGGCGGTGTTGCTGCTGGCCGCGCTGTTCGACCGTGATCCGGACAGCGTGACGCGCATGGTGTTCGAACCGGTGGCGGTGCGCGCGCCGGTTCCCGCCGGATAAATCCGCCTGCATACAGGCTGAGCCGGAACAACCGGCCGATGTGATGCGGCATCGGTTTCCGGGCTTGCGAAATTGCACTTAATTGCATATGACGTTACTCGCGACAGTGCATCTATAACGGTCCGGCGAACCGGCGGACCGGGCCAGATGGCCTGCGGGAGAGTTCGATGCGCCAGATCATTGCCGTGCTTGCCGTTGCCGTCAGTTGCGCTGCCATCGCGCCGGCGCACGCGGATGTCATCAAGACCGGCAGCATGTTCGTGGCCGATTACGGCCTGTCGCAGCTGGACCGTTATCAATACACCTACAACCAGACCACCAACGCCATCACCGCGATCACGCCGTACGGGTTCAACGGCAACACCTCGAACGCCTACTTTCTGGGCGGGTCTTCCCTGCCGGTGAAAGAGGGCATTCACGGCACCGCCAACGACATCATTCTGGTCGGCGGCACGCACGGCTCCGGCGTGACCACGATCAGCCGCTATACGCTGGACGGCGCTTATATCGGCACCATCCCGATCAACTTCAGCGCCTACAACAGCGGCAATGTCGGCATCGGCAATGTGCTGGTCACGCCGGACGGCAAATACATGTACGCGCCGCTGGAAACGGCCGGCTATGTGGTGAAAGTCAGTCTGGCCGACGGCTCGATCATCAGTTCCTACAAATACGCCGGCGCGCATGATGTGGCGCAGGCGGCCGACGGCACGGTGTATGTGGCCAATTACAACGCGTCGGGTGCCGCCATCATTGCGCTGAACTCCAATCTGGACGCCAGTTCGCTGAAAACCGTGGTCTCGGCCAGCAACAGCGGTGTCAGTGGCTCGTTCCGCCCGACCGGACTGTCGATTGCGTCCGATGGCACGCTGTATGTGGACAACAATGTGCGCGGCGGGCCAGACAGTGTGTTGCACTATAATGTCGGCAAGCAGAGTGATGGCACCTATGTGCCGTCGCTGCTGACCGGCAGCAGCTATATCGGCAGCAGCAGCAAGAACGGGCTGGAATTCACGTTCGGCAACAGTATTGGCCCGGACGGCAATCTGTATATCGCGGCCCTTGGCGGCGGCGGCAATGGCAGTTTCAGCGTCACGTCCGGTTATACGGACGGCATCTATATGTTCAGCACGCTGACCGATACCCTGACCCGGGTGATCGACGGCACCAAGGAGCCTTCGGGCGGTGTTGGTGCGACGGGTCTGTCCGCGCCGAAATATCTGCAGTTCGATAGCAATTTTGTCAGTGCGCCGGATGCGGGCTATTCGGTTGTCGAGCCAGCCTCGGCGATGCTGCTGCTGGGGGCGGTGGGTGGGTTCGGTGCCCTGCGCCGCCGCAGGCGGCTGGGCTGAACGCGGCCGCCGCCGATTGACCCAACGCGGCGCGGCGCGCCTAAATCCCGTCGCGGCGCCTGCCGCCAACACGGGAAACGGCCATGATAGTCTGCTTCGGCTCCATCAATCTCGACCTGATCTTTCCGCTGCCGGCGCTGCCGCTGCCCGGCCAGACTGTGCTGGGCAAGGCGATGCGGATCGAGCCGGGCGGCAAGGGGGCCAATCAGGCCGTCGCCGCCGCGCGTGACGGCGGGCATGTGCTGTTTGCCGGCGCGGTGGGGCAGGATTCGCTGGCCGATCAGGCGCTCGCGCTGATGCGCGACGCCGGTGTGGACCTCTCACGGGTCAAGCGCTGTGACACCTCCACCGGGTGCGCCTCGATCTGTGTCGATCCGCAGGGCGGCAACCATATCGCGGTGGCGTCCGGCGCCAATCTGCTGGCCATGCAGTCGCAAGTGGAGCAGGCGATGCTCGGCCCCGCCACCACGCTGCTGTTGCAGGCCGAGACCGACCTGGCCGAGACCGCCACGCTGATCCGGCGTGCCAAAGCGGCAGGGGCGCGCATTGTGCTGAACCTCGCCCCGGCGGCGGCGCTGGCCGAAGACGCCTTGCGCGCGGTGGATGTGCTGGTGGTCAATGAGGATGAAGGCCGCTGGCTGGGTGAAAGCCTCGGCAGCGCGGGAGATGCGGCCGGATTGCACGCCGCCTTGGGCGTGGCCGTGGTTCGCACCTTGGGCGGCGATGGGCTGGAAGTGGCCGCACCGGGCGGCGCGTGGTCAATGCCGGTCCACAAGGTCACGGTGGTGGACACCACGGCGGCAGGTGACTGCTTTACGGGTGTTCTGGCCGCAGGACTGGACCGGGGTCTGGACCTGCGTTCGGCGATCACGCGGGCCAATGTGGCCGCCGGGCTGTGTTGCAGCCGCGCGGGAAGCCAGGGCAGCCTGCCGCGCCGGCTGGAAACCGACGCGGCGCTGGGTGGTTAGCGGGGAGGCGGCAGCGTGATGCCGTAGCTGGCGTAAATGCGAGCGATGGTGCCATCGGCAGCCAACTTGGCAATGGCGGCATCGTGATGCCGTAGCTGGCGTAAATGCGAGCGAT
>CAIPHQ010000102.1 GCA_903864895.1 uncultured Rhodospirillales bacterium
ACTGACCACGTCGATGGTGCCGCGGCGGATCACGTCCCACATGCGGGCGTGCTCGGCGGTGTCGCGCGGGGAGGGGCTGCACATGTATTTGGCGCCCTCGAAGCCCGGCCGGTCCTGATCGCCGGCGGTCAGCACGAAATATTGCGTGCAGGTCTCGGCCCACACTTTCAGGCCGCGATGCTGCGCGCGGGCAATCTCCTCGGCCACTTCGGCGCAGGAGACGTGGAACACCTGAATCGGCTGATCGACCATTTCGGCCAGCGCGATGGCGCGGTGGGTGGCTTCACGCTCGATGATGCTCGGGCGCGACCAGGAATGGTATTTGGCCTCGGTGCGGCCTGCGGCCAGCAGCGCCTCGGTGCGCCAGCCAATCGCCTCATAGTTCTCGCAATGCACTGTCACGAACGCGCCGTTGCGGCGGGCTGCGGCCAGCACGCGCAGATAGGCGCGGTCGTCCAGATGCAGCGGATCGTAGGTGAGGAACACTTTGAGACTCCGGATACCCTCGGAGACGACTTGCGGAATTTCCTTGAAAATCACCTCGTCGGTGGCGTCGGTGATGATCTGGTGGAACGAGTAGTCCACCATGCTTTGCTTCGCGCGATTGCGGTAATCGGCCAGCGGCTCCAGAAGCCCGTGGCCCTTGAACTGCGTGGCGAAGGTGACCACCGAGGTGGTGCCGCCCGCGAGGCAACTGCCGCTGCCGGTGTACCAGGTTTCCTCGTCGGCGGTGCCGTCGCCGCGCAACTGCTCGATATGGCAATGCGTGTCCACACCGCCCGGCAGCACCAGCAATCCGCCTGCGTCGATCACGCTCGGGCCGGTCAGGCTGTCGGCGATGGCGGCAATCTTGCCGCCGCGAATGCCCACATCGGCGCGCACGGTGTCCGTGCCGGTCACCACCGTGCCGCCGCGCACCACCAGATCGAACTCTGCCATGAAACCTGCTCCCCTGTCGCGATAGTTGACCGCAGTATGCCAGAGACGGCGCCGGGCGCGAGGGGGCAGTGGGCCAGGATTGACGCAGGTCATGTTGGCCATCGCGCGCCGGTTCTATCGAAGTGGCGTGAACCCTCGCGGGCGATTCTCATGCTGTTCACCCTCGGCGCATTGCGTCAGACCTCGCTGAACCGGACACCGCCGGGCCTCGTGCTGGTGCGCCATGGTTGACGCGGCTGCCGTCGCCGCCCGGTTTCAGGCCAGTCTGGCCGCAAGCAGGCGGGCGCAAACCCCGTTCCGCCACTGGCTGCTGCATCACCCGCTGCCGGAAGCGGCGTGTGACGCTATCGACGCACTTCCCTACGCCCCGCCGCCGGTGGAAGACACCATGGGGCGGCGGGAGACCCATAACAGCACCCGTCTGTTCTTTGGCCGTGACCAGCAGGCGCAGCACCCGGTCTGCGCGTCCATCGCCGCCGCGTGGCAGGAGGCAGCGGTGATTGCCCGGTTGCAGCGCGTGTGCGGTGTGGACCTGTCCGGCAGCTATCTGCGCATCGAATACTGTCTGGACACGGATGGGTTCTGGCTGGAACCGCACACCGACATTGGCGCCAAGCGGTTCACCATGCTGATCTATCTGTCAGACGAACCGGGCAGCGAGGCGTGGGGCACCGACCTGCTGGCCGGGCCAGACAATTTCGTTACCTCGGTGCCGTATCGCCGCAATGAGGGGTTCATTTTCATCCCCGGCGCGGACACGTGGCACGGCTTCCATCGCCGCCCGATTGCGGGCGTGCGGCGGTCATTGATCATCAACTACGTCAGCGATGAATGGCGCGCCCGCCACGAACTGGCATTTCCGGACCGCAAGATCGGTGCCTAGGCGGCGCAGGGGGCGTGCGGCTTGCGTACCCGGTCCTGCGACGGCGGGTATTTGGCCAGCAGTGCCGCCGGGCGGGTGGGGCGCAGCACCAGATCGCCGCCACAATTCGGGCAGGCACCGCCGAAGCGCTGCGTGGCGCAGTCCGCGCAGAATGTACATTCGAATGTGCAGATGCGCGCATCCGTGTCGCCATTGGGCAGGTCGCGGTCACAGCATTCGCAGTTGGGGCGCAGGGCGAGTGGCATTTCAGCGGTCCCGTTCAGTGCGGGCGGTCGCCCATCAATTTGCTGACATAGGGTTCAATGGCCGCCGCCATCAGCGCCTGCGCTTCGGGCGTGGGGTGCAGGGCCGGTTCCGGCGGCTTGTGGAAGGTGTCGTTGAACTGGTTTGCATCCACCTTGCCGTTGCGCATGAACAGGTTGGTCACGTCCACGAAGGTCACGCCGGGCACCCGGGCCTCACCATAAATCCGCGCCAGGGAAGCGTTGATCTCGACAGTGTTGCGGTCCACCCACGCATTGCGGATGCTGGGCAGCACGCTGATCAGCACGATGCCGGTGTGCGGCAGACGGCGGCGGGCTTCGTTGACCACGGTGACGATACCCTGCACCGACTCAGGCGCGGCCCAGTGCAGGTGGCCCAGATTGTTGCCGCCGATCAGGATGATCGCGGCTTTCGGGGTGATGCCGTCCAGTTCGCCGTTCTGCATTCGCCACAGCAGATGCGATGTCGCGTCCCCGCCAAAGCCCAGATTGACGGCGTTGCGGTCGGCGTAGAAGCGCTGCCACACCGCGCGGAAATCGTGCCACGGGTCGGGGCCGCGATGTTCGTACTGTGCGGTGATGGAATCCCCCAGCAGCACCAGATCGACCTTGTGGCTGTGGATTTCGGCAATCTTGGCTTCGTGGCGGGCTTTCCAGCTTGGCAGATACAGGCGTCCCAGTGGGGTGGACGCCAGCGGCATCCCGGCGCCGCAGAACAGCAGCGCCGCCACCAGCAACAGATGGCTGCGCTTCACCGGAGCAGCAGCCATGCCAGACTGCCCAGCCCGCCAATGACGCAGTACACCGCGAACGGATTCAGCGCCATGTCGTCGTTTTTCTTGAAGTAGCGCATCAGGAACGCGGTGCTGATGAACGCCGTCACGCCCGCCACCACGGCGGCAATCACCGCCACCGGCAGTGTATCGGGCGGCAGCCCCGCCTTCATCAGCTTGGGCACTTCCAGCACCGTGGCACCCAGAATGATCGGGGTGGCGATCAGGAACGAGAAATGCGCCGAGGCTTCATGGTCGATGCCACGCAGCAGGCCGCCGACAATGGTGGCCCCCGAACGGGAGATGCCGGGGATCAGGGCGGTGCATTGAAAACAGCCGATCACCAGCGCGTCACCGGTGGTCAGCGTGGACAAAGGGCGGTGGCCCATGCCGCGAATCCGCTCACCGAAGGCCAGCATCACGCCGTTCACCGCGAGGAAACCGGCGGCGATGACCGGGGAGCCGAACAGGCCACGGACGTATTTTTCCAGCGCGAAGCCCACAATCACCGCCGGAATGGTCGCGATCACAATCAGCACGAAGACGCGGCGCGCTTCCTTGACCTCGTGCGGCGAGGAGACGCCCAGCAACCCGATCAGCAGCGCCCACCAGTCCCGCCAGAAATACAGCAGCAGGGCGATGGCGGTGCCGAGGTGCAGCATGACCAGAAAGGGCAGAAATTCCGGTGATTTCTGGTCCAGCGACAGGTTCAGCAGCGCGGGCAGCACCACGGCGTGCCCAAGGCTGGAAACCGGAAACAGCTCCGTCGCGCCCTGGATCAGTGCGACGATGATGGCCTGAACAAGATCCATGGCGGCTCGGCTTTGCGGCTGGTGGCGGCTGGCATTGGTGGCGGAATCCTGCGGGCCTTGCAATGGCCGGGCACGGTTCGGGCAGTTCAATCCGGCGTGTCAGTGGCCCTGCGGCCAAAGTGCCTGCGAAACCTTCGCACGGGTCTTGGCGCTGGCCGGGATAACGGCCAGCGCCAGACGTCAGTCAGCCGCCAGCCGCAAACATCGCAGCCACGTTGTTGCGGGCGGCGGCGTCATCACCCTCCGGGCGCCCGGCGCGCAATGACAGCAGGCCGGTCAGTGGTCGGCCGGCCACAGTGCGGCTGACGGTTTGGCCCGCACCAGCGACGTTGCATGGAGCACGCCATCTGCGCCACGCGTGCCATAGGCCACCACGGGCTGCCCCGGATCCAGCAATTGTGCCTGCCCCGCCGCCGCCGCCGGGGCGGCGTCGATGTGCACGGGGTTTCCGAAGCGGTCCTGAATCATCATGTCGGTGCCGATCACGCTGCCGATGATGCCCGTAACGTTGTTCGGGGCCGGGGCGGCCGCCCCGGTCAGCAGGGCTGCGGCCAGCGTGGCGGCAGCGAAGACGGTGCGGGTCATGGCGTGCCCCCCAGGCCAAAAATGGTCAGTTGCTTGTAGCTGCCGACAATCACGCGGCCATTGGCCACCACCGGCACGATGCTGGAGTTGCCCTCCTGCGGCCACACACCGGCGACACCCGCGTACAACTGGGTCAGCGTGGTGGACCCCTTCGATTGCAGGCCCTTGAAAGCATACAGGCTGACATTGCCCGGCGACTGGTCGACCGGGCGGCTGACGGCCCAGATGATCGGGTCGCTGCTGCCGTTGGAGGACACGGAGGTGAAGAAACCGCCGTCTTGCCCGCTGGTGATATAGGCCGAGGCAGCGGCCACCAGTGCGGGTTTGGCGTTTTTCATCGTCCAGATCGACACCTTGTTCAGACCACTGGTGACGATGTGCGGCACACCGTTGCTGAAATACGCGGGGGCGCACCAGCAGGCCGGCATCTTGACCTTGGTGACCGGATTGTCGGTGCCACCCGGCCCCGTGGCAAAGCCGCCGAGCGACGTGCGGTCCATCAGCGTCAGAAAGCCGTCCTTGCCGGCCGCCACGGCAAGCTGCGACGGCAGGCCAGTGACGGACTGCGGCAGCAGCATGATGCCACCCGCGCCGAAGTCGCCGTCAATCTGGTCCAGATGATAGGAGTTGGCCGGTGTGTAATAGCTGGTGACGCTGTTGGTGGCGGGGTTGAACTTGATGGCGCTTTCGGCAAGGTTGGTCGCGCTGTTGTAGGTATTCTCGAACTTGCTGGAGTTGCCGGTTACCAGATACACGTTGCCGTCTGCATCGGCGGCGGGGCCAGCGCCCGACATCCAGATGGCAGACAGGAAGAAGTTGTTCTTGTTGCTCGGCTGCTGGTCGGTCAGCAGGGACATCACGGTGCCCGCCACGCCATTGGCCGTCAGCGGGGTCAGATTATCCGCCTGCCAGCCCAGCAGCCAGCCGCGCGACTGGTTGTATTTCAGGTCGCAGAAACTGCCGAATGCAGCGTACACGGCCCCATGATCCAGCAGCAGCGCCGGACGCTGGCGCTGATAGGTGGCATTGAACGTGAATGTGCTGCCGTCGGTCAGCGAATGCGAAGCTGCGACCACTTTCGGCGGCACGATGTCGCTGAAATCAGTCAATGACAGCCGGTGCAGCGTGTAGGTGGGCAGGGTGCCTTCGGTGGTGTACGCCATCACGTACATCGAATTTGTGGCAGTATCGATAACAGGGGTGCTGTTGATGCCGACCGATTCCGCGTTGTGGCAACCCAGCGGGTAAATCACCGCACTGCCGAGGTTGCGGCTGTTCAGGATGGTGCCGCGCGTCGGGTCGATGGCGTAAACCGTGCTGGCCTGCGTGGCGACATACACCACATCATGCGTGCCGGGGTTCGGATCGCCCGCGACGGTCACGTTGGGTACCACCAGCGGCTGCGCATCCACCTGCTGGTCAAGCGGGATGGTATATTTCAGGCCGAACGCGCTGCCCGGCGTGGTCACGGCCATGGAAGCCCAGGTCAACTGGGTCTCCTTGCTGTTCCATCCGGTGCGCATGGCGTCGTTGTGGTAGGTGGTCACTGCCACCTGCGCTGCCGCCGGCAGGGCGGACAGCCCCAGCGCAAGCGCCGCACAGGCCAGAAATGCACCAGCGCCGGCTCGCATGAGCGGGGCGCGCGGTGCGGTCCCGGCGGATGGTCCGGAAGGTTCTGTCATTATACCCCCTAGTGTCTGGCCTGCCACCCGAGGATGGCGGCCAGAAGTTCAAAACGACCGTCTGCCCTGCTGCCTCGTGCAACATTTCAACGCCGGCGGGACGATTGCGGC